>JBHJGW010000187.1:0-17360 GCA_050331415.1 Opitutales bacterium | reverse complement strand
AACCGGGAGGTGTTGGCGGAAGGGCGTCCGGGCGGTCGGTGGAAGGCTTCGGTGTCGTTCGCCCTTCGAGCCAGGTATCGAGAAGATCGTCGATGCGCCATTCGCGCGCGAGCACGACATGGGCACCTCTGGTAAAATCGGTATCGCTTTCCGGGTCGCCGGCGAATCTCCAGGGTCCCTCGCGGTAATAGACGAGGCTCGGTTCGCTGTAGCCATGTCCGGTCCATTCGAGATCGGAAGTTTCCGCTTTTGCAGCGGCGAACCATGGCTCTAGCTTGAGCGCGGGCAGGGTAGGGCGCAGATTGTGGGCAAAGGCGGCGAAGCCCGTGCCGACAAGCAGCAGAGCGAACGCGAAGCCAGGTATCAGGCGGCGCCAGAGCGCATGGCGTGTGCATTCGCCAAGGATCAGCAAGCCTGTAAGCACAAGCGCCAACCCCCCGAGAACACCGCGCAGCGGACCTGTCTCACCCGGGAAGGGCAGAGCGATCACCAGCGCCCAGAGGACGACGGTAACGACGCTCCAAAGCGTGTGGACTGTGCGGTAAAAGATCGCTTCGGCGCGGCGGTTTTTCACCGCAGACAGCGGGTGGGTGTCAGCGAGGGCTGGCCGCGCGGAAGCCGATTTTACCGGGCGGAAGAGCACTAACAGGAAACCCGCGAAGCCAGGCAGGATGTAGTGCAGCAGTTGGGTGGCATAAAAGCTGAAAATGAGCACCGGAGCGAGGAACCACATCAGCAGGTAGGCCGTCCGGGCATCCCAGCCACGGCGTACCTTGGCAACCCATGCCCACAGAAAGGCCGTCCACGGCATCAGGCTGACGAAGATCGTGACGACGTAGTAAAGGGGGTTGGAAATGCGCCCGTTGAAGGTTTGCGTGCCGCGCTCGACAATATGCGTACCGATACCGACGTCCCAGAAGGCGCCGCCAGTCAAAATCAGCGCCGGAGCACCCCACAGGCCGACGACGATCAGCGCGAAGCCGAGGCCTGCCAGCGGTTGAAGCTGGTTCCACCGTGCCCCGCTGCGGGAGGTTATGGCGAAAAGCAGCCATGCCAGCACAGGCACGAACAGCACGATCGGTCCCTTGGCGAGAAAACCGATAATGACAGCCCACCACAACGCCCAGAAACGCCAGGAGAACCCTGCCCAATGGCGCTCGTGCACCAGCTCCCAGCCCATCCACATGATGATGGCCACCGCCGCGATCATCGGCATGTCTGCGACGGCGAGACGCCCGTGGACAAGCGTCTGGAAACACAGTAAAAAGGCCGCTCCGGCCAGCCAGCCAGAACGCACGCAAAAGAGGCTGCGGCCGAAGGCAAAAATGCCAAGGGCCGCGGCCCAGGCTGCAATGATACTGTGCAGGCGGGCGGCGAACTCGCCCTCGCCTAAGAGCCGGAAGTTCAGCTGCATCCACCAGTACGTAAGCGGCGGTTTGTCAAAACGATAGGCCTCGTTGAAGTAGGGCACGACCCAGTTGCCGCGCTCCTGCATTTCGACTGTAGCCCGCACAAAGCGCGGTTCGTCCCGGTCGAGCAAGGGTATCCCGCCAAGCCCGGGCAGGAGGGCAAGTGCGGCCAGCCCGAGCAGCCAGATCCAGCCGTAGCGGGTCAGGTGGCGGTCGATCGGCGCGGCATCCATGGTCGGGGGAGGGAGAGTTGGTTAGTCCTGGGCTTTGACTTCAGGCGGGTCGGCAGAATCACCGCCTTCGGCGAGGTCGGCAGGCGCTGGCGGCGTAACCTTTTCCGCGCGGCGATGGGTGATCTCGAGGTAGAGGTTGTAAAACGCAATGATAAAGGGCGACGCACTCTGGAGGATACCCACGGAGTCGTTTTTTCCCCACACCCAGTACACAAGCTGCAACGTGGCCCCAGCCAGGGTGAAGGTCCAAAAGATCATGGGCACGGTGACTTTTTTCTGTCGGTGCGAGGCCATCATCTGGACGACCCAGCGCATGCCAAAACAAAGCACGCCGATGTAGCCAACGAGCTTCCAGGGAGTGATGACGACGAAGCCGTCGTAAAGCACGGAATCCATCACGCGGTTGTCATGAGGGCGTGCCTGCAAGTCGAGTTCAAAGCCTTCTGCGGAATTTTCCTGACTTGACGCCTCTGCAGAATCGTAGTTTTTTAACCGATTCTCTAGTTGCGCCGTGCCGCACTGCGGAAAGGTGTTAGCCCATCATGGATCTCAAGTCACATCTCGCCCGAATCGTTGTCGACGCCGACGCAATCCGTGCGCGCGTTCGGGAACTTGGCGAGCAAATCACGCGCGATTTTCGGGCAGCCGGTGCAGATGAAATTACCGTGATTTCCATTACAAATGGGGCGGTGCTATTTGCCGCGGACCTGTTGCGGGAACTCGATTTGCCGGTCCGGCTCGATTGTGTGCGCGCGGCCAATTACAGAGACGAAACCAAGCCCGTTACGCGCACCGAGATTATCGACCAGATTCGCCTGGATATCTCCGGAACGCATACTCTGCTGATCGATGACGTGATGGCCACGGGGCGCACGCTTCGCAAGCTTGTCGGCATCCTCGAAGAGATGAAGCCCGCCAATCTTCGCACTTGTGTGCTTCTAGAGAAACCGAGTTGCCGGGTCGAAACGACCTCGGCGGATTATACGGGCTTTGCAATCGGCCAGGAATTTGTCGTTGGCTACGGCCTCGATTTTGCCGAGCGCTACCGCAACCTGCCCTGCATCGGCACGCTGCGCCCCGAGTTGCAGAACCCGCCCACTTGGTGCTAGGGACAGGCCTGGGTCATTGATTGCGTAGCGTGGCGCTTTACCGTTGAGGAAAGCACCATGCCTCAGGACGCCTGCCCTTCTTGGAGAAGGGGCGGCATGTGCGGTTCTGTCGCCAATTCTGGCGCTTGCCCGAACGTCGAAATGCTTTCATGCTGACGACAATGAACTTGTCAGCGAAGACGCAGCGAAAGTTTGCCCAAGTTGCCAGCCAGCTCTCTCGACGCCTGGCTTTGACGGGCTTCGATGCCGAAACCTTGGGGGATCAGATTCAGGGACGGGCGGTTGAACACGCTCGAGCCCTGGCTGCTTACGACTTGCGAGTCCGCTTTTTGGGAGGGATGCCTCCTGCGCCTGTGGCCGCAGCGGCGGCAACGGGCGCATCGCCCTCTTCGGAGTCCGCACAAGACGGCACGTCCAGCGAAGATTGCTGGTCGGGTTTCGCCCGGCAGTTCTCCGCGCTTGCTCCTTTGCCAGGCTTCGCCGGTCCGATCAGCTACGACGCGATTCTCGACGGTGCTGGCGAAGGGGCGGTAATTGACGCGCTCGCCCGGTCCGAGCTTTTCGTCTTCGCCGGGTGGGACCGGCTCACCCGGTTCACCGAAATGCTGGAAGCCATGCTCGACCGGGCGTTTCTGCACCTGGGAGACCTGACACCACGGGTTTTTGTTTTCGACCTCAATGACGACGAGCAGCGGCCACGGCATGAGCTATATACCGCGCTTCAGCTGGTCCGTCGCTATCAAGCGCGTGGTCATGCGATCTTGAGCCTGGGACCAAAGGAAGCTCTGCGCGCGGCAAAGGCGCTGGGGCTCAATGCCTGGGAAGCCGAAGACCTGGCAGGTCGTCGCAGCGGTGCGCAACGGCTCCGCCTAGAGTTGCAGGTCGGAGCCGTCGCGATTTCAGGCCCCGAAGGCTGCGCTCTCGCTCGCCGCGAGGATGCTCACGCCGTCGGCTTCAACCCTCCGGAACCGGACCTCGAAATGGCCGCGCTGGATGCCGCCGAAGCCGCCTTCAACGCTACTTTGGGCATCGCCCGCCTGGTTGACCTGGACGTAGAGGCGTCCCTCGAATGCGCAGCTTACGCCCGCCAGCAGTGGGTTTCGGACAAGCGCTTCGTTGCCCGTGACGATTTTATGATGTGACCTGAGTGCAGGCATCACCAGGAACGCTCCGCCTGCAGCAACTGATCGAGGGTCCATTTGCCGCGATTTCCTGGAACTTGCAACGTCTTGCGTTGGTCGCGTTCTTGTGGCAGTCTCTTGGACCACACCTTTGGCCTTACGCTCTACGTCATTATGAAACATTATCTGTGCCTTATCCTCCTGTTCACGCTGGCTTTGGCTCGCGGCCAAGCCCCGGTTGAACGCCAGGCTGAGCCGTTCCGGCAATTCCAGCTCGAAGCTGCGCGTCAAGGCGGCGAGCTCGACCCGCTGCCGATTTATGGCGAGCCTGATGCCGTCAGGTTTGCGATGGAGCGCGCGTTGGCGGCAGCCGATGCTGCTGGTGACCGGATTGCCGATTTAGAGGACAGCGAGATCGACTTTGAGAACACCATTGCAGCTCTCGACCTCCTTTACGCGGACCTTAACCAAGTCGTCGGCACTCTATACCTTTTGAAAGAAACCTACCCCGAGGCGGAACTGCGCGAAGCGGGTTCCGAAGCGATCCAGCGTTTTCAGGACTGGCATGTGGGCTTTTCTTTCCGAGACGATATCTATAAAACCATCAAGGCCTACCACGACAGTGGCCGATGGAATGAGCTGAGCGGAGAAGATCGCAAGCTCTACGAGGACACCTGGGATAGCTTCGAGCGCAGGGGCTTTACACTGCCCGAGGACGAACGGGCGCGCCTCGAGGAAGTTTTGAAAGAAACGGGGCGCCTCGAGCTGGAGTTTGGCGACAACATTCGCGCCGCCTCAACGCCGATGTCGTTTACGGCGGAGGAGCTCGAAGGTGTCCCGGAGAGCTTTCTTGAAGCCGTGGCCAACGAGGAAGGCACCTACACCGTCGACGCCAACGTCACCTTTCACTACCTGACAATCGCCGACAATGCGGTCGATCCGGAAACCCGGAAACGCTTTTTGATCGCCCGGTACAACCGTGCCGATGAAGAGAACATCCCGTTGCTCCAGCAAATCGTTACGATGCGCAGGGAGGCCGCGGCGCTGCTTGGTTACAACTCCTGGGCCGATTACCAGACCGAGCCCCGTATGGCTGGCAGCGAGGCTACTGTCCGCGAATTCATCGAGGGCATCGCCTCGGGGCTGGAGCCGAAGTTTCGCGAGGAAAACGAAACCCTCCGCCAAATGAAGGTCCGCGACACGGGCGAGAGCGATGCCGAACTCAAATTTTGGGACATTCGCTACTACCGCAATCAGCTCAAAAAACAGCGCTACAGCGTCGATACCGAAGAGCTGCGGAAGTATTTCCCGTATCAGCAGACGCTTGAAGGCATGTTCGAAATTTATGAGCAGCTCTTCAGCTTGAAGATTATCCCGGTGACCGGCGTCGAAGTCTGGCATCCGAAGGTGTCCAGCTACGTCATTACCGACGCTGAGAGCGGCCGCCCATTCGGGTTATTCCATCTCGATATGTACCCGCGCGAGGGGAAGTACAACCATTTCGCCTGCTTCGGGCCCGTTGAGGGTTACCTCCAGCCTGACGGTCAATACCGCCGTCCGGTGACGACCCTCGTGTGCAACTTCCCGCCGCCCGGTGAAGATCGCCCGTCCCTGCTTTCGTATGACGAAGTTGAGACGCTTTTCCACGAGTTTGGGCACTTGTTGCACCAGCAGGTGACGCGCGCCACTTACCAGAGCTTCGCCGGGACCAATGTGCCGCGGGACTTTGTCGAAGCGCCCTCGCAGATGCTGGAGTACTGGCTGGAAGACAAAACGATCCTCGACCGCTTTGCTGCAAACTGGGAAGACCCCAGCGACAAAATCCCGGCGGAGTTGATCGGACGTATGATCGCAGCGGAGAAGTCGACTATCGCCAACCATTACCGTCGGCAGATCGCCTTTGCCATGATGGATTTGAACCTCCACAGCGAGTTCCCGGTCGACTCGCCGCCGGACGTCAGCAATGTCGAAGTCGACGCCTGGAAGACCTATGTCATGGAGCCCAGCTTTGAGAGCGCGTTCGTTGCTGGGTTTGGCCACCTGATGGGGTATGATGCCGGATATTATGGCTACATGTGGAGCGAAGTCATCGCTGCCGATATGGCTGAAGTCTTTCGCAGTGCCGACGGTGGCTTCCTCGATACCGAAACCGGACTGCGTCTGCGCGACGAAATTTACGCCGTGGGCGATACCCGCGACATTAACGAGTCCATCCGTGCCTTCTTGGGCCGACCCGCTTCGCGCGAACCTTTCCTCCGGCAGCTCGGACTCTACGGCGGCGAATAGTCAGCTGATATGAGGCCGGTGCGTCCGACCCGAACCGAAAAAGCAGCTGGAGGCCGACAAGCCTCCCGGGGTTTCCTGGCCGTAAACGGGCGTTCGTTCCGTTTCTTGGGGTTCTCTGCGGCTGTCCGGGGTCCTTCGAGTCTTTTCGGATTATTTCTTCATGAAGAGGCAAGAAACCGCGAACAGGGGCTTTTCGTGCTCGACTTAACTGAGACTTGGACGCAACTTCAGGAGCTAGTGGTTCTCAGTAACGATAAAGTGCCGGGTTTTTGCGAATTCGCAGCAAGTGTGGTCGCATTTTGGGTTTGGCGAAAGGTGTGCCTGTGAAGCCACATACGGCCCCACTTCGAACCGCGCCTCGCTTTCCGAAAGGGCGGAAACGGGCGGTTTCGCCCGTCCCCAAAGGAGCCTTACCTGCTTTCTCTTCGGGCTCCAATTCGGCTCCGGTTCCACAGCGCGCCTTCATGCCCACTACTTCCCGGCTGCCCGGTTGGGCAGGTTGGCTTCTTGGGTGCGGAGTCACCCTGTTTTTGCTGTCCGCCATGGCCCTGACTATGATGGCTCCGGTGCAACAGGCTCCCGAGCTTCAGGCAATCTCTGAACCGATCAGTACGAGCCTCAAACCACCCCCACTGGACACGGTGCCAGAGCAACCCGAGAAAACCCCGCCCCCGCCTCCTCCGCCGAGTCTCTTGATGGAACCGGTGCGGATCGACCTTAGCCCTGCAACAGTCACGTTGGACGTCACGCCAGCCGAGGTGCTCAACCCGGCCGATTTCCGAGCGGCAGACTTTGTTGACGCCCAAGCGGAGGCGCAGGCCATTCTCGATCTTTCGGGCACGGGCGCACGCGCCATGCTCGTCAACGAGCCACATTTCCAGTACCCACGCGAGATGAGCCGCCGTGGCATCGACGAGGGGACCGTTGAGGTTGTCATTGAAATTGGTTATGATGACCGCGCGGATGTTGTTGAGGTTCTTCAGGCCTCGCATCCGGCGTTACGCGGCGTCGCGCAAGAGATCGTCCGGCGTGGCCTGTTTCGGATCGACGGAGAGGAACGGCGCCCAGTGCGTGTCCGTTGGTCCCTGCGACTGCGCGCGCCGGGCTGAAGCGGGTTACTTGCCCGCCGAAGCTAGTCGGTGCCTGTAAAACATTCGGACCCCAGCTGAAGCGCGTCGAGATAGTGGTCCTCAAAGGAAGCTTGGGCGTTGAGTTCGATACACTGCCACTCGGCGGTTGCCGACTCCAGGGCTGGGACGTTTTGGGTCAGTAGTACGAGCGAGGCACCCGCTAGCGAGCTGTTCCCGATTGCCTGCACCCGCGACGGGTGGATGGGCGGAATTAGCCCAATGGTTCCGGCGTCCCGATGGTCAAGATAGTAGCCAAAGCCCCCGGCAAGGAATAGCTGGTCGATACCGTTGGCGTCAACGCCGGCGAGCTCGAGCAGCGTGACCGTCCCAGCGGCAATGGCTGCTTTGGCCTGCATCAATTCGCCGATGTCACCCTCTGTGATGAAGATCTGCGGTGTGAGCTCGACGCAGCGCAGCACGTCACCATCTACCGTGCGTTCGGAGGCCAACGGGTGCGCGGGATCCAGCCGCCCCATTGCCGTGATCAAGCCCTCGGCCAGTGCTTTGGCAAGGAAACTAATGTAGGCAGCACCCGATAAGCCGGTGGGGGGCTGCTCCGGGCTTCCACCGCAAAGGGTCCAGGTCCAAGCACCGTCCTGTATGTTGAGACCTGAGATCGCGCAGTCGCTTGCGGTTTGGCCGCAGGTCAGGCGCCCCCCCTCGAAAGCGGGTCCAGCCGCGGTGGCTGTGGCCCAATATCGCCCCTGGTGTTTGAGCAAAATTTCGCCATTGGTTCCAAAGTCGATCAGAAGCGCTGTGCCGTCGATTCCTGACATACCTGCGGCAAGAGCTCCGGCGGTGACGTCCGCTCCCACGAAGGGTCCTGCGCTCGGGAGCAGCGTCACCGCGGTTCCCGGGCAGAGGCCGAAAACTGCCGGCGAGAGCGAACGGCTGTTCAAAAACTCTGGGCGGAAGGGAAAACTGCCGAAACCGTCGAGCGCACAACCGGCCACCGTGTGCATCATGATGGCGTTGCCGGCGAGGATCACTTCCACCGGTTGTGAGTCGCGGTCCGCCTTCCTCAGCAAGTCAGCGAGGAGGGGCTTCAGGCCGAGATCGCAGAGGCGCTGATGCAAGCGCGCCGCACCCTCCGGCTCCTGCATTGCGTAGCCTGTCCGGGCCGAAACGTTGTCGCCGTAAATGCGTTGCGGGTTAGCCCGACTTGTCAGAGCAAGACATTCTCCGGTATCGAGGTCCCACAGCGCTCCCGCAAGAGTCGTGGTGCCGATGTCTACAGCGACTCCGAGCCCCGCGCGACGAAGCGGAGCGGGCGGCTCAGCAAGGATTTCGAATGCCGAAACGCCGGTTAGCGTCGTGTCGTATAGGGATGCTTCTGGAATACGAATTTCCGGAGCACCCGCCATCAGCTGCGCCATCTTTATTTGGCAGGCGCGGGCGCTCACGGCGTTGCCCGGTTGTTCGACCAGGCACCCACGACAGAGTCCGCGTCCGCCGCAGCGGGTGTTGAGCGGCGCGTGATGGCGTGCGAGCCATTCACTCAGCGGCAATTGCGCGTCCGAAGGGGTCACCGGCGCCTCCCGGACTTCGCGACTCGGCAGCCAGAATCGTACGGAGGGCTTCATTGTTGCGCCGACACCGTTTCACGGGTGGCAACGGCGCGCATCACCTTGCCGCCGGGGTCGGCGCAAATTGCGTGGCCGGGTTCGATTATCAAGAAGCGTTCGGGGTCGATGGAACCGTGCAATAGGTCGTGCAGGAGCGCCAAATCACCACGGACGGTCTGCTTCTCCCATCCCATCGCCGCGGCACATGCCGCGCAATTTCGTTCGAACCCAGTCCCGCCGACGGTTTCGAGGCAGTGCAATCGTCGGTAGCTGGCGTACGTTTCCTGAGCGGCTTCTAACAAGTCCTCGACGAGTCCCTCGTCGTCAGGATGACGCTCAGAATAGAGCTTGCGCAAGAAGGCGTCGCGTCCGGCTCCCGGCATCAGTCCTCCGCGGAACCAGCCTTCGCTCGCGAAAAAGGTGTCGGGGTTCTGGATGCGGAACTGTTCTGCCTCGCTGTTGCCTCCCATGAGAAGCGTGATGCAGTCGTGTGTGCGTGGAAGGATTAAACGCGCCTGCCGGGCTTGAACACCATCGAGCGCATTGCCGCACAGTCCGTAGGCGAGCAAGATAGTGTCGACGCCTTCCTCGGCCTCCAACTTTTCAATCGCTGCCTGAATTTCCACGCGCAGCCGAGCGGGATGCTCGTGCAGGCCCATTTCGAGGAAGCGCACGGGGAGCCGGTGGCCGAGCAGTTCCAGTTCGGCGCTGAAAACGTCGGAGGCGAGAAGGGCGCAGCTCATTCGGGGGCGAGGGGCTCACAGAGAGCTCGCAGATTCTCGGGCGGGGTGCCAGACGGAATTTCGCACCCGGCATTCACGAGCCAGAAGCCAAGCGCGGCTTCCAGGCAGTGTCGACTGCGCTTGCGGATGCCTTCGGGCGTGCCGTAGCGCAGATCGGCCACTGGATCGTGGTTGCCGGCGAGCATTTTACCCGGGAACGCGGCGTGCGCGGCAGCCATGTCGACCATGTGGTCGCAATCCAGGATGTCGAACGGAAGCTCGGAGAGCTTGGGCCAAAGCTGCCGCGTCTGCCCGCAAATGTGAATTCGCACGCGCGCACCCGAGGCCTTGATCGCCTCCACCAGCCGCCGCTGCCTTGGCCAGACGTGGGTTTCATACGTTGCCCCCGAAATTTGGCTGCAGATCGCGTCGCCAATGCCGATGGTGTCAGCCCCAGCGGCAATCTGCGCTTGCGCAAAGCGGAACGAGGTTTCGCAGCAAAGGTCCATCAGGCGCTCGGCGTCTTCGGGTTCCTCGAGCAGGTCCATAAGGAAGTCGGAGAGGCCGCGCACGTCACCCGCCAGCGCCGCGGGCCCTTCGACCCAGCCCAAGACGCTGTACTGCTGCCCGCAGCGCTTGCGGTACAGGCGCACCGCATCGATCCGGTCGCGCATGCGCGGAGCGGCTTCGGGATCGGGAATCGCGAGCGAGTCGGCGTCCTCGATGTCGTTGAGCGGCACCCTGGCGCATTCGGGCACGGCGTTTTCGTGGAAAACGATTTCGCCGCCGAGCCCGGCGGTCTCGCGGTAGGGGTCGGAGATGCAACTTAGCTGGTCGAAACCGAAATCCTCCGCACAGCGGATATTGGCTTCCACGAGCACGTTGAAGTCAGAGGCGAACGCGCCGTAGTTGCTGCCGATATACTCAGCGGCAAACTGCATCAGTATCGGAATGCGAGGGATGAAATCCAAGGGCTCACCCGCGAGCGCGGCTTCGTAACGTTCTCTCGGAGTCATGAAAAAAAAGTCGTTCTGTCTTTAGTCGCTTTTGAGGTGCAGTGGTTTTGTTGAACGCCGATCCTATTTTCTTTCCCGGCTAAACGGCACTCATTACACGTTAACGAGCGCCATAACTTTGCGCATGATCTTCTCCTCGCAACCGGTGACACAGAGGACGTCGCATTCCGTTCCGAGGATGAAGGGATGACCCGTCGCCCGCATTTGATTCAGGAGCTCTTGGGAGGTGAGGGTTACCTGTGCTTCAGTCATTTCGCTGTCAGTGTAGAACTTTTTGGAGGGCAGGTTGCCCATGACGACAATGTCCTTCTTCAGAAACGGCACTACTTCGGGGAGATCGCAGGGGCTGCCGAGGCTGAGTAGGGGTGGGTCGAGCGTGTTGAAGCTTCGTAACATGGTTTCGTTGAGCTCACCACAATCGTGTAGGATCATGTCAGCTCCGTTTGCCTCGAGGTTTCTTTTCAGAGCGAGGTTGTGCTTCAAGACAAGCTCATGTGCCAGTTCCGGATTCTCGTCGAGTTGCTTTGGGGAAAGGTATACCGTGTTGTAGGCTGGCTCGCATACGCAGACAGCCTTTGCGCCCGCGCGTACCTGCAGGTCGATCCATGAGAGGATGACCTTCGTGGCGATTTCCAGCAGGCCTGTCACCTTCTCGGCGTCCTCGTCCTCCGGATCCAGGCCGACTTGATACACGGCGGTTATGGGATCGCTGAGAAACTTCGTCATCAGCGAAAAGGGGCCGATACTCATGCCGACGGGAATGATGTCGCCGCCATGATCGCGGACATAGCTCAGCGCCTCTGCCGAGGCACGCATGCGGGGCGTTTCCGGGGTTTCGGTGACCCTTTCGAGGATTTCGCGCTGGCGGTCGGAAATTGCGTCGTCGAAGTGAAACTTGTCCATTTCGGACGGCGGGATGCCGAGTGCCGTCAGCATCCATTCCTTTTCGATCCGCAAGTCCATCAGCGGGAAGGCGAGCGGCATGCGGAAGCGTTGGGCAGCTTCGAGGATAGCTTGCCCGAGGCACTCACCGTTCAGGCGGCACGCCTCAGGATCTTCACGCTCGTGGAGGACCATGTCGGCGCCGATTGGGAAGCGAAGGTCGCGCGTGGCGAGGTCGAGGTAGAACGAGCGGTCCATCGGAACTGTGTAACTTTTTTGAATTCTGTGGCTGCACAGAATAATACCACCTTAAGGCCAAACAAAACTACGCTTCTGCGACTCCGTTCTGGTACTTTCTTGCGGTGCTTTCGCAATACCTCCTTGCAGTCCACCGCGCGCCTCGAGCATCTTCCGATATTCCCGCGGGCTCTGGCCGTAGGCTTCGCGAAAGCGCCGGTTGAAATTCGACAGGTTCTCGAAGCCGCTGGAAAAGGCTATCTCGTTGATGGGCAACGTGCTTTGCTGAAGCAAGCGGCAGGCATTGCCCAAGCGAACACGATTGAGAAACTGCGAAAACGTGAGCTTCGTGGCGCGTTTGAAGTGTCGGCTGAATGCCGTGGGCGACAGCCCGGCCTGCCGCGCAACTTCCGCTTGGGACAGGGGTTCGCGGAACCGGGTAAGAATCAGCTCGAAAGACGCTTCCAGTTCATCGCTTTCGCTCGGGGTCGTGCTTGTCGGGCTGGCCAATCGACGGGTGGGCAGGGTGGCCAGCACAGCCAGCATGTCGAGCAAGGCAGTCACTCTGGGTACGCCGCAGGTCGTAACCAAGTTCGCCGCGCGCCTTGCCCAGATGGCCGGAGCCGGCAGCCGGAACGCCAGCCCGCGCTCCGCCTCGCGGCAGAGCTCCTGAAGTCCGCGCAATTCGGGGAGCGAGCCGAAGCCCTCGACGAGGCTTCGGGGAAACTGTACTGTGACCGAGCGGGTTGTGCTGATGTCCTCGCTGGCGGGGCTCTTGTAGAGGTGCGGCAGGTCTGAGCCGATCAGGCACAGGTCACCGTCGGCGAAAGCCTCGACCTGGTCACCTATTACCCGCAGGCCGTGGCCGCGCTCCACAAAGGTCAGTTC
The DNA here is from genome assembly GCA_050331415.1 of Opitutales bacterium. Classification (GTDB taxonomy): domain Bacteria; phylum Verrucomicrobiota; class Verrucomicrobiia; order Opitutales; family Cerasicoccaceae; genus DAIQNO01. Next base: position 4,762 of record JBHJGW010000187.1, on the reverse strand, counting down.
GACTTCCGGGTGGTAGTGCAGCGGGCAGTCGAGAGGCTCCGCTTCCCTAACGAAAGCCGCAATCCCGGTGCCGGCTTCAGGCAAAACTTTCTCGAGGATTGGCCGGTTCATCGAAGAAATTTGCGCGTCGACTCCCAAGGAACGTTCCCGCAAAAGCAGCCTCCGTTCAACGGAAAATATCGCTGGCGTCTTGCAGGCAGGAGGACCGCTTTCGGGCATAATGCGGCCATTTGACCTTAGCGTTTTCGCGCTGCTTGCGAGCTTGCGGGTTTGGCGTCAGCGCTGCTGCCGAGGTAGCATGAGCGAAACGGCGTCCGACATACTCGTCGACGTCCTGCGGCAGTGGTGCGTGGAAATCATCTTCGGGCTGCCTGGGGATGGCATCAACGGGGTCATTGAGGCCCTGCGCAAACGCCAGGACGAAATTCGTTTCGTGCAGGTGCGGCACGAAGAAAGCGCGGCGTTTATGGCCTGCGCTTACGCCAAATACACCGGTAAGCTCGGCGTTTGCCTGGCAACGAGCGGCCCGGGCGGCATTCACCTGCTCAACGGCCTCTACGACGCCAAGCTCGACCACGCGCCGGTGCTGGCGATTACTGGGCACCATTTCCACGACGTCATTGGAACCTACATGCAGCAGGACGTCGATCTCGACAAAATCTTTATCGACGTATCCGTTTATAATCAGCGAATCATGGGCCCGGCCCACGTCAGCAATGTGACCCACCAGGCCTGCCGTGAGGCGCTCGCCAAGCGAGGCGTGGCGCACTTGAACTTCCCGGTCGATTTTCAGGAGCACTCGCTCGAGGTCGACTCGACCTCGATGCGCAACAGTGAGATCCGGCCACTGCAGGGCTTCGGCCGAGGCAAAGGCGCCCCGCTGCCGGCGGAGCTGCAAAGGGCTGCGCAGGTACTCAACGAAGGGCGCAAGATTGCCATCCTGGCGGGCCAGGGTGCCAACCACGCCACCGACGAACTGCTGGAAGTCGCCGATCTGCTGGGTGCACCGATCATCAAAGCACTGCTCGGGAAGGCCTGTGTCCCCGACGATCACGAGCTCTGCATGGGCGGGATCGGCCTGCTCGGCACGGAGCCGTCCGAAGAGGCAATGCAGCATTGTGATACGCTGTTTATCGTCGGTTCGTCGTTTCCGTATCTGGAATTTCTTCCGGCAGAGGGGCAGGCCGAATGCGTGCAGGTCGATACTGACCAGGAAAAGATCGGCATGCGCTACCCGGTCGACGCGGGGCTACTCGGCGATTCCAAGGAGACCCTTCGCGAACTGGTGCCGCTTTTGACCCGGAAGAAGGACCGCGCATTCCTCGAGCACCGCCAAAAGGAGCGCAAGCGCTGGTGGGAACTGATGGAAAAACGCGGCACCCGCCAGGACAAGCCGATGAAGCCGCAGGTCGTCGCATGGGAGCTGAGCAAGCGCTTGGCCGAAGGGGCGATTGTCAGCAGCGACAGTGGCTCGATCACCACCTGGTGGGCTCGTCAGATGGTGGCCAAGCGGGGCCAGATGTATTCCTTGTCCGGTACCCTTGCCAGCATGGCCAACGGCCTTCCTTATGCCATTGCCGCCCAGCTCGCTTACCCGGACAGGCAGAGTGTCGCTTTTGTTGGCGACGGCGGGTTCTCAATGTTGATGGCCGAGTTTGTCACCGCCGTGCGTGACGGTTTGCCGGTTAAGATTGTGGTCATCAACAACCGTACGTTGGCGCAAATCAAATGGGAGCAGATGGTCTTTCTCGGCAATCCGGAGTATGTCGTCGACCTTGCCGATATCGACTACGCCAAGGTCGCCGAGGCGTGCGGGGGCAAGGGTATCCGGTGCGACGATCCTGGGGAAATCGGCAGCGCTATCGACGAAATGCTCGCGCACCCGGGTCCGGTCGTGCTCGATGCCGTCGTGGACAAGCAGGAACCCCCGATGCCCGCCAAGATCAAATATTGGCAGGGCAAGCAGATGGCCGCGAGCCTGATGCGAGGGGAGAAATACCGCAATCGCATCGTGAAGACGATCGCGAAGGACCGCGTCAAAGAAATGATTTGAGGGCGAGCGGAGTAAACAGCCTTGTTTCGACCGCTGTATACCGAGCACTCAGATTGCCGCCGTCCGTAGAGGGCGGTGCAGCGTGTCCTTTAGGCGATCGAGAATGCCGTTGATGAAGCGCTTGCTGTCGGGCGTGGAAAAGACCTTGGAGAGATCGATGGCCTCGTTGATCGAAACGATCGGCGGGATGTCGAGCCGGAATTGCAGCTCGTAAATCGCCAGGCGCAGGATGGCGAGATCGACGCGGGCAATACGGTGCAGGGACCAGTTTTGGGCATGGCGCTCGATAATCGCGTCGACTTCGCTGCGGTTCTCCCACGCACCCTCGGCAAGTTCCTCGGCGAACGCGTAATGCTCACGCGGCTGCGGCAAGTTGTTGAAGAAGGTGAAGAAAGCGTCGCGGAGGTCGTCACTGGGGGCCGCTTCTAGCATGTAGAGCATCTGCATCGCGGCGATGCGGTTCTGGCGGCGCTTATTCGCCGGTTTCGGAGGGTGCGAGTCAGCGTGTTCAGACCCGGTTTCAGCGGGCTCGATCACGGCATCGTCGTCGTCAAATGGGTCGGCGGAGGCGGACATGGCTGGCGGAACTTCAGAGAAATGGAATACGAAGGCTTGCCTCGCCGTGAAGTCGGCTGGCAAGCCCGCAAGAGCGGGGGAAGGGAGTGCCGAGGGCTGGGTCAGCTCCCGAGCCCGCCTTCGGAGGTGCGCTCTTCAAGTTGATCCTCCAGAGCGTCGAGTCGCTCTACCCATTGGACCTTCATCGAGGCCATTTCGAGCGCGGCGTTGGCGAACTCTCGGCCACGGTCATGGTTGCCACTGACTCGCGCTTTAGCCTGCGCTTCGCTGTTGACGGTTAGGACGCCGTTGATCACCGGGACCTCCGTGCGCAGGCCGATTTCGTGAAACGCCTGACCGGTCGAGCGGGCGATGAGGTCGTGGTGGTTGGTGTCGCCCGCGATGATGACGCCGAGCGCGATGACCACGTCGAACTGGCCGCTGACCGCGTTCATGAAGGCTGCGTAGGGCAGCTCATTCGAGCCCGGTACCCGGTACACCTGCACGTTCTCCTCCGGCACATCTCGGTCCTCCAGCGTCGTGAGCACACGATCGAGCAGCTCGTCAATCAGGCGCTCGTTGTAGCGGCTGGCGACGACACACACGTACAGGTCGGCGGGATCGATTGATTCGGGTTCGGGAGGGTCGAAACTCATAGAGACGGGACCGAAAAGATGCACCCGGATTACCGGGTCGAGTAGAAACGATAAGCCAAACACGAACCGCGGCTATTGGCAATCCTCTTCACGCGCAAAAGCAGCATCCGAGTCAGGCTCGCTGGCGTAGCGGGCTCAGAAAATCTGAGACAGGCTTTGGGCCGGCAGTGCGACCATGATGACGGTGGGCAACGCGGTAGGAACCGTCTCGAATCCGCCGCTGGCGGCGACTACGCGGCAGCCGGTTCCTTGGCTCTTTTTCTTTGCTGCTTGCAGGTGCGCGACCACAATTTGGCAACCCGTTTTACGAGAGCGGACGTTTTCTCCGCATAAACCAGCGGGCCCAGCCTCAAGGCTTCCGCGCGGAGCTGTTCCTGACGTTCCCGAGCGAGGACAACAAGTTCCGCGCGGATGGCCGGGTCACCCAGATCCTCGGATTCGTCGAGCAGGATAGCGGAAAAGATGCTTAAGTCGTGCTCGTCGCCAAGCAGATCGCCGAGGCGGCTGACTTCGCTCGCGCGGGCCCTCAGGACCTCTGGCCAGGCCTTTTCTAGAAGGCGGATGTGGTAGCCATGGTTTTTTACGCGTTTGCGCCACTCGTGGAAAGCTTCGCCAGAGGCGTTTGGGGAAAGGGCTTTCAAGGCCTTGCGCCCGCGGCGGTAGGTCTTTCCCAGGCCATTCTCCAGTTCGGCAAACCCCGTCACCACACCCGCCCACTCGGGTACGCGCCTGCGCCCCTCATCGAGTCGATCCCGAGCTTCATCGAGCCGCGTTTCCCATACAGATTCATCCTCGGCGATCGCTCGCAAGCGCTTCGTGAGCTTGCGCCTCACAGGAGCCACATGGCGGCCATCGATATCAGGATTCGGTTTTGTGAGCTTGTCGAAGGTTTCAATGAGCACCTCGGCATCGCGCATCCCAGAGAGGGCGCCGGCAGTGTCGCGGTACCAGGCATTCTCCTGGGAAAAGGTTTTTCCGCGGTCGAGCGGGCCGCGGGCGAGTCGCAAGAGCCCCCGCAGCTTTTTGCACCGTTTTCGCACCTGATGGACCGTCTTGCCGGAGCTGAGGGAGGTATCTTCGATCTCGGCAATGGCCCGCGCGAGCTGTTCCTCAGCGATGCGCTGCGTCTCGGCAGCGGGGGCGAGGAAATCTTTGAACTTGTAAGGCATGCCTTTTGACCAGCAGGTTTGCGACCATGCTGTAACGCAATTGTTACAATTCTGCAAGGTCGGATTGCCGTCAAGTTCGCCAGCCTGGTCAACAGGGCTTCAATCGAGAGGCTCGTGGCCCACAATCTCGAGACCGTAGCCTTCGAGCCCGGCGAGACGGCGCTGGCTGGACGTCAGCAGACGGATCTGGCTCAGCCCGAGGGCGGCAAGGATCTGAGCGCCAATGCCGTAATCGCGCTGGTCCATGCTCGCGCCTACCATTAGGCCCGCTTCGCCCTCACTGCACACTTGGACGCCGTTGTTGGCCTTGGCCACATACAGCAGGACCC
>JBHJGW010000186.1:0-10085 GCA_050331415.1 Opitutales bacterium | reverse complement strand
ATTGTCGGTAGCGGTCTCTTGCTCGGCCGCATCAGCGTCAAAGGGATCGAATTGGGGACTTCGATGGTGCTTTTCACGGCGCTCCTGGCCGGGCACTTGACCCACGCCTGGGGCATCGAGCTTTCCCTGGCGATGGCGGGTAACGTGGGGCTCGTGCTGTTTGTCTATTGCGTAGGCGTGGGCGCGGGCGGCCGGTTTTTTCGAGCGCTGGCACGGGAAGGCAGCTCGCTGGCCAAACTTTCCTTGCTGGTCACGATTCTGGCGGCCCTTTTGACCTGGCTTTTCGCGGCGGTACTGGATCTCCCGGTAGACCTCGCCACGGGGATTTTTGCAGGGGCTCTGACCAGCACGCCGGCCCTGGCGGGAGCCGATGAGGCGCTGCGGGAGTCTTTGGGTACCGCAAGCGACCTCGTAATCGGCTACGGCATCGCCTACCCGTTTGGCGTGATCGGGGTGGTCCTTTTTGTCCAGTTGCTGCCGCGGCTTCTGCGCTGGCGATTGAACGAAGACAATGGTGCGGTCCCGTCTGAAACCCGCATCGGCAATGCACTCGTCGAGGTGGTCAACCCGAACGTCTTCGGTCAGACGATTGTTTCGTCCAATGTATCGCAACGCCATCACTGCCAGGTCTCTCGGGTCGTGCGCGGTGGCAAGCTCAGCCCGGTGTCCCCCGCGGATCAGTTTTGCGAGGGCCAGCGTGTGTTGCTAGTCGGCGAGGAAGATGAGCTCGAAGATGTGATCGAGTTGCTTGGTCACCGCGTGGAGGGGGACTACACCTACGATACCGACCGCGAGCGCCGCCGCTTACTCGTGACCAACCGCGAATTTGCCGGCAAAAGCATCCGGGAGCTCAACTTGACCGGTCGCTATGGAGTCACCGTCACGAGGATCAGCCGCCTCGGAATCACCTTTGTTCCTCAGGCGACGACGGTCGTGGAAAAGCACGACATTCTGACGACTGTCGGCATGGAGGAAAACCTACGTCAGTTTGCCGAAACGATTGGCCACCGGGAGACACAGATCGACGTAACTGATCTGCTGTCGCTGTCTGTAGGCATTGCCCTGGGTGTGCTCTTGGGCATGATACCTTTCGCGCTGCCGGGCAGCCCGGCCATCACCTTGGGCATGGCTGGCGGGCCGCTGATCGCAGGGCTGCTGCTCGGACACTTCGGAAAAGTCGGTGGCATCGTCGGCTACATTCCACGGCCCACGCGTTCGCTCTTGCAGGAGCTTGGGCTGGTGCTGTTTCTCGCCGACGCCGGCGTCAAGGGCGGAGCGCGACTGGTCGAAACTGTCAGCACCCACGGCGTCATGGTATTCGTCATGGGCATTGCGATCACGCTGCTTCCGATGTTGGCAGCGCTGCCACTGGCGCGCGTTTGGTTGAAACTCTCACCGCTGCAGGCTCTTGGCGGCATTTGCGGCGGGATGACGAGTACGCCGGCCCTCGGTGCCATCACCGCCAAAACCGAGAGCCAAATCCCGATCATCAGCTACGCTACCGCCTACCCTGTAGCCTTGGTCATCATGACGCTATTGGCAAAACTCCTGGTAAAGCTAATGACGTGAATTAAATGGTTTGGTTTTCTGCAATACGCAATTGACTAGGATGGGCTTTTCATGGTACGCAATTTAATGGTATGGCGCTATTACGCTGCTCTGTGGGGTTTCTGTTGCTGCTGGGGTTGCCGTTAGGTTGGGCGCAGCCGGTCAGCGACGAGTTCTCGGATGGCCAAATGGGGATTGGCTGGGGGTTTGGTGAGGTGTTCAATGACGCCCAGCTGCGGGAATTTCCGGGAACGCTGGAGTTTAGCGCGCCAGCCACGCCCGATCCTAACGATTTCGCGCAAGCTGCCTGGGTCTGGCAGGGCACCCTCCCCAGTGATGAAGACTGGGAAGCGTGGGCCGAAGTCGAGATTACGGCGGCCTATCCGACGGTATCCCTTGGGCTCTTTGTGACACCCGCCGGGCGCACGCAGCCCGAGGTCTTCGTTGAGATGTATTCCAATGTTTTCCGAGGCTTCTTCGCGGCTCAGGAGGATGTAAGCGGTAGCGTTGTTGGGGATTCCGTGAACAGCCAGCCCTCTGGCACAACCCAGAATGCCCTGGTCCGGTTAACCTACGATGGCGATACGGGGGTCGTTACGTGTTACTACGACAATAACGGTCCTGCCGGGGGAAACGTATGGACAGAGTTCGCCAGCTATGGAACGCGTGGCAGTGGCGGGAGTACCGATAATCTGGATTGGGGTCTTTCGGCAGGTGAACGCCTTCAGGTCGGGCTTTATGGGTTCTCGTTGAACAATTTTGTTTTCGCCCGCACCATGTTCTTCAACCAGTTCTTCCTCGACGGAAACGCGGAATTCAGCGGCACGGCTTCCGGCAAGACCCAGGCCAACGTCGATGGCGTCAACAGCTTTGTGGACCGCCAGATCGACCTCTTTCTGACCCAAAACGATGATGCCGAACCGCCGAGCACGCGCGAAGATCTGGTGATCACGGATTTCACGGTCACCTTTCCGTTTGATCCGTCGGTGGACTACGGCACGTTCGTCAATCACGGCAGCTTCGTAAGGTTTACCCCGGCTCTTGGTTTCGACGGAGCGATCACTGCCGAATATTCGATCCGAGACCTGCAAAGCAACACCTCGAGTTCAGAACTCGCGCTGACACTCTTTCCCTCCAGCACGGTTAATGTTGCCCCGACAACCTGGGGAATGATCCAGAGTTTTCTGGCGATCTTGCGGGATTCAGCCGGTCCGCCGTCCAATGTCTCGCGTTTTGTCCGTACGCATCTCTACGATATCATCTATGAGTTATTTCGCGACGACTCTCCCGGCGTTGAGCCGTTCTCGTCGGACAAATCCGCTTTCGTCTCCTCGCAGCCGCTTCTCGACGCCCTGCTCGAACCTTGGGAACAGGCCGGTGTGGCGTTGATTACCGGAAATGCGGACGAAGCGACGATTACGCCGGCAATGACGCAGTCCTTACAATTGCTCATGGGGGCAGTCAGAGAAGTTCGCCCCGATTTGGTGCGCGGAATAGAATTGATTGAACTGGAAACGGACAGTTTCAATGCGTTGAGTGGAAAGTCGGTGGGCGAGGTGGCCAGTGATCTTGGAGTTGCCATCCCCGATGCTTTGCCGGAAGTCTTTCCGGTCCTCGCGGAGAACGGCTCGATTGCCTTCGATGTCAGCAACCTTAATGGCGTCAAGTACCGCTTATGGCGATTTTCTGAGCTTGGGATCAACCCGACTGAGGTGACCGACGCTCAACTGACGCAACTCGGCATCGACGGCGAATTGCTACGCATTATTGACCCGACTGCGCCCACGGGGCTGCGTTTTTACTTCACGACCGCCGAGCCCGTGAGCAAGCCCTGAGGTTTGTGCTTTTGCGAGTTCATGGCAGGTACAGCATCCGGCCACAGCTTTCGCAGGTGACAGGCCCAGTGGGGTTGTACAGGCTCGAGTCCACCTCGCCGGCGATCTTCAGGTGGCAGCCGCTGCATTTGCCGGCTTCCACCGGCACTACAAAGGGGCCTTTCGGACGGCGCTTTTTGACCATGTCGTAAGCCTGGAGGTACTTGGGATCCACGTCCGGGCGGGCCGCTTCGGCGGCGGCCTCAGCTTCGCCAACCTGACTCTTGAGGTCTTCGATCTTGGCTCGCAGCGCTTCGATCTCGCGGCGGAAAGCCGCGATGGTCGGCTCTCGCTCAGTTTTTTCGCCCTCGAATGCTGCCCGGGCAGCGTCGATCGCCATCAGCGTTTCCAATTCTTCCTCTTCGAGCCGCTCTGCATCGGCCTGCTTGGCCGTGATCTCGTGGTTGAGGGCTTCCAGCTCCTCCTGTTTTTTGACCGTAAGCTGCTGGCTTTTGTAGCGGACGATCTCGGCCTCTGTGCTCTGCAGCTCCTTGTCGAGGGCGCTGCGTTTGACCTCCATTTCCTTCAAGGCCTGCGCCGCGTCGGCGAGAGCAGTTTCTTCCTTCGCGATCTTGGCCTCGGCAGCGGCAATCTCTGCTGGCAGCTTCTGCAGTTGCGTCAGGATGTCGATGCGACGGACGTCGCGATCCTGCAAAATCAGCAAGGGGGTCAACTCAGGCGAAGGCATCCGGAAACGTTTGCAGAGGCATCAGGTCGGCGCAAAGCCGTTTTTTCACCGGAGTGCCGCCGAGTCTACCAAGAAAACGCATGAAACCCTGCCGACGAATAGGGCATCTCTCGAACTGACTCCCCGCTTGACGCTTCGAAATCTCACTTCCGCCAAATGACTCCGTATCCCTAAAGGCTCATCCCTTCGACTGGACTTGGGTCTGGCCCGTGGTCGGTTCGTCCTCGGTGGCGGGGTCGAAGACGGGGAAGAACATATACAGCTGGCTGAGTTCCGAGCCGATGGCGTCGAGCTCGGAATGGGCGTTGGCGAAGAATTTGTCGATGCCCCGGGCGAGCAACTCCTGCACGCTGGAGTAGGACAGATCGGAAATCAGGCGCCCGGCCCGGCGTTCAGCTTCGTTAGAGTAGTGCGTTACCGGGCAGCCGGATACGGCGTGGATGGCGCTCTGGAACTGCTGGAGACTGTAGAGCATCGAGCGCGGGAAGTCGCGCGAGCACAGCAGCAGTCTCAATACTTCGGCGGGCACGATCTCGATTTTGTAACGGTGCCGGTAAGTGTTCATCGCCGAACAGGCGCGTAAGACGGCTGCCCATTGGACGATTTTTTCCGGTTCGGACTCGCCACCGTCGAGTGCGTGGAGCTTGCTCACGAGGATGCGCCCGGTCTTGTCCGCGCGCTCGAGGAATCGCCCGGCTTTGATGAATTCGTAGCCGATCTCGTGCGGGAAGGTCGACTCGGCAATGCCCACGAAGGAGTGCGAGTACTCCTTGATTCGGGAGAAAAGTTCGTAGAGCGAGCTTTGCCCGATACGCGGCGAACCGGCAGTCTTCAGGTAGTGGTAGAGCCGGTTGATAATTTCCCAGAGCTCTTCGGAAATCTGATCGCGGATCATCCGCGCATTTTCTCGGGCCGCGAAGATACAGCTGATGACTGACGACGGGTTGTCGCGGTTGAGCGTCAGAAATTCCATTACGCTCTGGCTGTTCAGTTCCGGGTACAGCCGCTCAAAAATCGTGATGTCGCCCGTGCTGTCCATAATGGGACGCCAGAACGAGTCGAGGTGGGTTTCCGGCAAGCGCTCGGCATCGAGCAACAGCTGCAGGTTGACCTCCACCATGCGCGCGGTGTTTTCCGCCCGCTCGATGTAACGGCTCATCCAATACAGAGAATCGGCAACGCGGCAAAGCATGATGGGGATCGTTTGGTCGGTTAGTCGTTGGTCTGCGGCGCCAAAGTGCCACATGAAACGGAGTCAGGGCGTTATTGGAGAACTTTTACCTCTACCGGGCTAAGACTGTCGAGGTGAACGTCGCGTTGGGGGAAAGCAATCGTGATGCCCGCCGCCTTGCATTTGTCGTCAATCTCGAAGCGCAGATCGCTCTGAATCATCCGCAGGTCCATGGGACGGCTGACGGTTGCCCAGAAAAGTAGGTCGAAGATAAGGGCATTGTCGCCAAAATCCTCGAACAAAACAATCGGATCGAGGTGCTTGAGAATTTTGGGGTGCTGGTGTGCGGACTCCAGCAGAATTTCCCGCATGCGGCGAATATCGGAACCATAGGCGATGCCGACGCGCACTTGCGCGCGGATGTTGGCGTCGAAGAGCGTCCAATTGGTAACTTTGCTCTCCAGAAAATCGCTGTTAGGCACGAGCACATCAGCACCATCGGTGCGGCGGCAGCGGACCGTACGGATGCCGATTTCTTCGATCTTCACGAGTTTGTCATCGATTTCAACAATGTCGCCGATGCGAATCGGCCGATTGAACATCAGGATGAAGCCACTGATCAGGTTGTTCGAAAGGTTCTGAGCACCAAAGCCGACTGCGATTGCCACGGCGCCGCCGAAGACGGTGAAAATCGTCATCGGGATGCCCGCGATGGCAAGTGTCACAAGCAAGGCGGCAAACAGCAGCAAAAAGTAGAGCAGCCGCTCGATCATCTGGCGCGTGTTCGAGCCAACTTTGCTGACGCTGCCGACCTTGTTCGCGACGAAGCGGGCCAGACGCTTCGACACCATTGCGCCCACGACCAGAAACAGGATCGCCAGCACCAGCTGATGGACGAAAATCGTGGTGCCACCGATGCTGAAATCGAGGTTCCAGAATCGTTCGAAGATGCCCAGCGGATCCAGACCCGCCCACCACGAGTTGGTATCCTCGGAAGGATTAGCAGGCGCGCTTTGGGCCAAAGGGAACATTACAAGCGGGGTAGGTGGAGTGAGAAAGGAAAACGTAGCAAACGATGAAGATGTTAGCGGAGCGGCTAAACCCGGAGGTTCAGCGAATCGCATCGCCGGACTTTCGAACTCCGTTCGTTACCTCACGACCCAGGTGTCCTTGCTGCCCCCCCCCTGGGATGAATTGACGACCAGGGAGTCCTTGCGGAGGGCAACGCGGGTGAGACCGCCGGGAGTGATCGTGATTTTTTCACCAAAGAGGATGTAGGGACGCAGGTCGACATGGCGGCCCTCCAGTTTACCGTCGATCCAGGTAGGGTGACGCGAAAGCGAGATCGGGCGCTGGGCAATGAAATTACGCGGGTTCTTTTTGACTGCGGCCTTGGCCTGTTCAAGTTGCTCCTTGGTGGCATGGGGGCCGACGGTTATTCCGTAACCGCCCGACTCATTCACGGGCTTGGTTACCAACTTATCGATGTTTTCGAGTATGTGGTCGCTCTGAGCCGGATCGCTGGCAAGATAGGTTTCGACGTTCGGCAGCACCATGTCTTCGCCCAGGTAGTATTTGATCATTTCGGGCACAAAGGTGTAGATGAGCTTGTCGTCGGCGACTCCGGTACCGATGGAGTTGGCGAGCCCGAGGTTTCCTGCCTGATAAGCTTCGACCAGCCCTGGAACGCCCAGAACGGAATCCTCGCGGAAGACCTGCGGGTCGAGAAAGTCATCGTCAATGCGCCGGTACAGTACGTCGACGGGGCGCAGCCCGTAAATCGTTCGCATGTACACTCGCTGATCCTTTACAATAAGGTCGCGCCCCTCGACGATGTCCACGCCCATGTCCCGAGCGAGGAAGCAGTGCTCGAAATAGGCGCTGTTGTAAACTCCTGGCGTGAGGACGGCGACGGTGGGGTCCTGCACGCCCTCGGGCGCGATGTGCTTGAGCATCCGGTGGAGGTCACGCGTATAGTTGGAGACTGAAGCAACGCGTGATTCGAGGAAAAGACCGGGAAAAGCGCGCTTCATCAGCTGCCGGTTTTCCAGCATATAGGAAACACCGCTGGGAGACCGCCCGTTGTCTTCGAGCACGTAGTACTGACCGTCGGAGTCGCGAACAAGGTCTGAGCCGCAGATGTGAATGTAAATGTCTTTCGGGACGTTGCAGCCCACGAACTCCGGGCGGAAATGCTTAGCCCCCTGAATGAACTCCCGAGGGATTACCCCGTCGCGAACGATCTTTGCATCATGGTAGATATCGTGCAGGAACTGGTTGAGCGCGACCATCCGCTGGGTCAGCCCCCGTTCGAGGTAGGCCCACTCGTCGCCGGGAATAATCCGGGGCATCAGGTCGAATGGAAAAATGCGCTCGGTCCCCTCGTTGTCGCTGTAGACGGTAAACGTGATGCCCTGCATGAGCATAGCCCGCTGGACGGCGTCCTGTCGGTCCCTGAACTCGTCTGGCGACAGTTCAGCAACCCGTTCCGCAAGGCGCTGGTAATGGGGGCGCACCGAACCGTCTTCGGCAAACATCTCGTCGAAAAAGTCTTCGGTCTGGTAGTCGCTCAGGTCCATAGTGCTATTGTGCAAGTGCATCACCGGCATGGCATTGCAGTTTCCATGCCGTCAAAGCGCCTGACGAAGTAGGTGAAAGATGCGCGAGAGGCGCGCTATTTTTTGCCAAAAAGGCGCTGAAACCGTTTCCAGAAGGAGATTTTTTCGGTCGGTTCGCCTTCCGAAACCTCCGCGGCGGCCATCTCGGACTGGAGCGAATCGGCTTCTGCGGCGATTGATGAGGCGTCACTTGGAGCGATGATCGGCTCGACCGCTTCGGGGGGGGCGGAGCTGTAGGCCTCGTCACGCGGAGGATCGATTTCGTCCGGAGCGGGCATCGTCACCGGAGCGAGCGGAGCGACTGCGAGCGGTTCGCTGGGGCCAATCGTCACCTGGGTTTCGATTGGCCATGAAAGCGCTTCGGAGGTGTTCCGGTAGTCGCGGGTGAGGTAGGTCTTTCCGTTCCATTCGCGCAGGAGCAAGGCCAGATAATGCGCGCCGCCGCCGAGCTCTGCGGGGAGGTAGCGCAAACGCAGATCGGTGCGTTTCTCTTGGCCCGGGAGCGTCCCTTGGAGCAACTGGCCGATGCAGTGGCCCTCCGGGGCCCCGTCGCGGAAGGGCTCAGGGAGCGCCCACAGCTCCAGGGAAAGACTGCCGCTAACGTTATCTTCAACCCGCGGGTTCATGTATCCCGCGAGCACGACTTCGGTACCGCGTAGGCCGACCTCGAAGCTTACTGGATCGATCAGCGTCGGATGCTCGAAGGTGAAGTCTTCGGACAGAACCCGCTGATCCTCCCACTGGTCAGATCCCGCCCCCTTTGCCACCGCCAACACCAAGTGGTACGAGCCCTTTAGCGTCGCCTCCACCAGCGCCTGTCGGCTGAGGCGTTCCTCTGTGTGTCCGGGCTCGAGCGGGGGCAGCGTGATCTCGGCCAGCCGGACACCCGTGGCGGATTCATTGCCCGGAGCTTCAGGGCAGGCCCAAAGCTGCAATGCTGGTTCCAGCGGATCGGTCGCAATATTCTCGAGGCGCTCGATGCGGAAGGTGATGGTGTCACCCTGAAGGTCGGCAGAACAGGCGCCACTCAATACAAATTGCGGAGCCGAGCTGATGCGAGTCGTGGTCATAGAAGGAAAGGTCGGTTAGTCCTGCGTCGTTTGTTCTTAGTCAAAGGCATTTGAATGCAGGAGAAAAGGTCGGAAACCGGGCTCGAAAGCTTTCGTTACAACAAGTGCGCCTGGCTCAGGATTCGTTAAGCATGGACGAACGACTATAAAACCGTCTGCAGGGCGGCTTCGCGGAGGTCGAGGGTGAGCGGATAATCCTGAGTGTTGCGAGGCATGGGCGGGAGTTCGACTTTTCCTGTGGTATGGCCGGTTGTCTCAAACCGGGCGAGGCGCCGGGTTTCGGCCGAGTAGGCGTTGACCGGGAAATCTTCATGGCTGCGGCCACCAGGATGCGCGACATGGTAGCGGCAGCCGCCAAGGCTCACGCCGTTCCACTTGTCGATCAGGTCAAAAACCAGCGGCGAGTCTACTGGGATCGTGGGGTGAAGCGCGCGTGGCGGTTGCCAGGCACGATAGCGGACACCGGCCACGAATTCTCCCGCGGTGCCGGTATTAACCAGCGGCAAGACATGCCCATTGCAGGCAATGGAAAAGCGCTCCGGCGTGAGGTTGGTCGCTTTGAACTGCAGGCGCTCGACGGAGCTGTCGACGTACCGGGCGGTACCGCCAATTGCCCCTTCCTCACCCAGCACGTGCCAGGGCTCCAGAGCCTGTCGGAGCTCCAAATGGCAGTCGCGCACCGTCAGCGCCCCGTACAGTGGGAAGCGAAACTCAAGGTGCGGCTTTAGCCAGTCGAGCTCGAAGGGCATGCCCCAGCGCTGCAGGTCTCCAACAACGTCTTCCACGTCGCGGTGGACAAAATGTGGCAGCATGAACTTATCGTGCAGCTGAGTACCCCAGCGCACGAGGCGGTTGGGCTCGTACGGGTGGTCCCAGAACCGGGCAATCAGCCCGCGCAGGATCAAGTGCTGCACAAGGCTCATCTGGGCGTGTGGCGGCATTTCGAAGGCGCGAAGCTCCAGCAGGCCAAGGCGCCCGGTCGCGCTGTCCGGCGAGTAGAGCTTGTCGATACAGAACTCCGCTCGGTGGCAATTGCCGGTTACATCAGTTAGCAGGTCGCGGTAAATGCGGTCCACCAGCCACGGAGGGCAATCTTCGCGCTTGAGTTGCCGGTCG
>JBHJGW010000185.1:0-2060 GCA_050331415.1 Opitutales bacterium | reverse complement strand
AGTTGCCGGTCGAGCTCTAGATTGGCAATTTCGAGTTCGTAAATGCTGTCGTCGCGTGCTTCGTCGAGGCGCGGGGCCTGCGAAGTGGGCCCGATGAACATGCCGCTGAACAGGTAGGACAGCCCGGGGTGCTGTTGCCAGTAGTTCACGAGACTCGCCAGCAACTTCGGACGACGCAACAACGGTGAATCCGGAAGACCCGGCCCGCCGATCACAATATGGTTACCGCCGCCCGTGCCGGTGTGGCGGCCGTCGACCTGGAACTTCTCGGTACCGAGGCGTGCTTCGCGGGCAGCCCCATAGAGGAAGGTCGTGCGCTCCGTGAGTTCGTCCCAGCTTTGCGACGGGTGGATGTTGACCTCGATCACGCCGGGGTCCGGCGTAATTTTGAGGTTTTCGAGGCGCGGATCGTGCGGTGGCAGGTAGCCCTCGATGACGACCGGCATCTGCAGCTCACCGGCGGTAGCTTCGATGGCCGTAAGCAGGTCGATGTAGTCTTCGACTCCGGGAACGGGCGGCATGAATACTAACAGGTGCCGTTCGCGCGGCTGGACGCACAGGGCGGTGCGCACGACCCAGGGCGCAGCCTTGCCGGCCTCGGGTTTCGCGTCGGACTTCTGCAGCGTGCGCGGGCGGGGGCGCAGGTGCGGCGGAATCTTTCCCGCGAATTGCGCGAAATAGTCGCGCCAGGGAGAGGCATGGTCGGTGGTAGGGCCTTCGCCGGTGCGGCGAAAATATTGTCGCGCCAGCTCCTGGTGGTCGGGCAAAGGCGGCAGGTCGAAGGACATCCCTTCCTGGCCCGGGGCACGTTTGTCAGCCTCGTGCGCCCACGGCAGGCTCTCCAAAGGCAGCCGGTAGCCCATTGGCGAGTCTCCGGGGATCAAGTAGAGCGTGCTCGGGCGCGTGTACCAGGGACCGCTCAGCCAGCAATAGGTGCCCTCCGCGTCGAAGCCGCGCTCCAGCGGCAGAGCGTAGCCGATGATCTTGTCGAGGCCCTGCTCGAAGACTTTCGCAATGCGCTGGCGCTCGAGCGGGTCGCGCACGTTGTTCTTGATCGGGTCGACATTGACTGGGAGCCGACGCTCCCGCCAGAGGTAGTAATAGTTGTCTTCGTACCCCGGATCGAGATAATCGCGGGAAACGGCCAACTTGTCGCACAGCAGGTCCGCGAAATCCTTGGCGGCAAATGCATCCGCGTTCTGCGGTTCGCGCAGATCGGCCAGGAGGGCGGGATTTTCCCAGATAGGCTGGTGGTCGCGACGCCAGATGGCACTGTAGGCCCAGCGCGGCAGTTGCTCGCCAGGATACCACTTACCCATGCCGTAGTGCAGGAAACCGCCTTTGCCGTAGCGCCCGTAGAGGCGGCGCAACAGATCCTCGCCGCGCTGGCGTTTGTGCTCCCCGAGCGCTTCAGTCGTCCATTGCGGGCTTTCAAAGTCGTCGACTGAGACAAACGTCGGTTCGCCACCCATGCTTAGGCGGACATCTCCTTTGCGCAGCACCTCGTCGACGCGCTTGCCAAGGGCGTCGATTCGTTTCCATTGCGCCTCGGAGTAGGGCAGGGTAGTGCGAGGCGACTCGTAGACCCGTGTGACGTCCATTTCGAAACCGAAATCGACTTCGCTTTTGCTGACGCCTCCGGAAATCGCTGCAGCACTGCGCGGCTCGGGCGTTGCCGCCAAAGGCAGGTGCCCCTCGGCGGCGAACAGGCCAGAGGTGGGATCAAGGCCCACCCAGCCAGCCCCGGGAAGATAAACTTCCGCCCACGCATGCAGGTCGGTGAAATCTTTTTCCGCGCCAGCCGGGCCTTCGAGAGGCTTTTCGTCCGGTTTGAGCTGAATCAGGTAACCGGAGACAAAGCGCGCGGCCAACCCGAGGTGGCGAAGAATGTTGACCAGCAGCCACGATGTGTCGCGGCAGGAGCCGCTGCCTTTCTCAAGCGTTTCCTCTGGCGTCTGCACGCCCGGCTCCATCCGGATCAGGTACGAAATCTCGTGCTGAAGCCGCTGGTTTAGGCCTACGAGAAAAGCGTTGGTTTCGGACTTGGAGCAGTCGACGCT
>JBHJGW010000184.1:0-5472 GCA_050331415.1 Opitutales bacterium | reverse complement strand
GCGCGACTCGCTTGGCGAGTGGAGCCACTTCCTCGCAGAAGCGCGCCGTACTGTTCCGGGCCTCTATGTCGGCACAGACGTGATGGTCGGCTTCCCGGGCGAGACGGATGCGGATTTTAACGCGACCTGCAGTGCCTTGCTCGCCAACCGGGTGGCGTTTGCGCACGTGTTCACGTATTCGGAGCGCCCGGGCACCCTGGCAGTACGCTCTGCCGAGGTGGTGCCCGTGCCTGAACGTCAGCGGCGCAGCGCCCGCCTGCGCGCGTTGTCACAGCGGCTCAGGAGGGATTGGCAGAGCCAGCACCTGGGCCGCACCATGCCCGTGCTCCTCGAGAACGCCAAGGACGGTGCCTCGCCCGGCTTGACGGACAACTACATCAGGGTGGTCCTGCCACCTGAGGCGCTGGACGAGTTCAACCGACGCCAAGGAGCCGGTGTGACCGCCCCGAACCTCGCCAATCGGCTCGTCCTCGCCCGGCTGGAGCGCATTTCGGCGGACTTTGTTGAAGGCGCGCTCGTGTCGCTCGACGGGACGACCGAGCCACTTGATCGCCATCTCGAGCCTTCCCTCGCCGAAGCGGGATGAGCCTGCCCCGACCGCTTCCGGACTGGGGCGCGGCGGCCCGGCACGTCTACGAACACCTTGTAAAGGTGGCACCGTGGTCGTCGACGGTAGTAGGAGCCTGCGGTGCAGCTGAGCGGGTTTACGTGGCCTGTTCGGGCGGCGCTGACTCGCTTTGTCTGCTGCTGGTCGCAGCTACCCGGGCTGCGCGGGGCGAGCTGCCACCGGTGGCGGTGGTCCATTTTGACCACCGCGCGCGCCCGGGTTCGACCGAAGACGCGGCATTCGTGGCCGAGGTCGCTGCGGCGCTGCGGCTTGCCTGCTATCTGGGGCGGCGCGATGGCGAAGGACCTGCCAGCGAAGCAGAGCTTCGCGAGGCTCGCCATGCCTGGCTACGGGAGGCCACCGGTGGCCGGCCGACGCTGCTTGCGCACCACCGTGACGACGCCGTCGAGACGCTCCTGATGCGCCTGGGCCGGGGAAGCGGCATCAATGGCCTCGCCGCGCCGAAGCCAGTTGAACGGCTGCCGGGGCTGACACTTTTGCGGCCCTGGCTCGACGTCCCAAAGCGGTCCTTGTGTGCGGCGTTGGAGGCCGCTGGCGTTCCTTGGCGCGAAGACCCGACCAACGCCGAGCCCGGACCCCTGCGCAACCGACTACGGCTCACCGCCATGCCGGCGCTGGAAACCACTTTTGCCAGCGGATTCAGCGATGGGGCCGCGCGCAGCCACCGCCTGTTGCGTGAGGACGCTGCTGCCTTGGACGCCTGGGCGGAAGCCTGTTTTCACGAGGCCAACTCAAGCGACATGCTCACCTTACCCGATGCGGTGCCGCTTGCCATTCGCCGCCGGGTGTGGTGGCTGTGGTGCAAAGTGCAGGGTCTCGATGCTACCTTCGAGGCCGAGACCGTCGACGCCATTGTCCACGCCTGGCATGCGCACCGGGAGGGGCGCTGGAGCGCGGGTGATCGCCGCTTCGTTTGCCTGACGGCGAATGGTGGCCTGGCCGTCGAAACTTTGAGTGAGGGGGCGGTTTTCACCGGAGCCGCTTACGGCGTGGTGCCTCCCTTCGAGTTGTGGTTTCCAAAAGGGAACGTTCTGCGCGGGCAGGGCGTGCCCTTAGCGGCAGAGGATCGTGAGCGGGTGCTCGCCGGGCAGATCGATCCCGCCTGCGAGGCCTGGGTGGCCGTTGATGCCCATCGTGCCGACCTGCGCGTGCGGCATTGGCAGCGCGGTGACCGCTTCTGCCCCCTCAATGCACCCGGGGCACGCAAATTGCAGGACATTTTCACCGACGCCCACGTTCCCCAGGAACTCCGCCATCGCTTGCCGGTCGTTTGCTCTGGGGCCGAGATTCTTTGGATTCCCGGTCTGCCGCCCGCGCACAGCGCTCGAATTACCCCCTCAACGACTGAGGCAATGCAATTGACTTACTGGTAACCCTGACTGAGGGTGCCCTATTCGCCACAATGGAAGAACGCAATACGAATTCTAGTGAAGGACCGAAGCAAGGTGGTCCCAACCCCGACCGCTTCCAGTCCAAGCCCCTGATCATTTGGCTGATTTTCATCGCTTTGATCCTGATGCTGCTCGCGCTGCCCCAGGAGGAGACGAGTGACCGCCAACTGACCGTGGCGCAAGTGCTCGCTCTCGCGGAAGAGGGCCAGGTTAAGACGGCGACCCTCAAGGAGGATGTCGATTACGGCGCCGAGGGCTATGAGATCACCGGCAAAATGCAGAATGTCCAACTGGTCGACCCCGCCGCTGAAGGTGAGGAGGCGACCGGCGAAGCTGCTGCGAGCGAGGCCGACGGCGAAGCACTCGAAACCGCGGAAGCGGGTGCTGAGGCCGGAGAAGCGTCCGAAGACGGGCTCGTGAGTTATGTTGCGCGGGGACGCCTGACCGAAGACAGCTTCGAGCGGCTGCGCGCGGCCATCCCGCCCGACAATTTCAAGGAGGAGCCGAGTGGCCGCCTGTGGCGGAGCTTGATCGCCAATCTGTTGCCGATCCTCTTGATCTTCGGTCTGATTTATTTCCTCTTTATCCGCCAGCTGCGGATGGCCGGCAAGGGAGCCATGAGTTTTGGCAAGAGCAAGGCCAAAATGCTCACCCGTGATAAGGAGCGCGCCACCTTCAACGACGTTGCGGGCTGTGATGAAGCGAAGGAGGAGGTTGCCGAAATTGTGGAGTTTCTCCGCAGTCCCAAAAAGTTTCAAAACATCGGCGGTCGCATTCCGAAGGGCATCCTGATGGTGGGGCCCCCGGGCACGGGCAAGACCCCGCTCGCCAAGGCGATTGCTGGTGAGGCCGATGTGCCATTCTTTTCGATCAGCGGTTCCGACTTTGTTGAAATGTTTGTCGGCGTTGGGGCTGCCCGCGTTCGCGATATGTTCGACCAAGGTCGCCGTCACGCTCCCTGCATCATCTTCATCGACGAGATCGACGCCGTTGGCCGCCAGCGCGGTAGCGGCATGGGCGGCGGGAACGACGAGCGTGAGCAGACGCTGAATTCGCTGCTCGTCGAGATGGACGGCTTCGATACGCAGGAAGGGATCATCATCATTGCCGCCACGAACCGCGCTGACGTCCTCGACCAGGCCCTTATGCGCCCCGGACGTTTCGACCGGCAGATCGCCATCGACCTGCCCGACCTCGCCGGGCGCGAGGCGATTTTGAAGGTGCATTCCAAGAAGGTGAAGATGGCCCGCGACGTTGATTTGCAGCGCGTGGCCCGGGCAACTCCGGGCTTTAGTGGGGCCGATTTGGCCAACCTTCTCAATGAGGCGGCCCTCCTTGCGGCGCGTTACGACAAGAAGGAAGTCACGATGGCCGACATCGAAGAGGCGCGTGATAAGATCGCTTTCGGCCGGGAGCGCCGCAAGCTCATGGACGATGAGGACCGGCAGTCGACTGCGTGGCACGAGGCCGGTCACGCCTTGGTACAGGCCTTGATCAACGACCGCAAGCTGCAGCTGCACAAGGTCACCATCATCCCGCGCGGGCGCGCGCTGGGGCTTACAATGGCCTCACCGACTAAGGATATCCTTGGGATGAGCCAGCGCGAATATGAAAACATGATTTGCAACACGATGGCGGGCCGCATCGCGGAAAAAACCCACACGGGCGATATTTCCAGCGGCGCCTCCAACGACATTCTTCAAGCCACCCGCATGGCGCGGCACATGGTCTGCGACCTGGGCATGAGCCGCCTCGGACCGGTTGCCTACGGCGAAAATCGCGATCAGATCTTTCTTGCCCGCGAAATTACCCGCCGACAGGAATACAGCGAGGAAACTGCCCGTCAGATCGACGAAGAGATTCGCCGGATCGTGCAGGAGCAGTACGACCGTGCCGAGAGCATGATCCGTGAACACGAGGATGGCTTGCGCAAAATTGCGGAAGCTTTGCTCGAGTACGAAACCATCGATGGCGAGCATGTCCGGGAGATCCTCGAATTCGGCGAGATCCGTACGCCGGTTCTAAACAATCTCAAAACAAGGGAGGGGTCGAAAGGTCAGGTCCAACCTGACGAAGCTGAGAAAAAAGAACCTTCACGCGAGGACGACGGCGAATTTGGAGCCGAGCCTGCAGGTGCGCCTGCTTAGCGGAAGCGCATCTCTATTACGCTGTTCTACCTAGGCCTCCGCATTCGCGGAGGCCTTTTCAGTGCCGACGAGAAGGGCGTTGACGGTCTTGAAAGCGGTCGGAATCGCCGCTGAAGCCGCCTGAAACCGGTCGGCAACCCCTTTTCCGCTCTATTAGCAGGCTCGAGGCGACACTTTTTAGCGATTTTCCCAGAAAAAGGGTTGACCGAAAGATTTCGGAGCGGCAACCATCTCACTCGCCACTAGGCGGGAAAAATAAAGCTTACCCATTATTTCCAAACTCTATGAATAAAGCGGAACTTGTAGAAGAGATTCAAAAATCGCTCGGTGAGGATACCACCAAGAAGTTTGCCGAAGATGCCCTCGAAGCAGTGCTCGAAGGTATCAAAAAGGGCATCAAGAAGGATAAGGGAGTTTCCCTGATCGGCTTTGGTTCGTTCGAAATCGTAAAGCGCAAGGCGCGCAAGGGTGTCAACCCGAAGACCAAGGAGCCGATGAAGATCCCGGCCTCCAAGGCCGTGAAGTTCAAGCCGGGCTCGGGCTTGAAAGAACTGGTCAAGTAACCCTGCTGTCATTCTATTTGTTATCAACCCGCCGCAGTGATGCGGCGGGTTTTCGCTTGTCGGCATTCGGAAAGTCTCCGACTCTATTTACGGGATGGAAACCTTGATCAAGCAGGCTCGTGCAGCCTTTAACCGGCAGTTTGGGGCCGAGGCCGAGGCCGTGGGCGTGGCTCCCGGTCGCTTGGAATTTATCGGCAACCACTGCGACTACAACGGCGGGCTCGTCATGGGGGTTGCGATCGACCGCCGAGTCGGCGTGGCGGTGGGCCGCCGCGGCGACGGTCGGATCGAGCTTGTTTCCGAAGGCTGCTCCAGCGCCTCTGTCGCCGATGCCGCCAAGGTCGACCGCCTGGAGGGCAAAGCTGCCTGGGGCAACTATGCGCTCGGTGTCTGGACGATGCTGCGGGCAAACGGGATGACGTTGCCGGGCGGGTTTAATCTCGCGGTGGTTACGGATTTACCCCTCGGCGCCGGGATGAGCAGCAGCGCCGCGTTTGAGCTTGCCACTGCGCAGGCCCTGTCGGCGCTGGGAGGCGCGGATCGCTCGCCGGGGTATCTGGCGCGGTTGTGTCGCCGCGCTGAAAACGAGTTTGTCGGCATGCCGTGCGGGATTCTCGATCAGGGAGTCAGCGCCTTTGGCCGGGAGAATCAAATTGTGCAGATCGACTGCCTGACGGAAACCTTTAGCCGCCTGCCATTGCCGCCAGAGGCGCAGTTCCGGGTGTTCAATACGAACGTCAAGC
>JBHJGW010000183.1:0-3973 GCA_050331415.1 Opitutales bacterium | reverse complement strand
GGTTCGACGCGCAGGTAAGGCTGCAAATCCTGAAGATTCAGCGGGCCGTACGTGAACGGATACGTTGTCGCCTCGTCCTCGAGAAAATAGTCGAACGGGTTGAGCGTCGCCAGGCGGGCGACGAGGTCCACCACCACCACGAAATCGCGGGTACGCTCCGGAAAGGTCAGTCGTGCGAGGTAGTTGCCGAAAGCGTCCTGCTGCCAATTGATAAAATGTTCCTGGGGCTCGATCCGTAGGGAATAGCTGAGCACTTCGGTGCGGCAATGAGGCGCGGGGCGCAATCGAACGATTTGCGGCCCAAGGGAAACCAGGCGGTCGTAGCGGTAGCGAGTGAGGTGGTGGAGCTTGACGTCGATTGCCATAGTAGTGGTGCGGGCAAAAGGTTGCAGGACGGTTCCTAGTTTTCCAGACCGAAATTCTTGGCCATGATTGCGCATGGAAAAGCGGTGACGAGTTTCGGTCGGCAGACGAAGAGCAACGCCGTGAATCCTGTGCTTTCACCTCAGCCCCGTCGGAGCGCCTGCGTCGCCGTAGCCGACGAGCTCGAGGTAAGCAAGACCGGCTCGCTTGCCCTCCGCTTTGAGGACCTCGCAGGCGCCCTCCCAATAGCTTGTATCGGCAAGATCGTCGATTATCTCCTGTGCGGCCAGCCGGGGTTTCAGCTCGAAAGACACGGGCTTGCCGGATTCGGGATCGACCGTGTGGATGCGCAGATGAGTCGGGTAGCGGATACCACTTTCCTCACTTCGCCACCAACCGAGCCTTTCCCACCGGAAATGCTCCCCGGGCTGCAGGTAGGTTTTCTCGCCTTGGGCGCCCAGCCAAATCAGTCGCGAAAAGGGCGATGGCGTGCCATCCGGCTGGCGCAACACGTACGCCTTGATCTCGCGCCCGTCGTCGAGCTGAATCGCCGTCCAGTCCCAGCCAACGAGGTCTTCGCTGAGCTGCTTGCTGGCGATCTCGTGGTCCATCCACGCTTCACCGGTGACGGCGAAGGATTCACCGTCGAGTGTCACTTCGCCGCGAGCCTGCAGGCGCGGGAAGGTCAGGTAGTAGCTGCGCGCAGCCGGATCAGGACCTTTGCGCGACGTGCCGTCTTCACCGAAAATCACCAGCCCGTCCTGAGGCTGGAAATTGAGCCGCACTTCGACATTGGGTGCTGGAGAAAAGCGCAGCATGGGCGAAAAGCTTGGCGAATCCGGCTGATGGAGGTGCCAAGCGCCGTGCTCGACAACCAACCGTCCGACCCGTGCACGGGCGTTCCACCCAGCGCGGTCCAGGCGCTGGTCAAAGAAAAAGCGCCCCCCGTCGATGTCGGTCAGGGCAACGTGAGTCGAGAAAAGCCCATGGTTGCCAAAGCCAAGGTGGTTGGGCTCAGATCCCTCGAGGGGGCCCCCGAAGCGGAAAAATGTAGCCTGAAATCCGAAGGGGCGTTCGCTTGCCGTTTCCAGGTGTCCGGTCAGGTACCACCATTCAATCTTGAATTCCGGATGGGCGCCATGGTCGGCGGGAAAGGTAAACTCGCGCCCCGGTTGCGGAACAGTGTAGCCCTCGTCGGTAAAACGCGGAACGCTATCCGCAAAGGCGTTCGGTAAAGCCAGCGAAACGATCAGACACCCAGCAACAGTCCCAATGTTCATCCTTGGACGTTGCCGCCATCGTGCGTCGTTTGCAAATGGGTCCCTGCCGAACTGTCCAGGTACTGCTGGGTGGCGCCGGCAACGTCTGTCGAGTCGAGCGCTATCTGGCCCTTTTCCACCAGGATCACCCGTTCGCACAAGTCCGCAACCTTATCCATATGGTGGCTGACGAAAATGATCGTGCGGTCGCGGTCCGACGTGATCTCCCGCATCTTGTCGAGGCACTTCTGCTGGAAGGCCTGATCGCCGACGGCGAGGACCTCGTCCACAACGACGATATCGGCATTGAGGTGCGCGGCCACCGAAAAGCCGAGCCGCACAAGCATCCCGGAGCTGAAGCGCTTGACCGGCGTGTCGAGGAACCGCTCGACCCCGGCAAATTCGACGATTTGATCGAACTTTTCGTCGATCTCCCATCGGTGCATGCCAAGGATGGAGCCATTGAGATAAACGTTCTCCCGCCCCGTTAACTCAAGGTGAAAGCCGGTTCCGACTTCGAGCAGGCTCGCAAGCCGGCCTTGGATTTCGAAGCGGCCTTCAGTCGGATAGACGATCCGGCTGAGCATTTTCAACAAGGTAGATTTGCCGGCTCCGTTGCCGCCGATGATGGCCACCCGTTCGCCCTGGCGGATATCAAGATCCACGTGACGCAGCGCCCAAAACTCCTCCTGTGTCTCCCGCTGCCTGCCGAGCAGCGTGCGAAGCAGGTTCGTCAGGTCTTCGTTCAGGCGCCCTTTGTGCGCGCCCGACCGCCCCTCCTGGTGCTTCAGGCGGTAACGCTTACCCAGATCGCGGACGGAAATGACAACGGGCTGCATGAAACTCAAAGGGGGGTGGGCATTGGGAAATTTTGCATTCTTAGGATTCAGCGACCATGGATCTCACCAAATTTAGGAATGCGCCGAATGAGCACAAGGCTGCCTGCTCAGATCACATCCGCGAACCAGGCTTCAGAGCGACGGAAGAACCGCAGACCAAAATGCGCCAGCAGCAGGGTGCCGACTACGGAGACACCAAACGCGCTCCACTGGATATTGCCCTCACCGAAAACGGCCCAACGGAAGCCATCGACGACGCCCGTCATCGGGTTGAGGTAGAACAGCCACTGAACGATTTCGGGTTGTTCCAGCAGGCGGTCGCTCGACCAGCCTACGGGCGTAGCGAAGAGGCCGATCTGAATGAAGAAGGGCAGAACGTACTTGAAATCCCGGTACTTCACGTTCAGCGCGGAAACGAAAAGCGCACAGCCCAGCGACAGCAGCGTTGCCAGCAACGTCAGCGGAAGGATCGCCAGCATCGTCCATGAATACCAGACCCCAAACAACGGCATCAGGATCAGCAGCAGCAACAAGGCGATTGCCAGATCTATGAAATTGACGGCAATCGTGCTTGCCGGCAGCAACAATCGCGGAAGATACGTTTTTGCGACCAGCGGGTGATTGTTGATCAGGCTCAAAGAGCCAAAATTGAGGCTCTGGGCAAAAAACTGCCAAGGCAGGATGCCCGCCAGCACCATAATGGCGTAGGGCTGACCCTCGTTTTCTTCCATGCCAGCCACGCTGCCGAAGACAATCGTCAGCACGATCATTTGCAGCACCGGCTGCAGCACTGCCCAGAAAATGCCAATAGCGGTCTGCTTATAGCGCACCAAAAAGTCACGCCACGCCAGAAACAGGAACAACTCGCGGAAGCGCCAGAGCTCATCCCACGGAATGCTCGTGAGGCGGCTGGCGTCGACGACAGTGCGCGGCTTATCGAGGCTCGACTGCGCGGAAGTCTGAGGGTTGCGAAGGCTCGTTTCGCTCACAGGTCTGCAGAAAAACACTCAATCATCCACGATTCCCCGCCGCTCTCAAGGGCAAAATTCAGGAAGCACCGCAGCAAAAAAGAGAAAAGTACAAAAAAGCTCTTGCCAAACCTGCTGTCGCTTGTCGTAATCACGGTTTTCGTTTGAATGCCCGGTAGCTCAGTGGTAGAGCAGTTGGCTGTTAACCAATTGGTCGCTGGTTCGACCCCAGCCCGGGCAGCCATTCGAGGAAAAACACGAACTGGGTTCAATCCGGTAAATGGTGGTTTGCAAGACCCCTTTAATCAACGAGTTGCAGAACAGCCAGGTGTTTACCACTTTTAGACAAGTTCGTATTTGGCTGCGAATCGACGCTTTTCTAGGAATCGGAGATTTGGCTGTAGCCAGAAGTGGTAAACAGTCAGCGGGACAGGATTTCCCGCAGCCTCCGCAGCTGCTTTTCTGGAGTCATCTTGAGAAGTACCTTTCTCAAGCTTCTCCCGACCTTTCGGATTTGATCCGGGGTGTTCAGTTCTTTCAGGAC
>JBHJGW010000182.1:0-13092 GCA_050331415.1 Opitutales bacterium | reverse complement strand
GGCCGGAGGTCTGAGGGTTGGCCGCAAGTTCCGCCCTTGGGTTGAAGGGCAGGGTGTCACCCTTTTTCAGCACACCAGTGGCGCGCATCAGGGCTTCGCCGAACGGCTCCATGCGGTTTATCTCGGCGAGCTTGGCCGCTGAGGCCTTGTCAAAGGCGACTTTGCCGTGAGCAAAATCACGCAGAGCGCTGGCGATAGCGGCAGGGTTGGCGGGATCGAAGCTGACGCCGAGGCGCTGATCGTCCACGAGGTGCCCCAGCAGGCCGTAGTCCGCGGCCAGCGCAGGGATATTGGCAACGGCCGCCCGCACCAGTACGGCGCTCATCCCGAGGTGCTTTTGATAAGGCATGGCGGCGCCGTGAGCGCATTGGAAATAGGGGCCGATCTCGGCGTCGCTGACAAATCGGTCCTCGCGGAAAGTGTACCCGCCCTTTGCCCGGATCTTCTCCAGGGCACTGCGCACACGGCTTTCTTCACCTGGTTCGCGGGATGGGCCCACGACCCAAAACGCGATCCGCGCCAGGTCTTCTCCGGACATGCGCGAGCTGGCTTCGAGGAAATTGCCAAAGCCCTTTCGCGCGCTGATGACACCGAAGCAAAGAAGTACCTTCGCTTCTGGCGGGAAAGCCGCCTCTGCCAACGATGGCGGGGACGCACCCGTCGCTTGCTGAACAGGGTCCGGGCAGAGCCCGAGCTTGTGCCCTCCACGGCAATGTTTCAGGTAGTCCGGCAGGTAGCTGTCGAGGCTTAGCAGCATCCGCAGTTGCGGGTGCGTCAGCGCACGGCGCAAGAGGGCTCCCTTGATGACGCTGCGCGTCTGCTCGCTGAGGTTCAGGCGGCTTTTGAACACCCGTTGGTAGTGCGGGGTCTGGCGGAAAAGGATGCCACCCAAAGGTGCCGTAAAGGGGCGCCCAAGAGCCAAAGGCATCGTAATGAAATCCGCATACATCAGGAAAATCTCGTCGTGGGGGATGCGGTTGCCGTGCCGCTGAAGCATATGCCATTCGAGCAGACCGCGGCGCGCGGGCGACTCGGTTTCCTCGTAGGCTTCGACCTCGTAGCTGTTCAACGTCCACCATTTGACCCTCTCGGGCAGCCGTTCTTGCGCGAAGGCGACGACATCGCCGTGCTTTTCCGGGAAGTCGGGCGCGACCAGGATCTGCAGCATTACCTCCATCTCGTGCAGCGCCACATAGCGCAGCAAATTGAGGAGGTAGCCGGGGTGGTGCCCGCCGGTCTGGGGATCAAAGATGAGTACGGCCTTCATGCGCTAGCGGCTTGGGGGCTGGCTTGGCGTTCGCGCCAGCTTTCCACGATTTCTTCAAAGACTTTTCGCAGCGGCACGGTGATATCCCAGCTCGGGTAGTGGTTGCGCATCTTTCCGAGGTCGCTGATATAGCAGATATGGTCGCCCTTGCGTGCCTCGTCTTCGTAAACGTACTTCATTGGGTTCCCGGTAAGCTCTTCGGCCAGATGGAATGCTTCGAGAATGGAGCAACTGTTGGCCTTGCCGCCGCCAATGTTGTAGACCTCGCCGCAGCGCGGTGACCGGATAAAGGCGTCGATAAAGCGGGCGACATCAAGGCTGTGGATATTGTCGCGCACCTGCTTGCCCTTATAACCGAAGACGGTGTATTCCTTGCCCTCGAGGTTGCACTTGACCAGGTAGCTCAAGAAGCCGTGTAGTTGCACGCCGGAGTGGTTTGGCCCCGTCAGGCAGCCGCCCCGCAGACAGCAGGTCGGCATGTCGAAATAGCGGCCATACTCCTGAACGCAGACATCAGCGGCTACCTTTGAGGCGCCAAACAGGCTGTGCTTGCTCTGGTCGATCCCGAAGTCTTCGGCGATGCCGTCGGCATAAGCGGCGTCGGCGTAGTCCCAGCGCGTGGGCAGTTCACGAAGTTCAAGGAAGTTTGGCTTGTCGCCGTAGACCTTGTTCGTCGACATGTGCACAAACGGCGTGTCCGGGCTGTGACGCCGTGTTGCCTCCAAGAGGTTGAACGTGCCGACGGCGTTGGTATCGAAGTCTTCGAACGGAATCGCCGCGGCGCGGTCGTGGGAGGGTTGCGCCGCGGTGTGCACGATGGCGTCCGGCTTTTCGTCGGCGATCAGTTTCAGCACGCCCTCGCGATCGCGGATGTCCAGCTCCACATGGCGGAACGACGAGATCGACTCGACCAGACGGTCGCGATTCCAGGTGGTGTCGCCGTGGTCGCCGAAAAAGCTTTTCCGTGCGTTGTTGTCGACGCCGACGATTTCATGTTCCTGCGCGCCGAAGAAGCGGCAGACTTCCGAGCCGATAAGGCCCGAAGATCCGGTGACAAGGATGCGTTTCATAACGTTGGAGGGCTGAAGGGTAATGAGATTTGATTAGGGGCGGGCGATCACCTCTCCGGTGAAACCGGCGGGAATCGGCTGGCCGGGTTCGCCCACCGGCTCGACGGTGTAGCCGAGAGCTTCCAGCTCAGCAGCCAGGCCACGGGCACTTTTCCCCGAGGACTGCAGCATGGCGTCGTCAAGCTCCATGATGAGGGCCGGATGATGATTTTCCAGCGTCTTGGCGGCCCCGGCGAGGACGGCGGCTTCGTGACCTTCCGTATCGATTTTAATTAACCCGGGCGTCAGGCTCCGCTGTTGGACAAGGTCGTCGATGGTTGTTTCCGGAACCTCGATCTTGCGCCGCTGCAGGCCTGCGACCGCGTCGTGGACAATGCCCTCGAGGCTTGAGTACTCCTCCTTTCCCTCAATGAATACGAGCATCCGGCGGCGGTCGGTTTCATCCGAAACGACGCCGTCGAAGTATTCGACGCGTTCGCTCATGCCATTGGCCTCCACGTTGTGACGCAGCAATTCGTTGGCGCGCGGGGTGGGTTCGACGGCCAGGAGGCGGCGCCCCGGCTTGAGACGTTTGGCGGCAAAGACGGCGAGGAAGCCCACGTTGGCGCCCACATCGATGACATCGCGATTCGGATCGAGGCATTGCTCGAAGGCGGTCGTAATATGCGGCTCGTAGAAGTGCTCCCGCAAAATACGGCGTGCGTTGGTCGAGCGGGCATCAATGCGGAAGACCCCCTCAAGGTTGGGCACCCGGATATCGAGGTAGCCGCCTTCGATGAGTGCCATTTGGCGTTCGTAGGCGCGGAGAAACGCGCGCTTATCGCGCTCCAGCCACCAGCGGCGGGCGTGAATAGGGCCAGCCAGCAAACGGCGGACGACCGGGTTGCGTCGCAGTCGCGGGCTCATGCGGAGACCTTGGCGGGAGTTCGTTTCCAGTCGGATTCCTGATAGTAGTTGGTCCATTCCGGGTAAGTAATGCGGCGGATAATTTCCATTTCGTCGGCGTTTAGACGCTCCTGCCATCGGGTGATGTTTGCGCGGCTGTCCCGCTTGAGAACGTGTTGCTCGGTGCTGTTAGCGTCGGGCTGGTTTCCCTCGCCGGTTTGCTCCGCAATCTGTGTTGCGATGGTGGCATTCCAGGTAAGGTCGAAGGTGCGGTAGAGTTCGCGGAACTCATCGACCGGGTTGAGCGATATTTGCTCATGGGTACGCACAATCCATTCCGGATGGCGCTCGATGTAGGTTTGCAGCACCGTATGGATGAGTTTCCAACTGAGGGCTGCGCGGGTGATAAAGTCATTGTCGTACGCGCGCAACGTTGGTTGAATTTCCTGCAAATGGTCGCGTACGAGGCCGGGTTGCGAGGTGAACATCGCGAGATCCGGCTCCCAGCCCATGCGCCGAAGGCTGTCCGTAAAAGCGCCCGGGTGGCGAATAATGACCAGCACCGCGACGTCGAAGTTGCGCGCAATCCAGTCACTGGAAAGGCACGCAATGGGGTCCTTAATGATCTGGCGGCCACCGCGAGTCCACGGCAGGTAGCGCTGCGGCGTGCGCCGCGGGTAGGGCTTGCCGGTACGACGGTCCAGGAGCTTCTGGAAAGCGGCTTTGGCCCGGTTCTGATCGAGATCCTCGGCATATGTGAAATGTTGCCGTGCAAGGCCGTCGAGCGCGTACGTGCTTGGCTCCACGTTGAAGGGCTCGTTGTAGTACGTTGTTCCGGGGGCCATGGCCAGAGTCTGGCCTACCCAGGTACTGCCCGACCGGTGGGACCCGGTGACCAGAATCGGTTGGGTGGAAAGGTCTTTCATGTTGAAGCGGGAAGGTTGAGGCTGGGAACTTCGTCCGGGCGTTGATCGGCGGGTTTGTCGGCACCGGGCAGGCGGGCGCGGGCTTTTTGCAGCAAAGCGCGTTCACGGTCATGCAAGGTGAAGAGTACCCACCCTGCCATGACGGCCAGGCCTGCACTGGCGAGCACCAGACGGGTAACCGATGCTGCCGGCTCGGCCACAGCAAACCCGACGCCGGCCGCGACGGCGGTAAAAGGAATCGTATAATGGAGGGGGATCACCACGAGGCGGTGGCGTGACCACAGCTGTCCCCACTGCAGGGCGCGTCGGGTCAGGCCAGCAAGCAGGGTTGCGAAGGCGGCACCCACGACTCCGAGCACCGGGATGAGCCAGAAGTTCAACGCCAGGTTGAAGCCGAGGAAAACGATCGCGTTGAACGACTCCCACCGGGCCGACCCGCACATTTGCAGGACCGCCGCCGTGGGGCCGAAGAAGGAGGCGCTGAAATAAAAGGCACCGAGGATCAGGAGGGCGCGAAACGCATCTTCGGTCCCGAACTGAGGACCGAAGAGGCTCAGAATCCAGGAACCCGCTGCCACTAGGACCAGCAGGGCAGAGCCGCTAATGGCCGTAGCCCAGCGGCTGACGAGCAGATAGCCGCGGGCGAGTTCGGCGTGATCACCCCGTTCATGCGAATCCGAAGCGACGGGCATGAAAATACCGACAAAGGCGGTGTGGAACAGCCCGAGCGAAAGGGCGAGCACGGCGGCTGTGGAATAGATGCCGACGGTTTCGTCGGTGCTGAGCGCGCCGAGCATCAGCTTGTCGGCATGCTGCGCCAGCAGATAGGAAAAACCCACGAGCGAGGCGCTACCCGCAAACAGCATGACGCGGGGGGCGGGCGTCAGTGATGTCCCGTGCAGTGCCGGGCGGAAGTCATCCCCGCGCAAGATGTGCAGGCACCCAAGCGCACTGAAGGCATAGGCTAAGCCAAGACCCCCGATGATCGTTGCCGGATCGTCGGTAAAAAGGTAGGCCGAGAGCGGCAGTGCGAGCTTCAACACGCCGGCGACATTGCCCATCGTGACATAATCCTGACCTCGCTCGCGCGCCTGGAGACTTTGAAAAAAGAGGTTGAAGAGCCCTTGCGCCACAACGCCAAAGCTGGCCAGTGCGAGGATTTTGCCGAAAGCCCGCGTATCCGAGAAGAGTGCCGAAAGACCCTCGATATTGTTGGCAACGACGACACCGAACAGGCTTACCAGACCCGTCGCCAGCAGGGCGATCAAGGCAAAGTTATGCCGACGCTCCGGGGTCGGTTCGCCAGCGCAGAATTTCTGAACCGCGGTCGGCAGGCCGACAACGCTGAGGACGGCCCCGAGACTCATCAACGTCACCGCGAGCATTACCTGGCCAAAAGCCGCCAACGGCAGCAATTGGCTGAACACGACGACGAAGATCAGCATGAAGCCGCGCTGCAGGAGCTGCCCCATCAAAAGGAACAGGCCCCCGCTGAAGATACGCTGGACAATCGTCTTGGCCATTTCCGTGAAGACGCGGGTGAGGAGGAATCGAAGATGTCCCCTGGACTAGCGTGCGCTCGCCGGGGCCCGTGGCCGTGGCTTTTGAGACTCCGCTTTGGCACCAGCCAGGCCGGAAGGGTCCGGCTGCTCGCGCTTGCGTGAGTTCGCGCTGCGCCGATGGGCACTCTCCGACGGGCGGGGTACGACGCGGGCCTCAGGGCCGGAGGCGTAGTAGCTCGAGCCGTAGCCGCTGCTTACACCGTAGTCGCTTTCGTAGCCGCCGTAGCTCGCTTCGGCACTGCGTCCGCGAACGCCATTGAGAACGACACCGGTCACGGGCGCTCCGGCCTGATCGACCCGGCGAACAGCCGCGCGCGCCTTTCCGCGCAGCACGCGGTTCTGCCGGGCGACAAAGATCGTGTAATCAGCGGCGCTTGCCAGCATCAGCGGGTCGGGGCAGGGGCCGACGGGTGGCGAGTCGATGACAATGGCATCAAAACCGGCGCGAAGGTTGTGAAGGAGCCGCTGGAAGTTGCGATCTTGAAGGAACTCGGTCGGACGCTTCGTAACGCCGCCGGAGCGCAAAACTTGTAGGCCCGCATGGCCTTCGACAAAGTCCAGCCCCACGGTGCTGTCGGGGTCGCCGCTTTCCTCAGCCCAGGTCAGCAGGCCACGGTCGTTGGCCTCGCCAAGGGCGTGGTGAACCCGTGGGCGGCGCAAGTCTCCATCGATCAGGAGGGTACGTTTGCCGTGCTCGGTGAGGGCTGCTGCAAAGTTGGCGGCCACAAAGCTCTTGCCTTCACCGGGAGCGGTGCTGGTGACGAGGAAGACACCATCGACCGGCCCCTGCAGCGCAAGCCCGGCCTGTCCAATGATGCCGCGGAAGGCCTCGACAAGTTCGATGTCCTCGCGCTGGCGGGTCAGTTCGCCCGTTTTGTACGTGCGGCGGTGGCGGATGTGCCCGAGCACCGGCTTTTGCAGGAAGGCCTCGACTTCGCTAAAGGTCTGCAAACGGCGATTGGTGAGTTCCATTCCGGTGGGAACGAGCACCAGCGCCAAAACCAGGATCAGGCCTGATCCGGCGGCTGCGATCATGGGGACGGGGCTAACCGCCTCCTCCGGCTTTGAAGCTTGCTCGAGGACGCTGACAGTCGTTTGCTGCAGGTCGCTGGTAACGCGCGTCTCGTTCAGACGGCGGGAAACGTGCTGATAGGTCTCCTGACGGCTCGCAAGATTTTGCTCCAATTCGTCGTAGCCGATGGCCAGCTGGTTAAGCTCTTGCAGGTCGCTCTCCGCTTCGGCGAGATCCTGTTTCAGCTCCTGCTCCCGGTTTTGGAGCGCGTTGAGCTGTCGTTGAAAATTCGATACGGCGACGCTGAGGTTGCGCTCGAGGGTACTTTCGAGACTCTGGATTTCCGCACGGACATCAACAACCTCCGGGTGCCGCGGTAAATAATTTTGCAGCAGGACGGATTCGCGGGTTCGGGCCTCGTCGAGTGACTCCTGCGTTTCCGGCAGGTTGCCATAGTTGGCCAGCTCGGGAATTGCCAGCAACTCGTCGTTGCTTTCTGCCTGTCGGACATCCTCCAGAATCGAGGCGATTTCGACGCGCTCTAGCTGCACTTCGGTGAGCGCTTCATCGAGGCGTTCGAAGCGGCGCTGCGCGTTGGCGCGGTCGCTTTCGATCGACACCAGGTCGTGCTCCTGGCGGTAGTCCTGAAGGGCCTGACGGTCTTCGCGCAACTGCTCACCAAGACGTTCTGCCTGCGCCTTCAAAGAAGAGACCGCAGCTTCGTTGGCTGCGCCAGTTCGCTCGATCATTAAGTCGCGATAAGCCGTCGCGTAGCCGTTCGCGACCGCCTCAGCGAGCGCCGGTTCATTGTGGCGCGCGATGATTTCGAGAATCTGGGTGTCGGGAAGCCAGTTGACTTCCACTACCTCATCGACCAGGTAATGGCTCAGACGCTCGGGGTTGGGCTCCTGGCCGGCTGGCTTTTCGAGGGCGCTGGCTAGCGCGCTTGTTTCAGCCTCCGAAAGGTTCTCGACCACGTCGGTGGCGAAGTTTCGGCTCGTGATGCGTTCTCGGTGGGTATTCATCACCGAGTCCACCAGGCCCCGTTCGATCGATTGGTCCAAAACCTCATCGAACCCAGCCACTTCAGAAGGTTTGAAGTCAAACTGCAGCTTGGCGTGGGCTGCGAACAGTTTCGGTTGATTCAGGTACCAGTAGCCAAAGGCGGCAGCGCCCAGAACTCCAACGATGACGGCGATCACGCCGTAGCGGAGCAACGATTTCGCGTAACGGGTCGCGCCCGAAGGCTCGTAGGAAGGATCGGATTCGTAAGTAGCGGTCATGAAAGGCGGGAGACTGAAAGTGAGTCCGTTTCGGGACAGGTGGAGGAGAGATTCGAGGCAGGGCGCTGTCCGCTAAAAGACGCTGCGCGGAACGATGATGGTGTCTCCGGGATAGACCTTGACGGCGTTTCGCGAGCTTTGTTCGGACACATCGACTTTCATCGAGCGACCGCCACTGCGGCGAATTACCACATCATCCTCGTCCGCAGTGCCGGAGAAGTCGCCGGCAAGGGCGATTGCCTGGGAAATAGTAACGTACGGGCGTCCTGCGGGGAGTTCGATCTCCCCAGGCTCTTCCACTTCGCCGCGGACGGTCAGAGTGCGGGGGCCGTGCTCGACAACCGCGACCTGTACGCTGGGATCGCGCAGGTACTGTTGTTCGATGAACGCGTCGCGAATGGTTTTCTGTGCTTCGCGAACTGTCATGCCCTGTACGACGATGCTGCCGATGAGCGGCAGGGTTACGCGGCCTTCGCTGTCCACGCGCTGTTCACCGCTCATTTCGGGCTCGCGGTAGATGCGGATGTTGACCGTGTCGACCGGTCGGAGACGGTAGGTGGTTTCCTCTCCTTGCCCGCTGTCACGCTGGGTGCCAACGAAAGATTCGCGGCTTTGGCCCAGGGCAAACGGAGTGCTCAGGCCGAGGAGAAATGCCAGGAGGACGAGTGTTTTCATGGGAATTTTTGGGGAAAACGGGTTAGCTACCGGACCGAAAGATCTAGAGATTTAAAGAGCCCAAGCGATGCCGAGCGTGGCGCGCAGGCGGTTGTAAGCGCTGAAAGGAGAGGTCGAGTCGCGGGTCTCAACGCCGACTTCGGCTTCCGCAGAGAGCTGCTCGGTGAAATCGTAGCGCGCTCCGCCGGAGAGAGTCCACGCATCGTCTCTGCGCTCAGTCTCGTTAGGCTGAAGGAATTCGGCATCTTCCCACCCGCCGTTGGCAAAAAAGGTCAGCTGCTCGTCAAAGGCGTAGCGAGCACCTAATTCGATGCTCAAAACATTTTCGGAAAGGTTGCTCGATGCCGTTCCGAAGTCCTGCTCGGCTTCCAAAGTGATTTCCAGACGCTCGGTGGACTGCCAAGCGGCGCCAGCGAAGAAATAGGGCTCGGTGGAATCGTCGAAACTGTTTTCAAAAACGCGATGCTGAGCCCCGAGGCGCAGCTCCAGCGTGAGATTTTCCGACAGACCGCCTTCGACACCAGCGAATACGGCGTGGTCCTGACTGGAAAGATCCGGATTGGCATCGTGGATGTCGTTGAGGCGGTACCGATAGGTCACCTCGTAAGCAAGTGCTTCGTTCGGCTCGTAGAGCAGACCAGTGGCAGCTGTGTAGCGCGTCCGGTCGACGAAGCCGGTGGTGTCGGTGTCATGATAGCGCACACCCGGTTCGAACTTGATACCAAAGGCCTCCGAAAAATAGTAAGCTGCGTAGGCGTTTAGATTATAAAGATCGAATTCCTCCAGGTTGGCATTGACCGCGTAGGCCTCGGTAAATTGGTTGAAACCGCCGTAGATTGCGGCAAACCAGTTCGGGTTATCGATGCCGTGGGGGGCCGACAGTTCGAAGTATGTCCTGACGTTTGCACTGTCGAAATCGTCGTTATCGATGAACTTGAGCAGCTCAACCCCAGCGCCAATCTCTGAATGGATCAGCGACTGCTCACGACGGTAGACCAACATGGGCTGCGCTGCCAAAACGAAGTCATCTTCCTCGGTCGCATTGACAAAGATATTGGAGTCGTAGGTTATCCTGCTGTCGACCTCGAGCAGCAGGTCACCGTCACCGATTGTGGTGAGGGCCCCAAGTTGGTCCACGGCAAGTAAAGATGCCGTCAAAATGATGATGCGTCGCCAGTCGGTCATGGTTGCGACACAGGTGCACTGCCTATGCCTGCTCAAAGAATCCGAGGGCGAAAATTTTCTAAGCCGCTGACGTAGAGAGAAATCAAAAATTTGAAGTCGAGCTAACCTTGTTTTTGGAGCTCGTTGGCAATCTGGCATCGTGCAGGGCGCGGTCTGCAATTCCTCCGCCTTCCATGCAAAGTGCTACTGGCTGGGCGTCGCTGGCGCATCCAACGTGGGAGGGGGTAACGTTCTGCGAAACCTCGTCCTTCGCCCACGGCTCGAGGGTCCTCGAACCTGCCGTAGGCGGATCCGGCTATGAGGCGGAGCCCTGATAGAGGCGGGGGCCGGGGAACAAAAGGTTGACCCTTCCCGAGGCCATTTGGTTGAATCCGGGTTTGGCGTTGTCGCACGAGGCAGCGCCGTTTGGTTTTCGGCATATGAGCGCTTCCGCCCCCTCAACCTTAGAAGGCATCCTGCTGGTCGACAAGCCGACGGGCATGACGTCCCACGACGTCGTGGATCGTTTGCGTCGCAAGTTGCAGATGAAAAAGATCGGTCACGCTGGCACCCTGGATCCCAACGCTACGGGCCTGTTGATCATGCTCATCGGCAAGGCCACAAAGGTCTCGCAATACCTGATGTCGCTGGACAAAGAGTATTCCGGCGAAATCAAGCTCGGCGAAGAGACCACGACCTACGACAGCGAGGGGGAGGTCACCCTGAACGCCGAGGTGTCTGCGGAATTAACCGCCGAAAAGCTTCAGGCGGCAATGGACGAATTCCGCGGCGACCAGTACCAGCTTCCGCCGATGTTTTCGGCCAAAAAGGTCGACGGCGTGCCCCTATACAAGATGGCGCGCAAGGGGCAGGAGATCGAGCGCGAGCCGCGCTTCATCCGTGTCGAGCGGTTCAGCTTGGAGCATTTCGAGCCGCCGCACTTGCGCTTCAATGTGGCCTGCAGCAAAGGGACCTATGTCCGTACGCTCGCGCACGACCTCGGTCAGAAGCTCGGCTGCGGCGCGCACCTTTCCGCGCTTTCCCGCACGGCGACCGACCAATTCCGCCTCGACGACGCCGCCAGCCTCGAGTCCATCGAAGAGATGACGCTTGCGGAAATCCGCCGCCGGCTGATTCCCGTCTACCAGGCTGTCCCGAGTCACGTCCTGAGCTGATTGCCGGCGCAGACGTCGCACCTGGCGTTTGACCGTTGCCGCGGGGTTGCTACGGCAGGCGCATCTTACGCCTCGGTAAGGTGCGCGGTGGTGCTGTGGGCAGCGCTCCCGCTTCGAGTTCGATGGCGGGCAGCCGCGGGGCTGCGGCAATCAATTCATAGAGTCCCAGGGTCGCCGCGGCACCCGCGTCGGCCATCAGGGTTTCCGGATCACAAGTTTCCGTAGACACGCACAGGCCGAAGCGTCCTAGCGGTTCGCGCTCGACCCTCGCGCCCAGCCAGCACCGTACCGCAACGAGCGTGTCGCCATAGTGCTCGTCCAGCCGGGCCCATAGACCGGAGAAACCCATGTCGATGATCTTGCGGGCGTAGTCGATCGGCTCCTCGTGGGGCGGCAACCAGGCTCGAAAGGGAGGGCGCTGTGGCCATTCGGCGAAGATCGCCAGCAGCTGTCGAGGCCAGCCCGCTCCGAGCTGGCCGCCCCAACACCACGCTTCGAAGGGGGGCATCGGACCGAGTGATTCTGCCAGCTTCAAGAGGGAGGCCGGAGTGTCGCAACCATGCGGGCTGCTCAAACTGATGCTGAGGCGTGGCGGGAAATTCCGCATGGCACCGAGCCACGCGTGCATGCTTTGCAAAGCGGCCTCGCCCTCTGGGGGAAGGCAAAGTTCGAGTGCCCGCCAGCCTTCGTCGAGGGCGGCTTCCGCTTCAGCGGGGGTATGCACGCGGCGCCTTCCCGGCAGGCGCATCGGCATTTCCCCTGGCAGCCATTCGCTGGCGCGCCGTTCCCTGAGCCACCGTTCAAGGGGTAATAACTGGTTCCGCCATGGGGTCAGGGGCCGGTCCATTACACGTAGAGTTTCACGCCGGGCGCCTCACTGCAAGCGCCGAGCGTGGTGAGGGGTGCTCGGCTAACATTTTTCGGCCTCGGTCCGCGATTTCGCAACCTACGCTTCGGCACTTGCCGGAGCCGCTTCCGGCGTTAGCCTTCGCCGCGTGACTTTGCTTCGGAAAGCCATTGAATCGCGTTCATGGGATGTCGCCTTGTGGATTAGCGCGGCCATGCTGGCGCTGGCGTTCCTGGCAGGCGAGTTCGGGCGCCGGCATTACTGGCTCGACCAGCTTTCACAATTTCGCGGCCAGATCGGCCTCGCGGCCTTGGGAGGCCTTGCGGTCGCACTGTTGCTCAGGCGCTGGCGACCCGGCGGCGCCTTTATTGTTCTGGTCTTTGTGGGTATCTGGTTGACGTTCCCGGGGGTTCCGGCCGGTTCTGATGCGGGGCCCGGGACCATCCGGCTGATGAGCTTCAATGCCTTCACCAAGAATGAGCGGCCGGAAGACGTGGTGACGCTGATCCAACGGGAACAACCCGACCTTGTGCTGCTCTTCGAGGTCTCGGAGCAGCTCGACGCTGCGCTGGTCGAGCTCGAACGCGAGTACGCTTACCATCAGCGCCGGCTCTTCTCCCGGGGCGGGTCGATAATCTTAAGCAAGCTGCCCCTGCTCGAGCACGACCTCGGTTATGCGGGATTCAGCTCGCAAAGCGCACGCGTGCGGTTGCCGAGCGGTCGGCCGCTGAACGTTTTCGCGGTGCACCTTTTGTCGCCCCTGGGAGAGCGCCAGTGGCGCTGGCGCAACGACGGACTGAAGGTACTTGCCGCATCTGTGCGCAACGCGGAGGGGCCGACGGTTGTAGCGGGTGACTTCAACACGACCCCTTACTCCGTCTTCTTTCGGACGTTCCTTGAGGAAACTGGCCTCCGGCCACCGGGCGTGCACGGGTTGCCGCGTGCCACGTGGTTCAGCTCGGTGCCGTGGGTGGGCCTTCCGATCGACCATGTGCTGCTGTCGCCCGAGATCACCGTCGAACGCGCCTGGACCGGCCCCAGCGCCGGTAGCGACCATTTTGCCGTTTTTGCGGAGCTCCGCGTGCCCTAAAACCGGCGCGGTCGCCGGCCCAACCCAGGAACGCGGATCCGCTGTGGGCGTCAATCGACGATTTGCCACCAGAGCCTTTCGCCGGCATCCATTGGAACCACCTCGCCCTCGCAGACATCGGGAACCTGCCAGGTCT
>JBHJGW010000181.1:0-2134 GCA_050331415.1 Opitutales bacterium | reverse complement strand
GTTGTCTTTGAAACGCTGAACGCCCGCGGCCAACCATTGCTTCAAAGTGACCTTATCAAAAACCATCTGATCCATGCGGCGCAAAAACAGGGCAAAGACCCCGCTGTTTTGCATAAGAATTATTGGAGCTTTTTTGAACATGATTCGAAGTTTTGGCGAAAATCCGGGGGACGCGGTCATGCGCGGAAGCTTCGAATAGAGCAATTCTTCTTCAACTATCTTTCACTCGTTACACTGAAGGAAGTCTCCGCCGGTACGTTATACCAAAGCTTTAAGCGGTACGCGGCCGACGCTCGTGCGGATATTGCGCCGGAGACCGAGATTGCGCGAATTGCCAATCATGCACGGCATTATCGCAGACTGATCGAGCAGAAGGACTTGCGCCCAGCGGAGATAAGGCTTCGAGAGACCTTAGACGCCTTCAACTTTGTCGCGCTCGATCCCCTGATGTTGGGCATCCTTGAGCGCTACGGAGACCAGCCCGAGGCCAGAGACGCTATCGCCCTCGATCTTGAAAGCTGGTTGGTGCGCCGGACGGTCTGCCGCTTGAATACGAGAGGCTACAACCGCTTCTGCTTGGAACTGATACGTT
Source organism: Opitutales bacterium (assembly GCA_050331415.1). Taxonomy (GTDB): domain Bacteria; phylum Verrucomicrobiota; class Verrucomicrobiia; order Opitutales; family Cerasicoccaceae; genus DAIQNO01. Next base: position 1,542 of record JBHJGW010000181.1, on the reverse strand, counting down.
TTTTGCCTGAAACCGATTCGTCGTACAGCGTAGCGGAGCGAATTCGTAATCACCTCGCTAAACAAACCTCTGACAGCACCCGATGGCCAGATAATGAAGAGTTTAAGAACGCTTGGCTGGAACGACCGATCTATGTTGAATTAACACAGCCGCGGGTGCGACTGGTCCTTGCCCGTCTGGAATTAGCCGCTCGTGCTCACAGCGACGGAAAGAGCGAAGCATTCGATATCCACCAGCACTTCACGATCGAGCACCTGATGCCTCGAAAATGGGAACAGCACTGGCCTCTGCCCGATGGCGATCTAGATCGCATGACGCTCGCTCGAAATCGCAAAATCCACACGATCGGAAACCTGACACTTCTGACCGCTAAGCTGAATAGCTCTGTTTCAAATTCCCCCTGGGGAAGTCGACGTCAGGAAATTCAGCGTCATAGCACGCTCCGGCTGAATCAGGACGTCGTATCTCAGTCGGTATGGTCCGAAGACAAGATCGACGAGCGGGCAGAAAGGCTCTTCGAGCTGGCTAGCCTCGTCTGGCCCTGCCACCAGAACGACGGTCGCACGACATCGGCATCTCCCACAGCTGGCCAAGAAAGGGCGAGCGCGGAATCCGCAGGGGTGCCTGAGCCAGCCGCGAGCAACGTATCAACGCCAGCAATACTTTCGGATGTAACTCCCGACAGAGCCTGTTCGTTCTGTAACGCTGCGCGGTCAGCTGTTGCTTCGCTTCCCTGCTCCGCCAATTGGAAGTCGGGAGGAGGACGGAGTTTGACGGTTGCGCATCAGCCGCTCAATGAGGCACTGACCAACCGGTTCGGCGATGGCTATACTGCACAGATTTGGCTCGAGCCTCCGAGTGGTTCCGAAGCCGTTGCAAAATTCGAGATCTGCGACCACCTTCGGAGTCTTAGTAAGGAGGCGTCCAAAGAGCTGCGCGAAAGGCTCGTTACTTCTATCAGGGATCATTTGGTTGGCATGCGGCTCCCGGATGGCGTCGCACTCTCAACTGGGTCCACAGCCCTTCGGCTTCCCATCAGCACCGATGAGCCGAAGCGAGTCGCAGCACTGGTTGAGTTCTTAGACTCCGCACTTTCACAGTGGTTGACGCATCGTTTCTCCCACGAGTTTTAAAGATGTCTCCGAAGTGGCGTTAATGATCCCGAATCGCCCGCTTGGGCAGGTGCGGCCGGAGGTGGCGAAGGTGTTCAACAGCCTGCGCAAGATTCCCGGGGAGGACATCGAGTGCCGCTATGACATGAGCTTTGGCCAGCGCACGCAGCCTGAGTTTCTGGTCCTGTACCGGCGCGAGCACGCTTTCCTTCTGGCCGTGTCGCCGCTGTCGCGGGGGCAGGCCGAGGATGTCGTGCAGGGATCGATATTTGCCAACGATTCCATTGAGCCGCTGACGCTCGACACCTTTGGCGTCGACACCACGAGTACGCTGCGGGAGTTTTGGAAAATGATCCTCCGCGCCGAGGGCGTTCCGCCGGAGTCGCTGGCACCCGTGCGGCGGATCGTCCTGTTTCCGAATGTCCCACAG
>JBHJGW010000180.1:0-5833 GCA_050331415.1 Opitutales bacterium | reverse complement strand
TGTGCGCGTCGACGCTGTCGGTTGCGGCGTCATGACGCCGACAACGGATCTCGCCAACGCGCGCTTGGAGTTCGCGAGCGGCTGCGTGGCCAACCTGAATGCCTCGCGGGTAAGCCTCGTGCCGAAGCGGGAAATCCGGCTTTTCCAGCCTGCCGGCTACCTGTCGCTGAACTTTGCCGAGCAGCGCGGCCACATGATCACCAAGAGCGGCCTGCCGCTCCCCGGAAAACTCGGCCTGAAAAAACAGGCTGTACCAATTGAAAAAGGCGAAGCCCTCCGGATCGAATTAGCGAGCTTTGCCGACGCCGTCCGCCGCCGGACCGACCCCAAAGTCGATGCCACGCTTGGCACCACGGCTCTCGACGTGGCCCTCGAGATCATTGGGAAGATCGAAGAACGCCAGGCAACAGCGAAGTGACACGAACGTTCTTTGGCATGCTATATTCTGATATTCTACCGGTAACTGTCGCTAGGCGGACCGTATAGCCTGCAGATCAGGCTACGCTAGACCTTCGCCTGATAGCGAGGGAGGCGGATGGTGAAGCAGGTGCCCTGCCCCTGCACGCTTTTGAAGCGAATCGAGCCGCCGTGTGCGTCCACAATGCTTTTGACGATGGCGGTACCGAGGCCCGTGCCGCGGCTCTTGCCGAAGGTGACAAAGGGTTCAAACAAGGTGGCCTGGATTTCTTCTGGGATCCCGCCAGCGTTATCCTCGACGGTCAGCACAACCCAGTCGTCACCGTCAGGGGCGGCTGTGAGCTTCACATGACCAGACTTCGTGTCGCCAAAGGCCTCGACAGCGTTTCCGGTAAGGTTTTGAAGCACGCGCATGAGCTTGTTGGACTCGGCCTCGAGATCGAGATCGGCGCACTCGATGGTCACATCGATACGGTCGCTCTGAAAAAACGGCTCATTAAGCTCGTGGAACCCGGCGAAAAATTTCGGCAGGTGAACCTGGGTCGTTTTAAGCTCGGTAGCGGCCCCTCGGGAAAACTCCGCGAGTTCATTCGCCATGTCGAGCATGCGCTGAATCTGATCGCCGATGTTGTTACAGATCTTCTGCAGTTTGGGGTCATCGGGATAGCGCTTTTGCATCAGCTGCGTCCCCAGGCTGATCATGGTGAAAGGGTTCTTAAAGTCGTGGATAATGGAATTCATCATCGTACCCACCAGGCTCAACTTTTCCTGCTGCAAGATGTCCTCCATGTAGTGACGTGTCGTGTCGTGGAGGTGCCGGACGATGCTTCCGAGGACCTGCTCGACCGGCCCGCTGGTATGCCGGATGAAGCTGACGAGCGCGTCGCGGTGGATGAACCCGAGGCGGACCGAATCGGAAGCCACTGCGGAGAGCGCTCGCGGGGCGCCCGTAAACACACCGACCTCACCGAAAAAGGCCCCTTCGGAGCACTGACTGACCGAGCGTTCCCGACCGTCCGGGGTTTGTTTGTAGAAGGTTACCAAGCCCTCGAGGACCAGGCATATGCAGTCGGAGGGGTCGCCTTCACGGAAAACGGTCTCCCCGGCCTGTACCTCCCCGATCGTGCAGCGCGCTGAAAGCTGCGCAGCATGTTCCGCAGGCAGATCTGTAAAAAAGGGGTGGTCCAGTAGGTTCATCGAAGGTACCCGCAGCTGTCGTCGCGGAAATTCAGGCTTCGTAAGGGATTCGCTCCCCCTCAGCAATCGCAAAAGCAGAGGGTAGAGGGGCTGTAGAACCGACGGCAGGCTCAGCGAAAGTATCCCGCTTCAAAGGCTGGCTTTACCCTTGCCAGCGAGGTGAGCTGACGCCACAACCACGCGCCATATGCCTACACCGCTGACCTTAGTCGTTATGGCCGCCGGAATGGGAAGCCGCTATGGCGGCCTGAAACAGCTGGACGGCTTCGGCCCGGGAGGCGAAACCCTGCTGGAGTTCTCGCTGTACGACGCGCAACTCGCCGGTTTCGACCGTGCTGTATTTGTGATCCGCCGCGATTTGCAGGGCGTTTTCCGCGAAAAGGTTCTATCCCGCTTCGAGCACGCCATCACCTGTTGCTGCGTCTTTCAGGAGCTCGACAACCTCCCCGGCGGTCATCGCCCCCCCCCGGGCCGCGAAAAACCCTGGGGTACGGGTCAGGCGGTATTGGCGGCGCGAGGTACGGTCGAAGGGCCCTTTGCGGTCATTAACGCCGACGACTACTACGGCCGTCAGTCCTTCGAGCAGGTCGCCGAATACCTCCGTAATCAGGACCCAAGCCAGCCTGGGTATGCCCTGTGTGGGTACCGGTTGCGCAATACCCTCTCCGAGCATGGCAGCGTATCGCGCGGCCTTTGCCTCCTCGACGAAGGCGGGCACTTGCTGTCGGTCACGGAGCACCCGAAACTGGAAAGCGACGGGCGCGGCAACGCCCTCAGTCAACAGCCCGATGGCGAAGTCCCCATTCGCGGTGACACCCTGGTGTCGATGAACTTCTGGGGCTTCACACCCGTGTTTTTCGACAGCCTCGCCGAGCAGTTCCGGAGCTTCCTCGACGCCCGTGGCGCTGAGCTGAAGAGCGAATTTTATTTGCCCGCCGCAGTCGATACGGACTTACGCGCGGGACGGGCCCAAGTGGCCGTCTTGCCGACCGAAAGCACGTGGTTCGGCGTGACGTACCCGGAGGACCGAGCTCGCGTGGCAGCGTCAGTGAGTGCAAAGGTCGAAGCTGGTGACTACCCGCAAGCCCTCTGGCCAACTAAGGGCGCCTGAGCAGAGCCGAAGGCGCCCCGGGGTTCCGTCACGCCTGGCCGCTGACCTCCTGGCCAGGCTCCAGCGCTGCTACCATCTGCGCAATCGTAAAGGGTTTGGGCATGGCCACGTCCGCCCCGGCTTCGAGGGCGTCGTCCAGATAACCCTGCCCTTTGCCCGAGATCGCGATGATGCGCACGTTTGACTGCAACTCGCGCAATTTGCGGATGATCTCCACGCCCGGAAGCGTCGCCAGCACCAGATCGGTAATCACGATGTCGAAGGAGTCTTTTTCAACCAGCGCCATCGCCTCCCTGCCATCTTTAACCTGGATGACGTCATAGCCCTCGCGCGCGGAAATGATCATGCTGACCAGCTCCAGCAGCTCGGGGTTATCTTCAATTACCAACAGGCGCTTGCTCATATCGACAAATCTACCGATACGCCCATCTCCAAAGCTAAGCAAGCTAAACTGCGGTATGAAACCAAATTGAAGCAAGCTCCGGTTAACCAGAATCCCTCGGGGCTAACACGTTGCTCCCATCCTGCAGATTGATCCGCTCTGCCAAACCGGGGATCAGGCGGCATTCCGCGAGCCCGTCAGTTCGAGCAGGCGCTCGACGGCGACATTGAGCCGGGCACCGAGCACTTCTGCGCGCCGGTGCAGGTAGCCACTGCCGACGAGGGCAGGCAAGGCGATTGCCAAACCCAGCAGGGTGGTGGAGAGCGCCATTGCAATACCGCTGGTAAACTCAAAGGCGTCGGGCAGGCCCGACTGCGGGTCGAGACCGCTGAAGACTTGAACAAGGCCCGCTACGGTTCCGAGCAGACCAAGCAAAGGCGCAACCCCGACCACGATATCGAGCACGAACAGCCCACGCTCCAATCGCGTAATTTCCAGCAAAGCAAAGGCCTTAAGCGTCTCGGGCTCCGGCTGGTGGCTGCGGGTGAAAGCGATGACGCGGCCCAAGGCGGAGGTCGCGCCCGTTTCAGGCCTACCGAGTTCGCCCGCCATCAAGGCATGCTGCAGCCCCGAAGGCAGCACGACCTGCTCCCGGAGCGCCAGAAGACGCTCGATGATGACCCCGGCGGCCACCAGCGAACAAATGATCAGCGGGTAAAGGAAGAACCCGGCACCTTGAAAGAAGCCTCCCATGCTGGTTTCGGAAACAGGAAGGCTCAGGCCGGGGCGCTGTCGCGATAGCCCGCCTCATGCAACTTAGCCTCGACCGCTCCAGGGGCGTCGAGCATCAGTGCAATGGGGTCCCAGATTCCGTCGACAAGCGCTTCGCGAGCACTGGGCGGAAGCGCACAGGGGACCGTCAGCCCTTCAAAGCGCACCTCCAAGGCGTTCAGGTCGATCTGAGCCTCTGAGTCCGAACTCGCCTCCAGGGCCTCCGCGAGACGCTCGTGATCTTCCTCCGAAACCGTCACGCACGGCATACCGAGAGTGGTGGCATTGCCAAAAAAGATTTCCGCGAACGAAAGGCCAATAAACGCACGGAAGCCCGCCTTGTGAAGGCTTTGTGGGGCGTGTTCGCGGGAGCTGCCACAGCCGAAATTGCTCCCGACAAGCATCAGGGTCGCGCCTTCGAAGCGGGCTTCGTTTAGCGGATGCGCTTTCGGCGTGCCGTCTTCGTGAAAACGGACGTCGTAAAACGCATACGGACCCAAGCCATCGAAGGTAACGCACTTCATAAACCGCGCCGGGATGATGCGGTCGGTGTCGACATCGTCACCCGGAATGGGCACGAGACAACCCTGTGCTGAGGTGATCTTTTCCAAAGCCATCGGGGTGAACTAGCATAGTGCGGCCCGGAAACGCAACCCGATGTAGCAAGGTGAAGCAAAAAACCGCAGCCCGGTCTGGCGGGCTGGAGCCTGCCTCAGTAGCGGAAGAAGATCCGACGGCCACCGGAGGCCTCGACGCGCAACACGCCACCGCTCTCCGCGATGGTGAGCTGGCTATAGGTCTCGCCATCGAGTGGTTGCAACGGGCCGAGAAAACCCTCCGCGATCAACTGACCAACCCGGACGGTCTCGCCCCCCTTTGCCGCAAAGTAGTTGTCGGCCGCCCGGCTGATCAGTTCGAGATTCTCCTGGATCGCCGTATCCAGGGCATCGCGAGAAGTGAGGTTGTCGATCTCGTCGACAAACTGACTGAACAGGGTTTCCGCCTCGCGCTCGATGAACGCCGTGTCGAAAGCGAGCCCGGAATCGCCGTTTTCAAGCAACTGGCTGCCGGTTTCACTCTGGTAGAAATCGAGGAGCTCGAGGAGCTCGGCGGGCTCGAAGGTGTTCCGGAGCTGACGGTCGAAGTTGACGTTCAGGCTGTCGAGCTCGAGACCCTTGAGCAGCTCCTCGCGAAATTTCGCCTCGGCTTCCTTGACCATGCGGCTAACTCGGCCTCGAGTTTCGATGGCTCTAAGGAACTCGTCTGCGCGACGGGTGATGTCGGCACGGATGCGTTCAACGGAGTCCCCGGAAAGGACCAAATTGCGCAGTTCGGCAACGAGCTCGTCTGGGTTGCTCAACCGCTGGGAACGCGCTTGCTCGGTACTGCGTCGTTGCTGTTCCCGCTGGCGGCGTTCCTGCAGAAACGCCTCGCGCTCGCGATCCAGCTCGGCACGGGCGCTCTGGAGTTGTTCCTGAGCCTGGTCGAGCTGCGTGCGACGGTCATCGAGCTCCGCTCGAGTCTGCTGAAGGGTTCCCTGAAGCTCCTCGAGGGCAGAAGCGCGCTCTTCGAGCTGCTCCGCAAGATCCTCGAGATCCGCCTCCCGCTCTTGCAGGGCCTGTTGCGCCTGGCGAAGGGCCTCGGTGGACATTTCGTCCGCCTCTTCCACGGCGTCCGAAACCTCGTCTTGAGCCTCCTCAACCGCGGAACCCGCTTCTTCGACGGCTTCGGTCGCAATCTCGGCTGCTTCCATTACATCGGAATTATCGCTTTCTCCGCCCTGCCCTTCTTCGTCGGCTTGGGCAACCGCGCGAAGGGCGGAATTGCCAGTATTCGCAGCAAGCAGAACGCTGGGCACTACGGCGTCAGCAGCCTCAGCGGTAGGAGCCGCGCAACAACCCGAGGCGAGGTTTGCCGCCGCCTGGGTTTCCGCCTTCGGCCCGCGAGCACAGGGC
>JBHJGW010000179.1:0-3258 GCA_050331415.1 Opitutales bacterium | reverse complement strand
GGGGCTGTTTTTCCTTTTCTGGCAAAGTCCTCAGACGGGCGTGTTGGGCTTCTTTAGCCTTGAGTTCCGCTGCTTCGAGTGCACGCTCGAGCTCAGCGACACGGTCGCCTCCCGCCGCGCTTTCGGGCGCAGTCTGGTGCGCGCCGGGCCCATGCGGGTCGGCATCTGCGACCGGCTCTTCGGTCAATTCAACGTCTGCGGGTTGCGCTGGTTGCGGCTCGGCGGTGTCCGCGGCGGACTGGCCCGGCTCGCTCTCGCCCGGAGGCGCCGGGTGCGGCTGCTCTGGCTCGGGGTTGGCGGGGTCACGTTCAGGATCGGTCATAGCCGCAAATGCAGAATTGCGAAGCCAGCAAAACGCAAACGAAAAAAAAAGTGGTGCCAGGAGCCCGGCAGTTAGCCCTTGAATCCGAAAGATGAGGGCTCTATCCCCGCACCATGTTTACTGTATTGCAACGAGCCTTTCTCGCGGGACCGATCTTTGCGACGCTGGCGGCGTCGGCCCAGGATACCGTCGAGACCAAAACCGGTGCGATCCTGACGGGCGAGCTCATGAGTATCGATGGCTCTACCGTTGTCCTGCAGACCCCTTACGCGGGCGAAGTCACGATTGAACGCGATCAGGTGAGCTCAATCGAAACCGAGGCCGAGGGCTTTGTCGCGTTCGCTGATGGCACGAAGATCCGCGGGCCCGTCCAGACGGTCAACGGACAAGTCCGCGTTTCACAAGTCAGCCGCCCGCTTGAAAACGTCGAAGCCTTCTGGCGTCCTGGAGAGGAAGATCCGGAAGTGGCGGCACTGAAGGCTCAACAGCGCGACTGGCGCTGGGAGCTCGATCTCGGCATCAGCGGCAAGAGTGGCAATTCGGAAGAACTCGGTTTCAACAGCGGCGTCAACGCCTGGCTCGAGGGCCCTACGGACACTCTCAACCTCTTCGGACGGTACCGCTATTCAGAGACCGACGACGAGGTCAGCCGGGACGATGCCCGCGCCGGCGTTGACTACCAGCAGGATTTCTACGAAGGGTTTTTGTGGTATGTCCGCTCCGAACTCGGACGCGATGCCGTCGAGGATCTCGATCTCTTCACGGAATCCGCTGCGGGTCTGGGCTACAAATTCATCGACAACGAACGCCAGGAACTGCGCTTCCGCAGCGGTCTGGCGTATCGCTTCGAGTCGTACTCGAGCGGACGTACGGAATCTTTCCCGGGCCTCGACGCCAATGCGCGCCACGAATACAACTTCGACTGGGCAACGCTGCTGACGAACCTCGGATTCATCCTGTCGCTGACCGACACCTCGCAGTACATCCTGACGCACTCAACCGAAATTGACTTCGATATCTTTGAGGGCGACCGCTGGGCTATCCGCGCCGGCGTCGAAAACGAGTACAACGGCAGCCCGGAGCCCGGGAACGAGAACCTCGACACCACCTACTTCACCAGCATCGTCCTGAGCCTGGACTGAGGCCTGTCGTGGCCAGGCTCATGCGTCACCCCCTTGGTACCGCGGAAGGGTCAGGGTAACGGTGGTTCCGGCGGCCTCGCTGGATTCCACCATTATGGTGCCACCGTGAGCTTTCACGATTTCGGCGACGATCAAGAGGCCGAGGCCCACGGAATTCGACGCTTGGAGGTGGCTCGTTGGATGGGCGCTGAGACCCCGGAAAATTCGCTCCTGCACCGCCTTCGAGATCGCCGGGCCTTCATTGTGGACGCGCAGGGTCGCTTCGTTGTCGGCGGAGGTCAGGTGCAGCGTAATCGCCCGGTTGGGCAGCCCGTGACGAATGGCATTGTGGACGAGGTTGGTGACCACCTGCTCGATCCGCCCTGGGTCGAATTCACCTTCGAGTGCGCTGGGCAATTCGAGCTGAATATCGACATCTGGCTGCGCTGTCCGGATTTCGTGAACGACTCCTTGGCAGAGAGGCGGCAGGTCGACGGCCTGACGATTGAGGCGCATGCCTGCACCGAGCCGGACCCGCGTCAATTCCAGCAGGTTGTGGATCAGTTCGGTCATCCGATTCAGACTAATTCGGGAGCAGCGCACGGCCTCGGATTCGTCTTCGGAAAGATTGGTGGAGGTCGCCAAGAGGTCAATTGTCGCGGAGGCTGCGCTCAACGGGCTGCGAAGGTCGTGGCCGAGTACCCCAAGGGACCAGTCGCGCATGGAGTCCACGGTCGAGTGATAGCGCGCTACTGAGGTCATCCAGGCTTCATCGATTGACTCGTTGAAGCGGATCATTTCCTGCAGGTCGGTGGCGTCGAGCGGCCGGTCGAGGTGGCGCTCCCATGTCCGAATGATGCTCGCCCGGAGAGCACGGAATTCCGAACTTGCCTCGGTAATCGAAAAGCCATTCTGGACACGCTCGGCTCCATGCTGGTGCGCGGCCTCGTCCTCGCCCTCTGATGAGGCCTTTTGCCCTTTGCCCTTGCGCTCCTGTTCAGCACCGCTCTGCGGTACGTCCATGTCGTCCGCCACTGCAATGAGCATTTCGATCACGTGGTCACGGACTGACGTCTCGTCCAGCGGCTTCGCGGATTCTATGTGGTTTCGGGCAAAATGAAACCATTCCTCGGCGATTTCGAAACGCCGTTCACGAATGAGTCGTGAGAGCTTCATAAGCAGCAGGCAGCGAAGCAGAATATCATTTTAACCGGGCATAATTCGGGAGCAACCCGGTTGTCAAGGCGGGAGCGGCAGAAACGGCGCGGGTCCCAGGCGAATAATCTCACGCCTACGGGCACGCTCATCGCAGCGATCAAACCCTCGCAGAACAGCCTGTGTGAGATATGATTCGAAGCCGGTGTTGCTACCAGACGGACCCCTGGCAGGGTGAGGGGCTTGAGGGAGAGCTCTGTGCCTCGCCGAGAACTTCGGCGGAGCCTGCGGGCCAAAACCCATCCTTGCCAAAGCGGACAAACGCAGGTGCACTCGAGGATTTAGCCAAACATGATGACGAAGGTCTTTTCGATCGCCAATCAGAAGGGCGGGGTAGGCAAGACGACCACAGCCGTCAATCTCGCCTACGCCCTGGCCCGGCAGGGCGTCGCGACGCTGCTGGTCGACCTCGACCCACAAGCCAACGCCACCAGCAACCTCGGTTTCGACAAAGAGGAAGGTATCAGCCTCTACGGGCCGCTGATGGGCGAGGGAACAGCCGAGGAGAAAATCCTCCCCCATGCGGAGCAGCCGGGCTTGTGGCTCATCCCTTCGGAGGTGGACCTGGCTGCGATCGAGGTGGAGCTCAGCCAGCAGGAC
>JBHJGW010000178.1:0-16309 GCA_050331415.1 Opitutales bacterium | reverse complement strand
GCGACCCCGACGAAGACCCCTGGGCGGAACCCGACGAGACGCCGCACCCCGTCACCCTCACGCGCGGCTACTTCATGGGCGTCCACGAGGTAACCCAGGAACAGTGGCAGGAAGTGATGAATCAACCCATCCGTATGGAAGACCCCAACCCGGCCTTCCTTGGGAACGACCTGCCCGTGCACTCGATTACCTATGCCCAGGCAGTCGAATTCTGCCGTCGCCTTTCCGAGCAAACCGGTGAGAGCTACCGTCTGCCGACCGAAGCCGAATGGGAGTATGCAGCCCGAGCTGGCACCACGACGCCGTTCAGCATTGGCAGCGGGACCGAGCTTGGATTTCAGCAGGCCAATATTTTCAACCCGACCATTGCCGAGCCCCGGCCGCAGCCCGTCGGCACTTCCGGCCCTCCCAACCGCTGGGGGCTTTACGACGTACACGGAAACGTGCGCGAATGGACCGCCACGTGGCGGGCACCCTACCCCGACCGGGCGGTCACGGACCCGCAGGGCCCTGCTGACGAAGCCATGCAAGACGGCGTGCTCGCTGCCAAGATTGTGCGCGGGGGCGATTTTCTCGAGGATTTTCAGCTCAGCCGCAGTGCAAACCGCCTCCAGGAAAGCCCTGTGCTGGGCAACCCACGGCTGGGCTTCCGCGTGGTCCTGGAAATCAGTTCTTTCGCAGAATAGGTAATCACCCGAAACGCCTCTCTCAAACTATCGTTTATCATGAAAATGCTGACGGAACCCTCACGCCGCCTGATTGGCGTTGCCACCCTGCTCGGCCTTCTGGCCAGCGGGTGTGAAACGACCTCCACGCCGAGCGCCGACACCTCTCCCAACCCGAGCACGCAAACGCCGCCTCCGGCCAAGCAAGTCAACGCCAGCCCAGACGCTCAATCGCGGGAAACGACCACCGAACGCCGCCTGCGCGAAATCGAAGAAATGCGCCGGACGGGCTTGGCTACCGACGACGAAGCGAAGGCCATGCGCGACGAAGTTCTCGGCGTCGAGCGCCCTGCCGCGCAACCGCGTGCGCAAACCAGCCGTTCGGTCAACCAGCCCGCCCCCAGCCGTTCGGCTACAGGCTCGGTGGACGTCGCTCAGCGGGCCCAAACCGCCACTGAAGGCCTCAGTGGCCCGATCGCCATGCAACTCGCCGGCCTGCGCCCGTACGAGCCCGAAACGACCTTGAACGGTCGCCTGACCTCCACCGGCTCGGACACGATGGACGACCTGATGGCCGAGTGGGAGGAGAAGTTTAAATCTTACCACCCGAGCATCCGCGTGTTCCACCAGGGCCAGGGTTCCTCCACTGCCATCCCTGCGCTGCTGGACAACGCAGACTTCGGCCCGATGAGCCGCGAAGTCCGTCCGGCGGAAGTTCAGGCCTTTGAAGACCGCTTCGGCTACCCGCCGACGCAACTGCCGGTGGCGCTGGACGCACTCGCGGTGTACGTGAACCCGCAGAATCCCATCCTGGAAGAAGGGCTGACCCTCGCCGAGATTGACGCCATCTTCAGCGCCGACCGCAACCGCGGCTATCCGACCAAGGTCACCACGTGGGGCGACCTCGGGGTATCGGGTCGCTACGCGAACCAGCCCATCCGCGTCTACGGGCGGAACCAGGCGTCAGGCACCTACGCCTTCTTCCAATCCAATGTGCTGCAAAAAGGGAACTACCGCGAAAGCTACAACGCTCTGGCCTCTTCCGAGGCGGTCGTCGACGCTGTCTCACGCGACCCCTACGGTATCGGCTACTCCGGCATCGGCTACAAGACCGACAGCGTCGAAACCGTCGATGTGGCCGTCGAGGGCGACAACTATATCGAGGCAAACGGAGAAAATGCCCTTGAGCGCACTTATCCGCTCGCGCGCTTCCTCTACCTGACCCTCAACCACGACCCGAATGCCGCCCAGCCTGATCCGTTGACCCTCGAGTTCATGCGATTCGTGTATTCGCCGGAAGGACAGCGGACGGTGCTCGAAAACGGCTATTATCCGGTCAACCGCATCATTGCGGACCAGGCCATGGCCGCCCTCGGGAACTAAGCCGGGCTCTCATCACCGCTTTTTTCAGGCCCCGCCGCTCGGCGGGGCTTTTTCGTTATCAAAGGTAGCAGGCCCGCAAGGCGAACCCGCGGCTTCAGCACAGGGGTTTCGCCAAATTGGTCTTAGCCCCCAATGCGGCTTGCTCTGCCCGGGACCGTCCCGCAGGAATGGAGCATGTTTGGCCGGCGGGGCAAGCCATGGGTGGTGCTGCTTTGTCTGGCGGCAGCCTGGTGGCTGCTGCCGGGCGTGCTGCGCCGCGCCGCCGAGACGAGCTTCGCCGAGTTCCAGGCCCCGCTCCAACACGCCTACGGTCAGGCCGTGGATTTGCGAACGTTCTGGACGCTGCGCAGCCGGTCGAACCGCGAGCTCATCGAGGCCAACCGCGACCTTGCCCGAGTGAATCAGGCCTACGCTCTGGATCGTGAGCGTATCGGCGCTCTGGAGGCAGAAATTGGCCGACTGGAGGCCCTTTTGGAGCTTCCTTCCGAGCCCGCCTACCGTTACGAAATCGCACGCGTTGCCCACCGCGATTACACCATCTGGTGGGAGCGTCTGGTGATCCGCAAGGGGCGCGAGGCAGGGCTTGAGCCTGGCCAGGCGGTCATCTACGCCGGAGGCGTGGCCGGGCGCATCCGCGAGGTGCGGGCTACCACGGCCATCGTCGAACTCGCCAGCAGCCCGGGCTTTCGCATGGCGGCCTCCCTTCCCGGCATCGACAGCCCGGTGACCTACCAGGGCTTGACCAACGTACCACTGGAGCCGCCCCGCGGAGAAGCGCTCAACTTGCCGCCCGAAGTCAGCCTCGCGCAGGACGAACCCCTGCTGCTGCGTTCCTCTCAGCTCGGCGGCATTTTTCCGGCAGGCCTGCCGATCGGCACGATCGTCGCCCTCTCTCCAGGCAGCGAAGGCTACTTTCAGCGCGGCCTTGTCGAGCTGCCCGCGAGCCTCGGTTCGCTCCGGGAGGTCGCGGTGGTGGTGCCCATCTCACCCGACACCGCGGAATAGGCCCGCTTCGCAAGCAGGAGCAATCGCCGGGAACGCCAAAGCCCTGTCGAGAGAAAGCTCCGACAAATCGCGAAGGTTTAGGGTACCCTGACGATCCGAGTTCAGGAGCGAACGCCAACCACGGTAGGGTTTCGTCTAATACCATCTTGCCGAAGAGGTCGGTAAAATGATCGAGATGATCTTGGATGCAGAGCAAGGCAGCGAGGGCGACGGCTGGGCCTGCAAGCCTCGCCTCGTCGTCGCGAACGCCGCTCTGCGCCAAAAGCATCCGAAGCCGCCACGCGGCCTTCAATCTACCGGTCTATTCGGTATAAGGTGGTATAAGTTCTGGAGCGGCGCACCCGAGGGGGATTGCAATTGTGCCTGTGAGCCGTTTAGATGAGCCGCCTATGGGTCAATTCCGCAAAATGGTGATGGCAAACATGACGGCGATCTGGCTGTCCTGGATGCTTCCGTTTCTGTTTTTCATCGCCCTGATCCTCCTCCTCGCCTCGTTGGGCGGCGAGGACGCACCCGTAGTTCCGGACGGCTCGGTGTTGGTCGTCGACTTGTCCATGACGGTCACCGATGGGCCCTCGCTGGGCTCTCCAGGGGAGATTATCGACGCCGCCATGGGCGGTGACATGCCTACCTTGACCCTGCTGGAAACCACCGCCGCGCTGAACGCGGCAGCCGACGATGACCGCATACGGGCGGTGTTGCTGAAGGGCAGCCTCCTTTCCGACGCCGGAGGCTCGAGCCTGCCCGTCCTGCGCGAAGTGCGCGCGAGCCTGCAGAGGATCAAAGCGGCTGGCAAAACCGTGTACGGCTACGCGGAGGCTCCGACCCTCAAAGACTATTTCCTTTTGAGCGCAGCCGATGAGCTGACGCTGAACCCGTACGGCGTGCTCGACCTCACCGGCCTCAGCTCGAGGTCGCCCTACCTTGCCGAAGCCTTCCGGAAATATGGCATCGGCGCGCAGGTGGTGCGGGTCGGCGAGTACAAGAGCTTCGCGGAGACCTTTACCCGATCGTCGATGAGCGAAGAAGACCGCGAGCAGTTGGCGCGCTTGCTCGAGGAAATCTGGTCGAGCCTGCTGGAGGCCTATGCCCGTGAACGGAACGTGCCCGTGAACGAGCTGCGCCGCCTTTCCCAGGAAAGAGGCTTCCTGCGCGCGCAGGGGGCCGAAGACACGGGCCTCGTCGATCAACTCGGCTACCTCGCCGATGTGATCGAGGAACTGGAAAGCCTGGTCGGCGTCCGTAATTCCGGTGACACGTTCGAGCAAATCGGCCTGCGTGCCTACCTGAAATCACTCGACCTGCCGGTGGACCCGATGGCGCTCGACAAGAACCGGATTGGTTTGGTGTACCTCAACGGGCCCGTTGTTGACGGTTTTGGGGGGGCCGACACCGTCGGCGGGGCCTGGTTCGCCCGGGAAATCCGCCTGTTGAGGCAGGACCGCGGAATCAAGGCGGCGGTGATCCGTATCAATAGCCCCGGCGGAAGCGCATTCGCCAGCGAGCAAATACGCTATGAAGTAGCCCGGCTGGCCGAGCAGGTACCGGTGGTTGTCTCGATGGGTGGCGTCGCGGCCAGCGGCGGCTATTGGATCGCTTCCGCGGGTGACATGATTTTCGCCCAGCCGACCACAATTACCGGTTCGATCGGCGTTTTCGGCGTGCTCTTCAACATTCAGGAGCTAGCCAATGACAACGGCATCTACTTCGACGGGGTCCAGACCGGGCCTTTCGCAGATCTGGGAACCTTGACACGGCCCCTCAACGACCAGGAGATGGCGCGGCTGCAGGATTCGGTCGAATTCATCTACACCCGGTTCGTGGAACTGGTGGCGCAGGGCCGTGGCCTCAACGAGGAAGCCGTTCGCGAAATCGCCGGGGGTCGCGTCTGGACAGGTCAGACTGCGCAAAAGCTGGCCTTGATCGACGACTTTGGCGGACTGCAGGACGCCATCGACGAAGCTGCCGATCGCGCGGGTCTCTCCCGCTGGAAGCTTTACGAGATCCCCCGGGAACGGGAATTTCTGGAAGAACTGCTCAGCCAATTGGCCAATCCCGAGGGTGCACCGCCCGTTGCTCGCGGGACCGGACCGGGCCGTCAGTTGAAGGAGGAACTGGAGGACTTGAGCCGGGTTCTCGACCAGTTCAACGATCCGCTGGGCGTCTACGCGCGACCGCCAGCCTGGGTCCAGGCGCCCTGACCGGCGCCGCCTGGCCCGTCCCGGTTAACTTCATCCCGGGCCTCGACCGCACAGCTTGGCGTTCACTCGCACCTCGAGCGAGCCGCCGCGCTCCCAGCGCTGGCTCAGGCAACGACGGCGAACGCCCGTAGCAGACGGGAAGTGACCGAGGCCAAGGAGCTTTCAACCCAACCCCATGCACCTTCCTGAGACGGGGCTAGGGGTCGATTTCCCTACGTATTTCGTGTTTCGGCGCGGCCTTTCCGGCTTAGGTACAACAAATCACCATGCCGCGGAGTAGGGTAAGGCTGTTTGCAAAAGGTCTTTATACATCAGCGACTTATGATATTGTCGAAATCATGTCCCAACCGCGTCCAGACCTTTCCCGCCTCAACAGTCCCGCCTTTTTCGACACCGATACTCAGGCTCCGTCACCAACGCCTCGGCCCCGCCGCCGCCGCGGGCTGATGGGTCCGACCACCGCTCGCGGCGGCCTGCTCGAAGGCATCAAAGGCATGTTTGGCCACCGGCGCTAAAGCGCTTCGGTCAACCCTGTCACGGGTTCCGGAAACTCTTCGCGTGCACTTCCCTGACTGGAGCTCACGACTTTTTAGCAGCCAACACCTCCGTGCCCGTTTTTGGCAGCTCGCGAAGCGCTCACGCCAAAGGGCGCGGATTCGCAAGCGCAACCGGCACCGCTGGTTTTTTAAACCGCTTCAGCGCCAGGCGGACCAAATTTCGTCCAGCCAGCGCCAAAAGCAGCCACCGAGCAGGGCAAACAGGACCGCCACGAACAGACCCCCGACAAGGGCGACAACCAGGGCGGTCCCCATGCCGAGATGCAGCGCGGCACTGGTGGCGCCGCCTAGAATCAAAGCGCCGAACGCGCGAAAGATAGGATGGCTCATGGTAACCCAAGCCTAGTCTTCCTCGTATTGGCGCTTGAGCTCTTCGACGACGCTGGGGTCGGCCAAGGTAGTGACGTTGCCCAGAGCCGATCCGTCGGCGATGTTGCGCAGGAGTCGGCGCATGATCTTGCCGCTGCGCGTCTTGGGCAGGTCGGCGCTGAAGATGATTTTCTCCGGGATCGCGAACTTGCCGATCTTCTGGGCGATCCATTCGGCGAGCTCCTTTTGCAACTCGGCCGAGGCCTTGAGGTCGTGCTTGAGCGTGACGAAGGCGACGAGCCCCTGCCCTTTGATCTCGTGTTTGATCGCGATGACGGCCGCCTCTGACGTCGCCGGATGCTCCACAAAGGCGCTCTCGAGTTCAGCGGTACCGATGCGGTGGCCGCTGACGTTAACAACATCGTCCACGCGCCCGAGCACCCAGAAGTAGCCGTCCTGATCGCGCTTGGCGCCGTCACCGGGGAAGTAGTACGCGCCCTTCCACTTGCACCAGTAGGTGTCACGGTAGCGCTGTTCGTCGCCGTAGACGCCACGCATGATGCTCGGCCAGGGCTTGCGGATGGCAAGCAGCCCAGCCGCGGTTTCGTTACCGGCTTCGTCCAGAACGGCGGCGTCGATTCCAAAGAAAGGGACCGTAGCGCAGCCGGGTTTGGTCTCGATGGCACCGGGCAGCGGGCTGAGCATGATGCCGCCGGTTTCAGTCTGCCACCAGGTGTCGACAATCGGGCAGTTCCCGCCGCCGATGTGCTGATGGTACCACATCCACGCTTCCGGATTGATCGGCTCGCCGACCGTTCCGAGCAGGCGCAGCGTCGACAGATCGTGCCGCTCCGGAAACTCGGTACCCATCTTCATGAAGGCACGGATCGCGGTCGGCGCCGTGTAAAAGATCGTGACGCCATACTTTTCCACGATTTGCCAGAAGCGGCCAAAGTCGGGGTAGTTGGGCGCCCCCTCGTACATTACGCACGTGGCCTTGTTGAGCAGCGGCCCGTACACGAGGTAGCTGTGTCCGGTGATCCAGCCAATGTCCGCAGTGCACCAGAAGACATCGTCGTCCTTGAGGTCGAATACGTATTTCGAGGTCAGCGCGGTGTAAACCATATACCCGCCGACCGTGTGCATGATACCCTTGGGCTTGCCGGTGGTTCCGCTGGTGTAGAGCAGAAACAGCAGGTCTTCGCTGTCCATCTGCTCGGGCTCGCAGTGGATCGACTGCCCCGCCACCATGCGGTGGTACCACAGGTCGCGGCCTTCCTTGACGCTGCAAGGAAACGGATCGCCGTGCCCGCGCTTGACGATCACCACACGCTCGACGCAAGCGCATCCCTCGACGGCCTCGTCGACGGTGTTCTTCAAGGTCAGCAAGTTTCCGCGCCGCCAGGCCCCGTCGGCGGTGATGACCATCTTGGCCTGCATGTCGAGGACGCGATCGCGAATGCTTTCAGCGGAAAAACCCGCGAAGATGACCGAATGCACCGCGCCAATGCGCGCGCAGGCCAGAACGGCGATCGCCAATTCGGGAATCATCGGCAGGTACAGCGCCACGCGGTCACCTTTGCCAATGCCGTGCGCTTTGAGCGCATTAGCGAACTGATTGACCCGTCGATAAAGATCGAAAAACGTCAGTACCTGTTCGTCACCCGGCTCACCCTCGAAGATCAGCGCCGCCTTATTCTTGCTGGCGTCACGAATATGGCGATCAAGGATGTTGACAGTGATGTTGGTCTTGCCACCGACGAACCACTTGAAAAACGGCTTCTCGGACGCATCGCAAACCTGAGTCCACGGCGCGAACCACTCGAAGTTTTTCGCCTGTAAATCCCAAAAGCCCTCGGGGTCGGTGAGGCTCTTGGCGTAGAGCTCATCGTACTCGGCGCGACGACCGATGATAGCCTTTTCGGCAAACGCCGCCGGCGGCGCAAACCGCCGCGATTCTTCCATAACGCTTTCGAGATTTTCAGGATCCATAATGGGGTACAAGGCATTGAGGTTATGCGCTCTATCAGAATACCTGAATCTCTACCGGGGCAAGGGTGGAGTTACCGCACAGGGGTGGTGCCTGCCGGGGTTGCGGCGGGCCTCCTCTTGCAAAAGCTTGCCCTGCGGTTCGGTTGCCGTTTGCCTCGCTGTCAATGAACGCCGACGCAGCCAAACGCCTGATTCTGCCGGTCCTCGTGATCGTCTTCGGTGTGAGTTGGTTGCTCGACAGCCTGAACGTCCTGCCGGAGGTCGCGTGGATCTGGAGCCTCGCGCTGGCGACCGGCGGCGTGCTGGCATTTGTCTTCTGGGGCGTTACCAAGCAGTCGGTAGTTGTGGGGCCGCTGCTGCTGGCTGGAGCGGTTCTCTCGGTCTTGCGCTCACTTGGCCACATTACGCTGGAGGTAGAACTGCCGATCCTCGTCATCATGCTGGGCCTCGGGCTGCTTGCCGCGCAGGTGCTCGGCCTGCCCTCGAGACCCGTAATGCCTGCCGCCGAGCGGGAGGTCGAACACGAGGAGCCGCCACCTTCCGAGGGTCCGCCGAGGCCCACCCGGCTCAACGGTCCGACGGCCTCAGCGAAAGCAACTCCAGCCGCGGATGCCGCGACTCCCGGGGCACCCGGCGGGGCGGGCAGCCGAGACGCCGGATAACTTCGCTGGCCTCCAGCACCGTATCGTAGCACAGGCGGCTTCGCGCACTGCCCGCTGCGACCCGCACCTCCGCCCAGCGCTCACCATGCGGCGTCTGCACCCAGCCTTCACTGTCCGGCGCAAAGGTGAGCGCGCCGCCCGCCGTCTCAAGGGTGAAGGTGTCGACGTTTGCAACAACCCCAACCGTGCCAAAGTTCAGGCGCGGAGGTCCCTCGTCGGGTATCTCGATAGCGGAATCTGCAAGCAGGACCAGGGTCGCCCCGCCCACCTCAATTTCTATTCGTTCTTCAGGGCCGGTAACGTGCCACACCGAATCCGCCCGGACCGCTGTCGCCAGAATCACGATTAACCCGATAATCGACCACCCGCTCATCGCGCTTTAACTGACAAGCCGCTACGGGCAGCGCGAGGCGTTTTTTTGTTTTGCCGAAGGGCGCGTTTCCGCCCTTGATTCCGCCGCTAATGAGCAAAATCCTGAAATTCGCCGTGTTGCCGGGCGATGGTATCGGCCCGGAGGTGATGACAGCAGCCCTGAGGGTGCTGCAGAAAGCTGCCGACACGTTCGGCTTCACCCTCGAACACGAAAGCGCCGATGTCGGCGGAATCGCCATCGACAACCATGGCTCAGCTTTACCGGAGAGCACCTTGAGTGTGTGCCGCGGCTCCGATGCGATCCTCTTCGGAAGTGTCGGAGGTCCGAAGTGGGAAAACCTGCCGCCGAAGGAGCAGCCCGAGCGCGCCGCCCTGCTGCCCTTGCGCAAGGAGTTCAAGCTATTCGCCAACCTGCGCCCGGGGCTGCTGTATCCAGAGCTTACGGACGCTAGCCCGCTGAAAGCCGAGCGCATCCCGCGGGGGATCGACATCGTCTGCATCCGCGAGCTCACCGGGGGAATCTATTTCGGCCAGCCCAAGACCACGGAGGACCTGCCCGGTGGCGGCAAGCGCGCCCTCGATACGATGGTCTACACCACCGAGGAAATCACGCGGATTGCCGAAGTCGCCGCGCAGACCGCCCTTGCCCGCGGCAAGCGCGTTTGCAGCGTCGACAAAGCCAATGTGCTGGAAACCTCAGTGCTGTGGCGGCAGACCGTCACTGCGTTTTTCGCCGAAAACTACCCGCAGATCGAGCTGAGCCATATGTACGTGGACAATGCCGCCATGCAGCTCGCGCGCGACCCCAATCAGTTCGACGTACTCTTCACTGAAAATATGTTTGGAGATATCCTTTCCGACGAAATGGCGGTGATCTGCGGCAGCCTTGGCATGATGTCCAGCGCCAGCCTCGGCCTCGAGGCCAACTCCCATAACCAGCCCTTCGGCCTCTATGAACCCGCCGGCGGGACCGCCCCCGACATCGCCGGAGAAGGCATTGCCAACCCGTGCGCGCAAATTCTGTCAGCCGCCATGATGCTCCAGCACTCCTTCGGAGAGACAAAAGCCGCTGACGCCATCCGCGCTGGCGTTGAAGGCGCCGTCAAAGCCGGCATCCGCACCGGTGACATCGCCTTCGGAAAGCCCAGCGTCGGAACGGCGGCAATGACCGAAGCGGTGATCGAACGACTGTAAAAAACGGCCTCGCGACCTCCCGCGAATTTGCGGAGGCTCGAAGCCCAATGCGTTTGGTACGCCGCCGAGCGCTTATACCATCTTGCCGGAGAGGTCGGTAAATTGGTCGAGATGATTTTTGACGCAGAGCAAGGCAGCGAGGGCGACGACTGGTCCTGTAGGCCCCGCCTCGTCGTCGCGAACGCCGCTCTGCGCCAAAAGCATCCGAAGCCGCCACGCGGCGTTCAATCTACCGATCCATTCGGTAAGGTGGTATGACTTGCCGTTGAAGATGCGTTCGGTGGACCGCTGATCCCGGGGTTGTTGGTGCAAGTCCCAATACGCCTCTGCTATTTCGCCCGGATCAAAGGGGCCGCCTTCGGCCACTTGTCCAGCAATGGTGACAGTGGCGAGGTGCACACCAATTTCGGCGAAGGTGGGCGCTGAAGCGTGCACGAAGCCGCGCAACGCTGATTTTCCCGCAGCGAGCGCCGGGACGGCACGGCCAGGGCAAAGCCTTCCCGGGCGAAACGGTGCGCAACCGCCGCGCCTACGCCCGGTCCAGCCGCCACCACAATCGCAAGTTTGTTCATGGTAATGCTTTCGCGAAGAGCAGGGTCGCACCACGCACAGGGCACAATCCTAAAACTACGATCAACTCAAACGAGGCCCACTCTTGGCATCTGGAAGCGGAAGCAAGTTGTCCCACTCCCAATGCTGGAAAGAGGCCGTTACCCTCGGCTTGGCAATCATGGTGTCCCCGGGGGAGGGACAGACGGCGCGTCAATATCGCGCCGCGGCAGAAACATCCCCGAGCAGCCTGGGACCGTCGGCCAGCTTGCCGACCCAGGCCAGCGGGATGCCGGAGGTGCCGCCAATGCCGTTAGCGGCGCCGAGCATAGCCCCGAGCCAGACAGCGCGGCCGGCATTGTCACCGCCCGCGTAAAGATTCTGGCGGATGCCGGTCACGTAGTCGGGCGCTTCCTTCAGGATCGCGACGGCGAGCGGGATGGCGCTGGGCAAGGGACAGGCCATGCCAAACTGTTCGCCGAGCGCCTCGAGGTCATCGACCTTGGCGGCAAAGGCTTCGTCGAGTCGCTTCTCCACCTCGGGAGCGTCGCCGTTAACCTCGCGAGCACTTTCGAGGGCCGTACGAACAGATTCGCCGAGGATGACGCGCTCGAGCGCAGCTGCAGCGTAACGCCCAAAGCTAAGGGCCTCGGGGTGGCGGTTGGTCACCTCGATGGCCTCGAGGGTGCGTTCGAGACCGCCCTCCTGCCCGGCAAAGCGGCCGACGACCACGGGCAGCTTGGCCACGGCGGGCAGTTGGTTATCCTCACCTCCAAGCCGCGCGGTGCGTCGCTGATCGTAAAGGCGTGCAACCTCTTTGGCCTTTTCGGTGACGGCGTCGTCCTCGAAAACCATACCAATGATCCCCGCAACCGCCTCGGCGAGCTTCGGGCCCCGGTGCTCAAGGCCCTTCTTCGCGGTGTAGCGTTTCACGTACCCGGCCTGCTTCTCGTCGAGCCCGCCGACTTCGCCGATGAGGTCGCTGAGCAATTTATCGGTTGCCGAGGCGACGTTGTCGATGGTCAGGCCGGTGGCGGTGTCAATATAGCCCGTGAAGGAGCCGCCACGGTCGAAGGTTTGGCAAAATCGCGCCTGGTAGTGGAAGGGATTCCAGTCGCCACGGGTCGCCACTAGTGAGCGGAGCGCGACATCGAGCTGCGCGCCATAGTGCGACAGGTCTCCAGCGCTCTTGCCGGTGGCCGCGAAAAAGCCGGCGGCGCCTTCGAAATCGGCGGCACTGGGTTCGCGAAACTCGGGCGTTTCAGGCGCCAGCTCGCGGATGCGCGACGGCTCGTAGAGCCAGTGGAATCCGAGCGAGGCGGCATCGCCGACGTAGGCGCCCAGCAGGGCGCCCTCTTTGCGAGAAATATCGATCATGGTGAGGTGAGCGTAAGGAATCCGGCGGAGGTCCTTGAAGATCAGCGCCGATAACGTGATTGAGGAGTAGCCGTTCTGTCGAACCCACCTGGGTGGACGTTACACGTTTTTCGCAAAAGATGAGTCAACGCTACTTCTCCCCGCGCGCTTTCGCTTTGCTCGAAGAGCTGGAAGCGAACAACCACAAAGCGTGGTTCGACGCCAATCGCGATGAGTTCAAAATGGAGCTTCGCGAGCCGTTTGGGCTCCTGCTCGAACACCTGTCAATGCGCTGCCATGCCGAGGGCATCGAGTTGAACGGTGACGCCAAGACGATGTTTCGGCAAAACCGTGACATCCGCTTTTCCGCGGACAAACGGCCCTACAAAACCAACGTCTCCGGTCTTTTGACGCCCTCAGGTAGCAAACGGGAAACTGATGGCCTGGTCTACCTTCACCTGGAAAAGGACGGCGGCTTTATCGCTTCCGGATTCTACCAGCTAAGCCCGAAAGACCTGCTGCCGATCCGCGAGCGCATTGCTGGCGACCCCGACTTTTTCCAGGCGATCCTGGACCAACTGTCCGCCGCCGGGCTTTCGCTCGACAGTTCCGAGGCCCTCAAAAAGCTTCCGAAGGGTTTTGAACAGGAAGCCGACCACCCGTTCGCAGCGTACCTGAAGCTCAAGAGTTTCATTGCCCAACAGGACCTGACGAGGTCGCAGTGGCAGTCGGTAGAGATGGCGGAAACGGTCGTCGCTTTCGCGCGGTCGACGAGCAAACTGCGCGCGCTGAAGTAATCAAGGATACCTTGGACTGGCTTGGAATCTCATACCAGGGGCCGTGCCTCTCCGACTCAGATATGCCGCGAGTCCGCTTCGTCCTTTGCGGCGTAGCCGCTGTCCTGCCGGGCGTGGTTGACTTTGTTTTTCGCCAAATAGCCGTTGTAGACGTCGTCGGCGCTCATGCCCAATGTCTGAGCCAGACTCACGAGAAAGTGAAACATGTCGATCACCTCGACACGGGCGTTCTGAAGGTCGAATTCCTGATACTTGGCCCACCATTTCCAAGGCACGCTGTCGATCAATTCAGCGGTCTCCTGGCTGAGCGCTCGGGTGTAGTTGAGGACCCACTTGGTTTGCTCGTCCTCGTCTAGATTGGAGAGATTGACGCCGATACGGGCGTTGAGTTTTTCCTGCAGGGCGAAGATTTCCTCGAGTTTGTCGGCCATGCCTTGCCGGTCATAAGGCTTCACCGTTCGGGAGCAAGCGGTTTCGCGGATCAGGCACATGCCGGGCAGAAACTCGGGCAAGCCCGGATTCCTTTAGTTTTTCGTCTTGAGAACTTTGCGTAAGTCCAAAATACTTATGCTGACGGGCCGTCGCCGTCGGCTGCTGCAAAAGGCGCAAAAAAGCGTTTGGTTAGCCGCGCCGGTCCGCTCGGTGAGCGTTGCGGAGGCAATTCCCACCCTTTCGGGAATGCCCGCACCCGCCGCAGTAAGACAACCCAAGAAAGAATAAACCGATTATGCCATCATTCGAAAACGCGAGCGAACCTCAGGACGCTCCCCCGAAGCAGCCGGCGCGGGAAAACGCCGGAGAGGCGGAAGCGCAGACCGATGCCGTGCCCGGTGCGCTTCGACGCCCGACCTCATGGGCGTCGATTGCCGCCCACAACCGGGAGCTGAACCGCGGCGAGTACGCCCTTGCCGAAGCTGCCGAGACCGACGAAGCCACCGCGGATGCCGAGGCGCACGCCGCCCTGCAAGCCTCCTTCGCGCCCACCGGGGAGGCCGAAACAACCCCATCGGAGGCCGCAGAGCCTGCGCCTTCCGATCTAGGCCCCGCAGAAGCAACAGCTGACGACACGGAAACCGCCGAAAATCCCCTTGGGGAAACCCCGGCGGAGGCGTCCACCCCGGATACCAGGCCGGCGGCAGCCGAGCTGGAAACGGCAGAAGTCGAAGCCAACAGCAACGACGCGGAGGCCAGTCAGCCAGTCGAGGCTCCACCGGAGGCAGCCGCCTCCGAAGACCAAACGGAAACTGTCGCTGGTGGCGAAGATCAGCCGGAGGCATCCGCTTCGACGGAATCGGCAAAGGCCAAACTTCAGCGCATCGACGACAGCCACCTGCCGGACCCGCAACCGTCTATTCTGCAGAACCTGAAGCCATCCGCCGGCCTCAACCGCAGTGGCCGGCTTCGCCGGGGCCGCACGAAACAGACTCCCGCCGGCCAGCCCGCCCCTGGACAGCCGGGCGAAATCGCGGACGTTGCCAGCTTCGAAGAACGCGTTAGCGGACCGCTGGCAAAGGCCAAGCCGGAAGACCTGCCCCCGCGCAAAGGCCGACGGCGCCCCGTTGAGGCCGAAGCAATGGAGGCGGATGTGTACGAAGCCGAAGGTGTTTCCGCCGAGCAGGACGACGTCGTCGGAGACAGCCGCCCGAGCAACGCGGAAGACCGCCCGAAGCGTCGCCGCCGTCGCGGTGGCCGTGGCCGCAGAAAAGGCGAAACCGCCGAAGCCGGCCCAAAGAGCGAAACCCCGCAATCCGAAACCGAAACCTGGAGCCCGACAGCAGCCAAGACCGCCGAAGCAACCAAGCCCGCCGGACTCTTTGGCAAGCTCAAGGCGTTCTTCGGAAAGCTGTTTGGCGGCGACAAACCGGCTACCGCTGGCAATGAGGCGCCTAAAGCCAAAAAGGCAGCCAAGACCGCCAAAGCCGGCCCGAAAAAAGGCGCTCAGGGCAAACGTGGTGGCCAGGCAAACCGGGGACCTCAGGGCAAAGGCCCGCGCGGGACGAAACCGGAGGGGCGCAAGCCAGCGGACGACGCAGCCGAAACCGATTCAGGAGACGGCCAGTCCGGAGGGGCTCAGGGCAGCAAACGGCGGCGCCGCGGAAAGCGCGGCGGTCGCAACCGCAAACCCGACAACTCCACCCAAACGCAGTCCTAGACTGCCGCAGTTGCCTTCAAAGCCCGCCTTCCCGGCGGGCTTTTTTGTCACTGCAGAAGGTCTCGTTCCTCCGCCCGGCCACGCCTGAAATCACGTTGATGAGCAGGAAACGAGAGCGAGGAATGGGTCATACCACCCTACCGAATAGATCGGTAGATTAACCGTCACGTGGCGGCTTCGGATGCTTTTGTCGCAGAGCGGCGTTGGCGACGACGAGGCTGGGCCTACAGGCCAAGCCGTCGCCCTCGCTGCCTTGCTCTGCATCCAATCGTCTCGAGCAATTTACCGACCTCTCCGGCAAGATGGTATCACGCTTCCCACAGGAAGATGACCGCTACCGCCAGCGCGATGCGGTACCAGGCGAAAAGGGCAAGCCCGTGCCGGGTCAGGTAGGCAACGAGCCAGCGGACAGCCAGAGCCGCGGAAATCGTCGCAACCGCAATGCCGAAAAGCACCGGACCGAGATCGAGCGCCTCCAGCATCGGCTGGCCGACGGTGAGCGCCTTGTAGCCGCTGGCTGCCGATAGCGTGATGAAACCGAGAAGGAAGCTGAACTCAGCAGCTCGGACGGGGTTGAGCCCGACCACATAGCCGCCGACGATCGTCATCATACTGCGGCTGGTGCCGGGCCACATGGCCACGCATTGCAACAGCCCTACAATGACGCACTGCCGGATGTTGAGCTCATGCAGATCAGGCCCCACGTCAAGGTCGCGAAAAGTTGTCTTGCGCTTGCGCATTCGCTCGACCGCAAACATCAGAAACGAGCCAGCTACCAGAGCGGTAATCACGGGAAGGACGTCGAAAAGCTTGTCCTCGATCCAGTCGTCGAGCAACAGGCCGAAGATGGCCGCAGGCAGGAAGGCGGAAATCAAATTGCGAGCCAGCAGCATGCCCTCCCGAGCGCGGGTATTTCCTCGCAGGCGCCGCTCCAGTGCAGGGTTGAACTTGCCCAGAGGCGTCAGTGCCAGGAAGACAAGGCCTTCCACCATCCCCCAGATGCGGCCCCAGTAAAGGATGACAACCGCCAGAATCGCACCGCCCTGAATGATGATGACGTAGGCGTCGGCAGCATCCTTCAGCGTGAACGGCATGGCCTCCTGAGTGACGGGGTC
>JBHJGW010000177.1:0-4895 GCA_050331415.1 Opitutales bacterium | reverse complement strand
ATGTGGCCTCGTAAACACCGGCCTTCTCGTTTAGGTCGACCGCGACTTTGTCGATCACCTTGTGGCGGCCCTTTTCCTTGATGGTCGAGCGGATCAAGCCCGCTTCGTTGCGGTTGACGTAGTGTTTGGCGAGGATCTCCTTGACCGTTTCGATGCCGTGCTGGATCGCGTCCGGGTCGTCCGTCGCGCAGTATTGGCCGACCAAATACTCAAGGACGGGTCGGGTAAGTGAGCGTGGCCGCCTCCCAATACCGGTCAAAGTCGGTCGGCGAGACCGCGAAATCGTGGACGGCAGCTTTGTCGGCGAGGGGGCCGCGGACAAACCCGAAAAAGAAGGGGTAGGCCTTGCAGACGGCGATGAGCAGGACCGACTTCTGGTCGTCGAGCGTCAGCTGGGTAAACTGCTGAAGGGTCTGCGGAGTCAACCCTTCCAGCCTTTGGCGCATCTCACGGCAAATTCGGCGGGTGCTCGAGCTCGAGGTCTTCTGCAGGCGATTTTCGGCAACAATCCTCTCGGCGGCCCTTTCCCAAGAACCCGCTGCTTCGAAGACCTCCAGAATCACATTGGCCTCCCGCAGTCCCAGTGTGACTGCGGTGTGCGAAAGTTTGGGCCGTCGGGCGGTTGTTTCATCAGCGTCCATTTTGCTTTGATCCCCGCCAATCTTGCGGGCACGCGGGCCACAGTCACGCCGGAACCTTCATCTGGCTGGGTGCCAGATTTCTGAATCTGCGATCCGACCCCATTTCCGTGAATCTCTCCCGGGGCCAGGCAGCGGGCTTGGGGCCACAGTATGGGCAGGGGAGGTGCCTGTCTGTGGGCACACCGCGTCGCGACTGCCAGGGATTTCCAGCCCGTCGCCTCAGGTGAAACCCTTCGGAAACGCCTGCCCTTACCTGACGCCAATAGGCACTTTAGCTAGGCTTCCATCGCCCGTAATAATGATCACGAAACCGTCCCGAGCCAAAGTTTAAAGCAGTTCCTATACACAGGAAAAGACGACTGTGGCCACGACACAGAAAGGGGCTCTAGGATGTTGAAATGTGGATGACAGCATCATCAGGAGAAAATCGATTCCCTTTGAAATGTGGCCACAGCTTGTGTTGCGAAGAC
Organism: Opitutales bacterium; assembly: GCA_050331415.1. Classification (GTDB taxonomy): domain Bacteria; phylum Verrucomicrobiota; class Verrucomicrobiia; order Opitutales; family Cerasicoccaceae; genus DAIQNO01. Next base: position 3,784 of record JBHJGW010000177.1, on the reverse strand, counting down.
AGATCCAACTTAGCAGTCTGTTTAATGAGGCCCAGGAACGTGTGGCCACGAAAAGTCAAGACTCAAAGCAATAAGCCCGATGATACTCGGACAGGGGGTGGACGAGTCTATAATCTGGCTCGATGGAACCAAACCGACAAATTGACCTATTCGGCGATGAATTTAGCATCGCGCCAGCGCCAAATGCCGAGCCCAGCGTTGTGGCCACGACCACACCCGCAATGCCGTCCTCCGTGGCGATTACCACAGAGGATGCCGATGACGAGCCCTCGGCTCCGCAGTTGGATGCCCCAAGGGCACACCGAGAAGAGACACCCGAAATCGACGCTAGCGATATCGGGACAAATACGCCCACCCCAGTACGCCGCATCGCCAGTGAGCCGCGAAAGGAATGGCTGAAGATCCGTGTCAACGCTTCCGAGCGACGGGCGATCCTAGCTCAGACGCCACCAGGTGAGACGTTCAGTGGCTGGGCTCGCGCCGCGCTTGCCCGAAAAACGACAATTGATCCCTCCTTGGAGTCGGGCGGCAAGAAAACGACAAATGATCCCTCAGAAACGACAAATGATCCCTTCTGAACGCAGCAAATAGGTCCATTTACTCCCAGCTCAAAAGACCCAAAATGCAGCAAATAGGACCATTTACATTTGCATTAATATCTCCTATAAAATCCGACAACTAGGGGTTTTGGCGAATCTCAAAATCGGTTAATAGCACCCTGCCAGCAAGATAGGTATTCGCCTCCACCACTAGCGACGGAGTGACAGCTCAAGGAAATCGCCTCGAAGATTAAAGCTTCACGCTCGGAATCGCCGCGAGACCAAATTTGATTGTTTTCGACGCAAAAGTAAATGGTCCCAAATGCGCGTGCAGGAAGGATGATCGCTCACGAAGCCCCTCCGCTGGATGGCGGAGGAGAGTATGCCGCCGGTACCGCAAAGCTCGTTCTACACGACGCCGAAAAATTTAGCTCCCCAGCGACCTCCAAGAACATATCGGGTCAATGGCTCAGCGGCAATATCAGACAGATCTGCGAAGGTCGCTGGCAGCACCTAGCTTGTCCGAACCGGGCCCGCTGCGAATTTGGCCGTCGTCAGAATTTCGCAGACGACGATTCTCGAGGTGGATTTCGCTGTGCCCACGGCTCCGCCGACCCGTGTGGATAATGCTCGTGTGGCCACAATCCAGGAAGTGGTTCTAATCCGAATTTCCAAATGGCAAGGGGAGGATGTAGTCGTGGCCACGCTAATAAAGCATTGAAAACATTAAAAGAGATTCTGCTTCAATGAAATTAATATAGATTATTCGTTCACTCCGTATCCGTTCCGGATCCGGAGCAAACACCTAAGTCTTTGGTGTGGGCACGTCTGCCCCTAACCAAAGAAGATATGAATAAAAAAACATCACCTCTCGTTAAACAAGCAATAGATATCGTCTCGAATAATCGAGATATTACAACTAAAGAACTGGCGAATTCGCTAAATAAAGGATATGGCCACGCTGGCTACCTGCTGCACGAAGCACGTCGGCATCTGCAGATTCCGGTCCTCGAAAAACCAAACAAGGTAGCGAAGACGATGGCGCTCCTACAGATCGATCCTCAGACTAAGAAGCGAGATATCATGTCGAAGCTCCAAGTAAAGCCGGGTAGAGCATACGAGCTTCTCAGTATCGCTCGCAAGCGGTTAAGGCAGGGGGTTACGCCGCCCGCAGAAGCGACCGCGTGGGCACACGGACTGGAGGGGGGCTGCGATCTCCCATCCGCGACCGGCCACCCTGATTTCAAAGGCAAATTTCCTCCCCGCGGGGACTTCCTGCAGGAGGCTGGTCTATCCAGCGACGCCGTGGTCAAGGATGAGATCGTGAACTGGTGGGACGTTTCAATGCGGGACCCGGAGACCGACAAGATCAAGACGATCCGGAACTATCAGCACAAGATGGTCATAGCGAAGCCCAATATGCTCGCAGACATCCGCCAAGTGCTTGACGAGCTTGTGGCCACAGCGCAAGCCGGAGCACCCAGCTACCCGCCTTTGCAATACGAGGCCTCATCCGATCCGCATATGATGGTGCTCGCTGCACCGGACCTGCACATCGGTAAGTTAGCGCTGCTCGAGGAAACTGGCGAGGCGTATGACCTGAGTATTGCCCGTGAACTCTACATCGATGCGGTCAGGAACCTCGCCGGACGCGTGTGCGCAACCCACGCGATTGACCGGATCCTGATGCCCATCGGCAACGATTTCCTGACCGCTGACAATCTATCGAAGACAACCACCCGCGGCACCCCACAGGATCATGTTGGCAGCCAGTACGAGACCCTGAAGCATGCCTCGCGGGCCGCGAGCGCGGCCATAGACTTGCTTCAGCCGATCGCGCCCGTCGAGGTGCTGATGGTCCCTGGCAATCACGATGAGTACACTATCTACGCGCTCGGCATGATCCTCGAGGCCCAATACGGCCAGTGCCCGCAAGTAACAGTCATCAACCAGCCTCTACCCAGGCATTACATCACTTACGGCCAAGTTCTGATCGGTTACGCACACGGCCACCGCGAAAAGCAACGCCTGCTACCCATGTTGATGGCCAACGAAGCACGCGAGCATTGGGGTCACACCCGCTTTCGTGAATGGCACCTCGGCCACTACCACCATACGCGGGACGTCTGCTACCTAGGCACGGTGGAGGACGAAGGAGTGATCATCCGGATTCTCCCAAGTTTATCGGCCGTCGACCGATGGCACAAAGCAAAGGGCTATCGGGCGCAGCGCGCTGCTCAGGCTCTTGTCTATCATCCGGAGGCTGGCTTGACCACCATCTTCCGCCACTCAGTAAGCTAACTTAAGTCGGATGCGGCGGGGCAGCAATCCCCGCCGCGTCATAATCAAAATGAAACGCATTCACCTGTCTGAAGCACAGATTTCGGCGGCCAGGGAATGGTCGGCGGAGGTTTCGACGCTGGGCCTTTTCCAAGCTGGCGCCATCAAATTCGCGGTTGTCGGGCGAGACGGCCAGGCGCTGTGGTGTTTCGAAAGTGCCAGTCTTGGCGCGTTCCTCCACGGCTTCGGCGAGCAGATTATCGATGTCTGTCTCGTTCGCCTCGATCTTCGTCGAGATGGAGAAAATGAGGTCAAGCAAGAGCTACGCTTGGGCCTGGTCAATGGGGACGTCGTTAGCCTGACCGAGCGCGATGAACTCTATCACGCAAGTCTGGTTTGCCGCCCGATGCTAGCTCCCGATGATGCTCTCACGGTGACGGAGATGTGGGGCTGGACTCGCCCGGCATTTTTTGACAAAATGATCTTCAGCTCATTGTTGATCCTTCTCTTGGAGGACTCACTCGAAGACGCTGAGCTGCACGAATTCATCCTCACGGTATGGCGCAGCTTTATCCGAAAGGTAGCGAGTCTGCCTGCCGCTCTCGCAGTTGGACACGTACTCTTCTTCCCGACAGGCAGGCTCGACCTTACCGCCTGGCGACTGATTGATGGGCGCATAATGTTTGACCTGCCGTAGTCTAGCCAGGTCTACCGCCAACCGGAAGCGTCGAGGCGACCGACTCGATCGACATAATTTTAAACTGAAGCCCACGCTTGCAAGCTCGGCGTCTCCAATCGCAGAACGTAAGCGGTAGCAGCGAACAGAAGCAGTTCAGTCGCCTTGCCTGGGCCCCGCTGAACTGGCCCATTGCTCATGAGAGATTTTTCCGGCAACGAAGCAAAGATCATCGAGCATTAAAAACACACGCCACAGTACGGAACAGATCATCCGGATCCTTCGCGAG
>JBHJGW010000176.1:0-13079 GCA_050331415.1 Opitutales bacterium | reverse complement strand
CCAAAAACATCAACCAACCAGCCCCGTCCCCAAACTTTGGTGTAGACCCGGCCAACTTTGCCATGGCTTGTCACGCCTAGGCATGGGACGTGCAGTGGTGGGAGATACTGGGCTCGAACCAGTCGACAGAATCCCGCAAAGCTCGTATCCTCTAATGCTTGTGAATCGGAGAAAACCCAAGACACCCGAAAAATCACCGGAACAGAAGTCCAAGATCGACCTGATTTGGCGCTACTTCAGCAGGCTTGGCCGCGCCTTCCAGAACACCTGAAGGAGGCGATTCGGGCGATAATCTCGCCGTATACTGGAAACCTCGATTAGGTTGCCGGGAGCTCGAACCCTCCGAGCATGAAAGTTAAGCATCCATCTGGCAGTCACTTAGGGACCTCAATGCCCAAAAACTCACAAATAGACTCACAAAGTTCTGGCCCGGCGTGCCCCAAACTGGCGGAAATCAGCATGGCCTGGGAGCCCCTCCCCACCCACGCCAACGACACCATCCTGATAATTTCCCGCAGCTCAGTCCGTAGCAAAACCACATAAGGAGCTACAACAAGATCTTCTCGAATTCGTCAGAGACTTGAATAGGTACCGAAAACCTCACGGTTGTCCCTAGTCCCACCCTGCTTTCCAAAGTGATTTCACCACGAAGTACCTTCACGTATTCTGCAACAATGGCCAAACCTAGGCCCAGCCCGTCGAAAGATCGGGTCATCGAGGCGTCAAGCTGCATGAATGGCTCGAAAATCCTCTCGAAGTCTGCCTTGGCTAGCCCGATTCCCTGATCCTGTACCGTTAATCGCAGTTCCCATTGTCGGTTCTCGGGATGCTCAAGCTCCGCAACTATTTCGACTGGCTGCTGCCTTGAGAATTTCACCGCATTGGTTGTAAGGTGGTAAAGGGTGTTTGCGATCTTCTGGTAATCGCCGAGAAGCGTAGCGGCTTGGGAAATTCCCGCGCCAGAGGAGAATCGACACGTGACGTTCACGTTAGGAAAGGTGGCAGATAACCGTCGCTTGACAGATTCAAAAAGTTGGGTGACTTGAAAAGGCTCCTCGCAAGCGAATGTCTCTGAGCTCGTCATTTCAATGTACGCAAGCACTGAGTTAATTTGCTCAACGAGAGAATGGCCTGCATCACAGATTGACGTGAGTAAGTCCCTCTTCGACGGGTCGCTCTCGTCCTCCAGCAATATATTGGAGAGGCCGACAATGGGATTGAGCGGCGTTCGCAGTTCGTGCGCAACGCACTGGAGAAAAGAGTTGTGCAATTCAGAAAGCATCTTTCGCGCACGAAGATCCTTCCGGAACGCAGCGACTTTCGTTGGATCAGGCCGATCCGATGGGATGATGCCATCAGCCCCGGCGTCAAAAATCGCAGTTGTGTTCGGGGTTTTCCCTTGAGGCGGGACTGACACCAGAATGGACTCGACAGATGGATCAGCTCGCAGTGCCTTGACGCGTTCGAGGAGAAGCGGATCTGCCGACGAGATGACAGCCACGCGGGCCTCCGGTTCAGGTCCTGCGACCGGTAAACGCTCTACTTGATGATGCCAACGCTTCGATTCCACCTCATTTGCCCTCAATCGTTTCCCCTTCATTCACCGACAGTTCGGCTGTTGAGGCAATCTCTAAGTTACCAACGGTAATAGCTGTCCCAAACCAATAAATGATAGCAAAACTGCATTATTGATAAAATCTGAAAATGAGGCATCTAGCCGCTAATTTGGATCTATCCGAAAATTATTTTGACAAATGGGATCGAACGTAAGACCAGCAATACCAACTGCCAATGAAGACAGCTAAAAAGCCCCGGGTTCTATTTGTTGATGATGAGGATAAGGCCCGCAAATACTTCAAGAAACTACTGTACCCGACGTACGATGTAGAAGTCGCATCGTCTGGCGAAGAAGCCATCAAGCGACTCCGAAATGATTCCACGGCATTCTGTGCGATTGTGAGCGATGAGCGCATGCCGGGTCTTCGAGGTGTTGATTTGCTTGCACAGGTAAAGGAGTCGTTTCCGGAGATGCCAAGAGTGCTCACGACGGCCTTTGTTGAAATCAAAGTCTTAGAGACCGCAATAAATGAAGGCTCCGTTTCCGGGTTCATCTCCAAACCATGGGTGGAAACTGAGATCGAGTCATGCCTGAACCGAGTCACACGCGCAAGCGTTGAAGAGCACTTTTCATCAGAACGTGAAAGGCCGGAGCTGACTCCAACGGAGGATTTCACCGTTCTTGGCTACGCCGCCTCGGAGCTGGGCTCGGCGGTCGATCAGATGCATTTGATCCGCGAGAACGACCCACGGTTCTGGGAGCTATTGGCAATCAACTTCGGGCAGGGAGTCGATCGCCTCGTCGGCCTGAACCGCTTCCTTCAGGAGATCCACCGAATCCAGCATCTTTATGCAGTTCACGGACTCGAACCTTCATACGCCAGAGCCGCACTGTTGCAAGCCTTGGAGGAGATCCGTTCCGGTGTTGGTTTGTCTGATAGCCGAGTCGTGCTGATGATCCAGAAGGATTTACCGTCGATCCAAATGAGCCGGACACTGCTTATAGAACTGCTTCAACTGTCTATCGGATGCTGCCTGAAGCGGGTCGCGCCCTACGGGCAGATCACGGTAAAGGTCTTCGGAGCAGAAAAGGCTGAGCTGGTACGCTTTGTGGTAGAGGGATTTACAGATTCAAAAGCAAAAACGAATCGCCGGCATGCCGAGATCGACAGCGAAGCTTTCCTCAAAATTCACAGGATCGTGTCACTGTACGGCGGCGTTCTGACGCACTCTTCATCGACTGACGCGGTTCCAAGGATCATAGTAGAATTGCCTTCTTTTCAAATTAGTTTGAATGGTTAAAAGTTCTTAGATTTGCATGTTAATGATGCTGGGTTGATACGAGAGCAACTGCATTCCCCTATTGGTAACGCAGTATCAAGTATCATGGCGCCATTTTTCTACTATTGAGGTTGCCGTTTTGAGATTTGCGCTGCTAGCAATCGGTCGTGGGAACTATTGAGAGACGGCGAACTCGACAGGGCGAAGCGATCTGGAAGGTCCTTGGGGAATCAGAGGTACCGCTCTCAGTTCCTGAGATTCATTCGAGAGCGGCGTTACTTCGCCCCGGATTAGGCCTCGCGACGGTGTATCGCCGACTGCGGCGTCTCGCCGAGGATGGATCAATACGTGCCCTACGAGTCGCAGGCGAGTCGTATTTCTCCTTAGCCGAGGACGGGCGGCAGATTACCCTTCTATTCGATGAAAAACGCCGAGCATTCGCCCCTCTTCGAAACATCCTCCCGTTTTCAGTGGTCGAGGCCCTGGAGACAAAAATTGCGTCCGATTTCGAAATCATCGTCTTCGGGAGTCTTCCTGAAGACGGTAGCCGAAATTCAAGCTGCATTTCCAAAGCCATTGAAGACCGCTGAGTTGTGGGTTTGCCGAAGGGGCGATTATGCTTTCAACACGTGACAAGATAGCAATCATCGGCATTGGTTGTCGATTTCCTCCTAAGGCCCATTCTCCTGAAGCGTTTTGGCGCTTCCTCTTGAGGTCCGGCAACGCCATCCGGGAGGTACCTGAGAGTAGATGGAACGCCAAAGCATTCTTTGATCCCGACCCTGAGCGCCCGGGGAAGACCTATGTCTCTCGGGGGGGCTTTCTCGACTACCAGCCTGAGCTGTTCGATCCGCTCGCCTTCGGAGTCTCGCCGCGCGAAGCCGAGAGCATGGACCCTCAACAGCGGTTGTTGCTGGAAACCGCCTGGGAGGCCTTCGACGACGCAGGGATCCCGCAGGAAGCGCTGAGAAAGAGCAATACGGGTGTGTTTGTGGGTGGCTTTTGCCTAGACCACCTGATCCATTTTTTTCAGCCGGAGAACTTGCCGGCCGTAACCCCACAAACAGCGACGGGCATCACCCTGACGGTGTTGGCCAATCGCCTCTCGCATGTCTTTGACCTGCGGGGCCCGAGTTTTTCGCTCGATACGGCCTGTTCTTCTTCGTTGGTTGCGCTACATCTGGGCTGCCAAAGCCTTGCCGCGTCAGAATGTGACGTGGCCATCGTCGGAGGTGTAAATTCGATGACGCGTCCTGAGTTTGGGGTCGTCATGAGCAAGGGCCGTTTTCTGTCGCCCCATGGCGAGTGCCGGACATTCGACGAAAGTGCTGCGGGGTACTCCCGCGGAGAAGGGGCCGGTGTCCTCGTCCTGAAGCGGCTGGACAGGGCACTGGAGGATCAGGACGACATTCACGCGGTGATCCGCGGGACAGCGATCAACCAAGACGGACATACTCCCGGTCTATCGCTCCCCAACGGTGATGCGCAGGCTGCGCTGATGCGTGCGCTCTATGAGCGAATCGCGCTCGACCCGGCAGAAGTCGATTATGTGGAGGCACACGGAACCGGCACAAAGGCAGGGGACCCACTTGAAGTCGGTGCTCTGGACAATGTATTAGGGGCTCGACGCGCTCCGGACCGTAAGCTCTGGGTCGGCTCGGTGAAAAGCAACATCGGCCATCTCGAAGCCGGGGCGGGCGTTGCCGGCATCATCAAGGCGATCGGAACTCTCAAACTGCGAAAAGTATTCCCGAATCTCCATTTTAAGAGCCCGAACCCCGCGCTTCGGCTGGATCAGCGCAGTTTGCGGATCCCCACCGCGCCAGTCGATCTGCCGGGAGTCGACGAAAAGCCCACCCTCTTTGTCGGTGTCAATTCCTTTGGATATGGCGGAACCAATGCACATGCGGTACTTGAGAGCGCTCCTCCTCCGCGCGCTGCGGAGGCATCCCAATCGGTTGACCAATCGCAGTACCTGATCCCGCTATCGGCAAAGAGCCCGGAGGCTCTGCGAGAAGCGGCCTCTAAGCTAGCTTTCCAATTGTCGAGCTCCTCCTTCGAGCTCAAGGACATCGCTTACACCTCTGCCTTCCGCCGAAGTCACTTGGATGTCCGCGCGGCCGTTATCGCTCAGAGTTTAGAGGAGCTTCGCGACGCTTGCAGCTCTTTGTTCCTCAGTCGCAAAGACGAGCGGATTGTCCACTCGTACGGTGGAGGCGCGGCTGGAGCTCAGCCTGCATTCCTTTTCTCAGGCATGGGGCCGCAATGGTGGGGGATGGGACAGGAGCTCTACCGCACTCATCCGGTCGTCAGGGCAACCTTTCAGGAAGTCGACGCAGTTTTTTACCGGCTGGCAGGCTGGTCTTTACTGGAGGCCATGCTGGCTCCTGAGGCTGAATCGCGGATGCACCAGACCCGCCTAGCGCAACCCGCGAATTTTTGTTTGCAGATCGCTTTGGTGCGGATGCTGGCCTCGTGGGGCGTGACTCCGGCGGCTGTCGTAGGGCACAGCGTAGGCGAGGTGGCGGCAGCGTATGTCGCGGGTATTTACACCTTAGAGGAAGCAGTCTTGGTTAGCTTTCATCGTTCTCGCTTGCAGCAGACGACGGCGGGCCTGGGCGGCATGCTTGCGGCGGGAGTCTCCGAAGATGAAGCCGTGGAGCTGTTGAGGTCTCACCCGAATGTGGCGGTGGCAGCGATCAACTCACCGAGCAGCCTGACCCTCGCAGGCGATTCCGCCCAGCTGATGAAGCTTTCTGAACGGCTCACTAAAGACGGACGTTTCAATAAGGCGCTCCGGGTGGAGGTCGCTTACCACAGCCCTCAGATGGACCCAATTCGGGAAGAGCTACTCCAATGTCTTGAGCCCCTCAGGCCGAAGGTACCTACCCTGCCTATCTATAGTACGGCATTTGGGCGGGAGAGCCATGGAGACGAATGGACGAACGCCTACTGGTGGCAAAATGTTCGTGGGACTGTCCGTTTTGCGGATGCAATGAAGGCGATGTTCTCAGCGGGTTGGACTTGCTTCATCGAAGTCGGCCCGCATCCAGTACTATCGACGAGTGTCCAGGAAATCGCGCTGGCCAGCCAGCGGAAGGTCGCCGTCTTGGAGACGCTGAACCGAAAAACTCCTGAGACAACATCGGTCGGACTGCTCGCGGGAAGACTTTATTGCCAAGGTGAGAATCTCAACTGGGCAGAACTCGCTCCGGTCGAAGGTTGCTTCGTCCGTGGAGCTACCTACCCTTTTCAGCGCCACTTTTATTGGCGTGAGTCAGTCAACTCTCGCTCTCGGCGACTCGGGAAGGACGGTCCGAGCTATCATCACCAACGCATTGCTGGGCTTCCCTCGGGCTTTGAAGTCGAAGTCAACCGAAACTTCTTCCCGTTTCTCGAAGACCACCGCGTCCAGAGACAGGTTGTGTTCCCCGGCATGGGCTATGTCGAGGCGATGATCGAGTATGGCGCGTCGTTGGAGTCCTTCGCATGTCTGGAACTTAAGGACATCGCTTTCGAGAAGGTCTTTACGGTCGACCCAAAGACGCTGCAGTACCTGCAAACGCATCCAAGCCACGAAGGCCAGCGCATCGAGATGAGGTCGCGGACTGTTGATCCTTCACGCGAAGATCTAAACGAACTGTTGGCCCACGCTGGCGTGACCCTGCTTTCGCAACCAGAGCCTCCAAAGCTTTCTCTCGATGAGACCAGGCAACAGGTTGACCGAGAGGTCTCGCTCGGTGAGATCTATGAGTTCCTCGAGCGTTCCGGCCTATCCTATGGGCAGTGCTTTCGATGCATCCAGGAGGCTCACTTCGGCAAACGCTGCTTCTGGGTTCGATTGACTTTTGCGGACATCCAGCCGCCTCTTAGCCGTGCCCATCCGACCTTACTGGACGCGGCGATTCAGCCGGTATTGTTCGCGGCCGACCGCGATCAGCTTTATGTCCCCGTCGGAATTTCCCGCGTTTTCTTCCATAAGCGGCTTCCCCGGAGCGTCCTAGTGTGCGGGCATATTTCGCGGGTGGACCGTAGCTTCATCGTAGCCGATGTCGAAATCTACGATCCTGAGGGTACTGTTCTGATCTCGATTCAGGAGCTCGTTTGTCAGCAGATTTCCGCCGCCGCTACCGATAACGCTTCCCGCTTCTATGAACTCGTCTGGACCGCAACGGAGCCGTTAGCCGCTCCTGAAGCGGCGACTGTTCCGCCATTCGTTATCGTCACCGAAGAGGAGTTTACCGATCATGAAATGATTGAGCACCTCGCTCGTGCTGATGGCTGCCAAGGCACTTGGCAGCTCCCCGACGAGATTGCGAGCGATATCGCCTGGACCGAATTCGGGACCGGAATCTGTCAAGCCCGCGAGATTGTGGTTGCTGCCGGATCGCAGTTCAGCAGCCCTGCTTCTCCTTCCGCCTTCGAGTCTCTGAGCTGGAAACTGGTGAGGCTGGCCAAGGCGGTTGCCGCATCGACCGACGAGCAGACCCGCGTGACATTTCTTTCCCGCCGAACGGCTCAATCGGGGTCCGCGCCAGCCGACTCGAATTACGCCGCGGCTGTCGTTGCGGCGCTTTCGCTGCTCATCTCAAACGAGGCTCCTCAACTGACCTGCCAAAGTCTTGAGGTGGCGAGCGCCGCTGCCGCAATATCAGCCGCCCAAGTGTTGGCGGAACTGTGCGAGACTGCGGCAGGGCACCACGCCTGGGACGGCTCGCAGCGGTGGGTCCAGCAACTCAAGCCCACAGTCTTGAGTCCGCAGCCGATGGCGATTCCCGAGGATGCTCCGATCGCCACGGCGACAAAGGGGCGCGGTCGAATCGAGGATCTGTGCTTTGTGCCAGCCCGTGAAGCTCCGCCCGGGCCGGGCGAGGTTGCAATTGGTGTCGATGCCGCGGGGATTGCCTACAAAGACCTGCTGAAGCTTCTGGGCCGCATCCATCACGATGCCTACCGGAACACCTTTTTCGACGACAATTTGGGGATGGATATCTCGGGGCTTGTGTTGGCCGTTGGTCCTGATGTAGGCGACTTGGCAGTGGGAGATCACGTGTTCGGATTCTCGCGGGGAGGCCTCGCGACCCGGGTTATTGCCGACGCCCGCCTGCTGACGAAAATTCGCGAGGAGTTCTCATCGACGGCAGCAGGTGTCCCGCTGAATTACCTCACCGCCTACATTGCGCTGATCGACAAGGCTCATCTTGCCACTGGTGCCTCAATCCTCATCCACAATGCAGCCGGAGGCTTGGGGCAAGCGGCGCTCGCAATTGCGCGAAAACTCGGCCTAGTCATTTTCGCGACCGCTGGCAGCGACGAGCGACGCGAATGGCTGAAAGAACTCGGCATCGAGCATGTGTTTGACTCCCGAAGCTTGGACTTCGTGACGCAGATCCGTCGGATTACTGCGGGGCAAGGACTCGACGCGGTACTCAGCGCCCAAACCGGGCCCGTGCGAGAGGCGAGCTTCGATGTCCTGGCCACGGACGGCCATTATCTCGATGTCGGCAAGAAGGATTTGAACGACGCATCAACCATGCCGCTGAAGGCATTCAACCGGGGCCTGTCCTACTCAGCGATTGACCTTTCCCGACTCCTCCGAGATCGCCCCCTGAAGGTCCGCCAGGGGTTGCTGGAGATTCGAAATTGGCTCGAAGATGGCACTGTGCAGCCTCCGCATGTCAAGGGGTACGGCTTCAGTCAGGTCCACGAGGCATTCAAGGAACTCGCGCAGAATCGGCATCGTGGGAAAATCATCGTTAGGATGAATGAGCGCCCCAGCTTGTTCGAGATTGAGCCGCAACCTTTCGAGATCGACCGATCAGACAAGGCCGTTTACATCGTGACCGGTGGTGGCACGGGTTTCGGGTTGAAGTGTGTCCATTGGCTAGTGGCACATGGGGCACGCCACGTTATTATCGCCGCCCGACGCGGAGCCTCGACTCCAGGGCTGATGAGCGAAATTGCATCGCTTCCCGCTAAGGTCGAGCCGATGACCTGCGATGTCACCGAGCCGGAGGCAGTCGCAGGGCTCAATCGTCATCTTGAAGGACAGGGCCTTCGCTTGCGGGGCATCATCCACGCGGCGATGGTTCTGGACGACGGAATGCTGGCCGAAATCACTCGCGAGCGGTTTCTCCGCGTACTCCGGCCCAAGATCAGAGGCGCGAAAAATCTGATCGACCACCTGCCGACCGTGGACCTGCAATTTTGCATCTTCACATCGTCAGTCTCCGCAGTGATTGGTAATCGCGGTCAGGCTAGCTACGTCGCGGCAAACACATTCCTGGACACCTTTGCACATGAGCTTCGCCAACGAGGTGTTCCCGCGCTTTCGATCAACCTCGGCGCGCTCAAGGAATCGGGCGTCGTCGCGGACTCTGACGGAACCCTCGAAGCGAGTCTGACACGTCTTGGGGTACACATGCTTCCTATTAATGATGTTCTGCGAGACCTTCCAAAAATGCTTGGTAGCCGACGCGCTCAAGTTGCTTACTTTGATCTGGATTGGCAAAAGTGGCAGCAGGTACATACCTCATTGAGGTCTCATTTGAGGTTCGGCGACGTGGTGACGCCGGAGGAGCAAGACGGCTCCAGAGGCTTTGCCGCGGCGCTCGCCAAGCTAAGCCAAAAGGCTCAACACTCGTTGGTCAGCTCAAAGGTTCAACATGCAGTATCTTCTGCAGTCGGCCTTCCCGAAGATGCCGTTCCGGAAAACGCGAGACTGGCTGACCTTGGGATCGATTCATTGATCCTGCTGGAACTGATATTTAGCCTTTATGATGTTACCGGAATAAGGCTAAGTGCAATTGACGTAATGAAGGCTGGTAGCGTCAGCTCGCTCGCTGTAATGCTGCTCGAACGGCTAGCACCCTCCCAATAACGACAAACGCGATATGGAAGCACCTATCTTCGGCATCGATAGCCTGGCTATGTTTACGAATAGTAAGGGCATCAAAGGCAGAGGGACGCTCGTCTTTGTTTCGCGCTCACTCGCTGTCATTGAAATCTACAATCCCTATTCGATTGTACAATTGAGTGAGGTGATGGCCGAGCTGCGTCTGGTTCGTGGCGAACGCACTCTTTATCGCGGCAAAGCCGTTGTGACGAGTATTGTGCATACCGGTTTGATGACAATCGCCTCGTTAACTTTGACCGAGGCGTGGAATGGCCTGATTGCTGCGACCTCGGAAGAGGCACTTCTGACTGAGGTCGAGGAGTTTCTCGACGATTGGGACAAGAGCAACGATATCGCCGACGCCTATCAACTGGTAGTGAACCAGATGAGCCGGTTTCTTGCTGAGGTCAGTCGTTGGGCGCAGGAAGCGGAAACCGCAGTCTCCGCTCAGGATTTCGGAAAGGAGAGCGAGGCCGAGGCAGTGAAACGGGCGATCGAGCGGCCAACCAGCGGACGGATCGCTCGTTTCTTTCAACTCTTCGAAGAGGAGGCTTCAAAGGTTCCTGCGGAAGATGTGCCACTCTACAAAGCTTTCGCGAGGCGAGAAATTCATCCCTACATGCTTTGCACGCCCTTCGCATACCGCACTTATACCAAGCCGCTTGGCTATGCGGGCGACTACGAGATGGTCAACATGATGCTGCAGGAGTCTGACGCTAAAACCGAAGGTTCTTACGCACAGATATTTCAAGACGTTCAGACGAACGTAGCAGCCGCTATAGCGCATCGTAACCGAATCGACTTCCTTTCTCAACGCATCGCCGAAGAAGCGGAACGGGTTACCGATGAGCAGCGACTTTTCACTGCTCTAGACGTGGGTTGTGGACCCGCCTCTGAAGTGCAGCGCTTTATCCGTACTAGTCCACTCGCCTCTCAAAGTATTTTTCATTTGATGGACTTCAACCACGAGACGCTAGATTTTGCGGCTCAGCGAGTGGAACGCGCAAAGGCTCAGGGTAGTCGGGCGGTAAATGTGGAATTCATCGAGCGCTCTATCGACGACTTACTGAGAGAGGCGGGCGAGGCCGTCGACTCGGCGCCTCAGCCCCTCTATGATCTAGTGTACTGTGCAGGCCTTTTCGACTACTTCACCGATGTCGTCTGCCGACGGCTTACCCAACTGTTTTACGGGATGCTTCGCCCGGGCGGCTTACTGGTTACGACCAACGTGACGCCACGAAACCCGGAGCGCTACACTATGGAGCATCTGCTCGAATGGTACCTGATCTACCGAGATGAGGAATCGATGGCTGGCTTGGCACCGGCAAACACAAACCCTAAGATCACCGTCGACGACACTGGAGTCAACGTCTTCTTTGAATTGCGCAAACAGCCGTGAGTCCAGAGACAGGAGAGGCTCAGGCGTCAAAGAACCTGAACGCGCGCTATGCGGAGTTCGATTTTCAGAGTCGAAAGCGGTATGTTGGTATCGCCGTACTGCTGGCACTCGTGTGTGTGCCATCGGGGTCTATCATTGATTATTTCATCTATCCGGAGCGTTTTCTCGACTTTTTTGTCGTCCGCCTGATTGTCGACCTGCTCTTGGTATTGCTCTGGTTTATCTTCAAAAATTCACGGAGCGATGAGTTTCTTAAGATCCGCGTCCTTTGCGTTGGGATGATGCAATCAATTATAGTCGCATTTTGCGTCATGATCCATCTGGCCGACGGAGTCAACTCGCCGTACTACGCGGGCATGATGTTGGTGATGTATGGTGTTGCAGTACTGATCCCGTGGAGTTCGGCAGAGACAATTTTTATCAGCGTCGCCTCGATTGTCCTGTACGCGATCGCAGTCCTTTCTGAAGGCGAGTCGCTGACGCCAAACTCGGTCCCCATTCTGGTCAACAACCTGTTCTTTCTAACGCTCACCGCAGCGATCAGTGTCGCTGCCAGCCGTGCTCTTGCGGCGAACCGCCTCAGGGATTTTCAACTCCAAATGCAATTGGCGGATCAGAATCAGAAGCTTCAGGAGGTTGACCGTCTGAAAACGGACTTTTTTGCGAATATCAGCCACGAATTAAGGACCCCGCTCACCCTCATCGCAAGCCCAGTTGATGAGATCTTAGCGCGCCATCAAGGGCTCCCCGAGCAGGTAACGAACAACCTCATGATCGTTCAGCGCAATACGCTTCGCCTCCTGAAGTTGATTAACGATCTATTGGACCTGACGCGTTTAGAGCAGCAGCCCGGTTCGCTATTCCGGCGAGACCGCGAGCTGTCGCGCTTCACCGTCGGTATTGTTAATTCGGTTCGCCACCTTGCGGCTTCGAAACAGCAGAGATTGACTGTAGAGTCGTGCAATGAAGCTCTGCCAGTGGCAATCGACGCCGGTCGCTTCGAGAAAGTGGTTCTGAATCTATTGACAAACGCCATCAAGTACACCCAACGTGGAGGAACGATTACCGTCTCCATGCGTTCGAGGGACGGACGCGCACTGCTGGTCGTTGAGGACAACGGACCGGGGATCCCTGAAAACTTGCTGGAGCGGATCTTTGATCGCTTCTTTCAGGTCGATTCCAAACGTGGTGCTGGCGCTGGACAAGGGGTCGGTATCGGTCTAGCGCTTGCCCGTGAAATTGCGGAAGCTCACAGTGGTACCCTGAAAGCGTTTAGCGAACTTCGAAGAGGCACCCGTTTTGAAGTTGAGCTGCCCTTGCAGAGCAAGGGTGAGCTTGAATTGAACGACCAGTCTGAAGACTTTGTCGAACCGTTCAGGGATACCTTCTCCGCCGCCGACAGAGTATTCCTTCG
Source organism: Opitutales bacterium (assembly GCA_050331415.1). Lineage (GTDB taxonomy): Bacteria > Verrucomicrobiota > Verrucomicrobiia > Opitutales > Cerasicoccaceae > DAIQNO01. Next base: position 533 of record JBHJGW010000176.1, on the reverse strand, counting down.
CGAGATTGAGCAACATGTAAAGCTGCCCGACGTGGGAGCTGGAGACGCCACCGTTCTGGTCGCAGACGATGAGTCGGATATGCGAGAGTTCATCGTCACGCTCCTCGCGGAGAAGTATCATGTAATTCAGACCCAGCATGGAGGCAATGTTCTGGAGTTGGTTGAGCAACACCGCCCCCATGTAATTGTTCTCGATTGGATGATGCCGCAGTTGAAAGGACTCGATGTCTGCCGCGCCATCAAGTCGCATGATCGGCATAGCGACTGCAAGGTCGTTATGCTGACCGCGAGAGCCGACGAAAGGTCAAAAATCGAAGCATTGAGCGCTGGTGCTGATGATTTTCTCACCAAGCCTTTCGGAGGCACCGAGCTTCATTGTCGGGTGCAAAATCTCGCGGCAGCGGCCTCATTCCAACGTGAGATCAACCGCGCCAATACCGAGCTTAAGGAGTCTCTTGACCGCCTGCAGGAGACCGAGCAGCGGTTGATTCAGAGTGAAAAGGTGAACGCGATCGAATCGCTTTCTGCTGGCT
>JBHJGW010000175.1:0-16125 GCA_050331415.1 Opitutales bacterium | reverse complement strand
CAGGCTTTGCTCGAGGGGTTTCCGCCGGCGGCTCCTGCGCAGGCGTCGGGTCAGGGCTGGGAGCAGCGGCTGCCGGAGCCTTCGCCGGGGTCGATTTTGCGGGAGCGACCGCTTCCTTGGCCTGGCGTTTCGAGGCCGCTTTTTTGGGAGCGGCGGACTTGGTGGCTTTTTTTGCCGGCGCCTTTCGGGCAGCCGATTTTTTCGGCGCACTCTTGGAAGCAGCGGCTTTCTTCGCCACCGCTTTTTTGGCGGGGGTTTCTTCGGCAGCGGAGGCGCTGGATGCTTCGGTCTTCTTTTTGGCAGAGCTGGTGGATTTTTTCTTCGGCATGGCAGGTCTGGAGCGGGTTGAAGCGAAGGGGTTGGGAGGACCTGAAGCAGCGGTTATTCCGGGTTTGCGGCAGCCGGACCACCATTTCAAGTTTAAAGCTTGACGGATTGACGCTTTTCCGGGTTGCGGTCCGCGTTGTCCTCAGGGTTTTTCGGCGACCGAGACGGGACTGGGTGACCGACGGGCCCTGGACAGGCGATGCGGTCCTGCTTTGGCGCGGAGCGCCTGACAAAGAAAAGCCCGGCCAAAAGGGGCCGGGCAGATCGGGGTCGCTTGGGAGCAGGCGGCACTAAGCCGTCTTTACCTTCGGCAACTCCGCCGGGATGTCCACTCCATGCGGGCTCTTGCGCTTGACCCGCTGGAGCCGGTGTCGCCGACGCAGCATGCGATTGAGTTTATCCACCATCTGGTCGACGGACTTGTACATGTTGTCCGAGGCGACCTTGGCCACCATGACCGGGCCATGACTCTCCAGGTGACCGGTGGCGACGTATTCCTGCGCCTTACCGGACCGTTTATTTTCATTATACTCCAGCTCGACGCGTAGTCGAATGAGGCGATTGTCGTGGTTAAACAGTTTTTCCGCCTTTTCGGTCACGATGCGCTTGATTCGGTCTGACAGTTCGAAGTGCACACCGGAGATAATGATGGGTTGCTCGTTCATACGCGTGATGGTGATTTTTGTTTGCCTTGCCCGCCACGGCGGGACTACGGGAGGCGGCGCCCGGGAAGTTTCCCCATGAGCCGCCACTGTGAAAACGCCATGACTGCTAACGTCGACCCCTCTGGACACAAAATAGCCGCCGTTGTCATTACCGGCGGCTCATCTGGAATCGGTGCTGCATTCATAGCGCACCTTTCAGGGTTAAGCAGCCCACCATGGATATGCAACCTTTCTCGACGGGAACCGCAAAATTTTTTCGCCAACCGAGGCAGCCATCATGCGATCGACCTGACCAACCCACTGGCCCTGGCTGAAGCAGCCAATCGGGTCCGTCGCGAAATCGAAGAAAACACGCCACCAGGTTCGGTGGTGCTGATCAATAACAGCGGCTTCGGCAGCTACGGCGACTTTGCTGATCAGGACATCAACCGCCAGCTGGAGATGATCGACCTCAATGTGCGGGCAATAGTTGATTTGACCGGGCGCCTGCTGCCCCTGATCGAGGAACGCGGTCCGGGAGGGGGCGTCATCAACGTCGCCTCAACGGCTTCGTTTCAGCCTTGTCCGACGATGGCAACCTACGGCGCGAGCAAAGCCTTCGTGCGCTCGTGGACCCTCGCGCTCGCCGAAGAGCTTCGGCCCAAAGGGCTTAACGCCCTTTGCGTTTGCCCGGGACCAACGAAGACCGATTTTTTTCAGGCGAGCAACTTTACGGACGGGGCCGAGCTGCCCGGCCAGATGACGCCCGAGGCGGTCGTCAAGGCGACCTGGAAGGCCTGGCGCGCGCGCAAGCGGCTGCTGGTCAACGGTGCACCGAACCGGATAATGGCGAGTTTCACCGGTGCGCTGCCATCGTCCTGGGCGAGCGCCCTCGCGGGGGTTGTTCTGCGAAAGGTGCGCTCGAACCATCAGCGAGACTAACGGCTAACAATAGCGGAGGAAATTCTTAAAGCAACTGAGTCGCATTTGCTGAATCTTGCCCTGGACACTGCAAAAGCATGCCACGCCCGGGAGTCCGCTGCTACAGCGGGATAGCAGAAAAAACCGCGAGGGTCTTGACATTAGGAGAATTCTCCAGCGTCATCGCGGACACTAATACCGCACATGCGTCCCGCGCGATTCTCTGTAATTGCGCGATTTTGCGGTTGAATCGTCTTTCGCCGCGTGTGTAACCCTTAGCCCGCTCGTTCGAAACGCCCTCGCCATGCCGTTGTCCCGTCGTCATTTTTGGCCCCGCTTGCTCGGTCTTTCCCTGGCTGCAGCCCTTGCGGGGCGGCTCATCGGTCGCTCTCGCGCGCCGCGCTTCGTCCGCGCTGAGGGCGCTGTTGCCTACCGCCGCAACCGCGGCTGAGCACCGTTCGCTCCGACCATGCCTAATCTATACCCGAAAGCGGCCAACCTGGCTCCCTTGCAGATCATTATCTGCGTCCTGGTGACTGGTGCCACGCTCGTGGCCGGCGTAACTTACTACTGGACGCCGAGCTGGAGCCGCGTGGGCTACCAGCCCACTCAGCCCGTGGCATTTAATCACAACCTGCACGTCAACCAGCTCGGAATGGACTGCCGGTACTGCCACACTTATGTGGACCGGTCCAGCCACTCGAATGTGCCGGCGACGCAGACCTGCATGAACTGTCACAGCCAGGTGCGGGCTAACGACGAGGCCCTCGAACTCGTTCGCGAGAGCTGGGAGACCGGCGAACCCATCCCTTGGGTGCGGATCCACAAGGTGCCCGACTACGTATATTTCAATCACGCCATCCACGTTAATCGTGGCATCAGCTGCGTGCACTGCCACGGGCAGGTCAACGAGATGGAAGTGGCCTACCACGCGAAGAGCCTTTCGATGGCCTTCTGCCTGCAATGCCACCGCAACCCCGAAGAGTTTATTCGTCCGCTCGACGAGGTCTACAACCTCGAATGGCAGCCGCCGGGCGAGACAGAATCCGAACGCCACGAATGGCAGGTTGCCCAGGGCACCGAATTTGTCCACGACTGGAAAATCCTGCCCCCGCAAAGTTGCTCCGGCTGCCACCGGTAACCTCACTCCTTTTCGCTCGAATCGATTTTCAAGCCTCGCCCGCCGTTGCGGGCCGCGGCCTTTGACGCCATGCCCGACGAAGCTGCAAACGCCATTTCCCACCCTTCTCCGCGCTACTGGAAGAGCCCGGAGGCCTGGCAAGGCCTGGATCCGGCCGTCGATTGGAACGACCGCGAATTTCCGGAGGGTGCGACAGTCTCGACCGAAACGGACCGCCGTACGTTCCTGAAGCTGATGGGCGCCTCGATGGGGCTCGCCGGGGCGGGTCTTGGGGCCGGTTGCCGGTACCCCGAACGTACCATTCTGCCGTATTCGAAACAGCCCGAGCAGGTCATTCCCGGGGTTCCGCTGTTTTACGCCAGCGCTATGCCCGGGTTCCTCGAGCACCTGACGCTGATCGTTGAGACGCACCAGGCACGCCCGACAAAAATCGAAGGCAACCCCAGTTACGCGCCTTGCGGTGGGGCGTCGACCAGCTTTGCGCAGGCGTCCATCCTCGACCTCTACGATCCCGACCGTCTGCAGCGCTCCTCCCGTGCCGGAGCGGGGGCAATGACGCCCGAACAGGTGCGGTCCCTGGTCCGCAACCTCCACAATCGTTTTGCTAACCGCAGCGGAGCCGGACTGGGCTTGCTGCTCGAGCCGGACACTTCGCCAACTCGTGCCCGCCTGATCGACCTTTTGCGCCAGGCGATGCCGGAGGCCGTGGTGGCCACTTATGCGCCTACTGAAAACGGTGCCTGCGAGCGGGCTCACCGCCAGCTGTTCGGCCGTTCGACGCGCCCTAGGCTGCACCTGCAGCAGACGCGCCGCATCCTGGCTCTCGACAGCGACTTCCTGGCCACCGAGCCGGGGCATCTGTCCAATGCCCGCGCCTTCGCCGAGGCCCGCAAAATACGGGGCCCCGGGGACACCGAAACGATGGCCCGCCTTTATTGCGCGGAGAGCGGCTTTACGCTGACCGGCGGACAGGCGGATCACCGGCTGCGCATCGCCAGCAGCCACGTCAGCGGCTTCGTCGCACTGGTCCTCGCCGAAGCTCTCGAGCAGACCGGAATGGCGGGCGAATTCAACGTCTCCCTGCGCCAGTTGCGCCAGCGCGCACGGGAGGTCCGTGCCAATGTGGATTCGAAGTGGATTGCCGAGTGCGTCCGCGACCTGCTCGACCATCGCGGGGCGTCTCTCGTTGTGGCCGGCCCGCACCTGCCCGATGTCGTTCACGAGTACGTTTTCGCGCTCAACCAGCTCCTTCGCGCTCCCGGCAAAACCGTCAGCTATCCGCAGTTGCCCGAATCGCGGGACAATTCGCTGCCGGAACTTGTTGCCGCGATGCATCAAGGCCGCGTCGAGACGCTCGTCGTCATCGGCGGCAATCCAGTCTACGACGCACCGGCGGATCTCGATTTCAAGAACGCGCTGGGCAACGTACAGGAGTTCATCCGCCACGGGTACCACCCGGACGAAACGATGGCGGCGGCGAACATTGTCATTGCCAAGAGCCATTACTTAGAGGCCTGGAGCGACGGTCGTGCCTGGGATGGCACCTACGTTCCCGTGCAGCCGATGATTTCGCCTCTGTTCGAGACGTTTTCCGAAACCGAGCTGCTCGAACTTCTCGGCACGGGCGAAATCGAGGGCGATGGCGGCTACAAGGCCGTTCACGACACCTTCCGCCAGATCACGGGCGACGATTCGCAGCTCGCGTTCGACAGCTGGCTCGCCGAGGGCGTTCTCAGCGGCACGGAATACCCGGGCATTACCAGTCTGCCCGATGTTGGCGAAGCCATGGAGGTTGCGGCTCGGGCGGACCTTTCGCTGCCAACCGTCGGCGAGGATTCGCTGGAACTGCGCTTCCTGCCCAGCCCGCACGCTTTTGATGGCCGTTACAACAACAACGGCTGGCTGATGGAGTGTCCGGACCCGATGACCAAGCTGACGTGGGATAACGCGATCCTCGTTAGCCCCAAGCTCGCGGGGAAACTCGGCATCCTGCCCGATCAAAACAAGAACAGTTTTCAGCGCGGGCGCGAGTTCGCGCGGATGGGGCGCATCCAGCTCCGCAATCGCACGGTTGAGGGGCCGTTGCACATCCAGCCCGGTCTCGCTGACTGGACGGTGGTGCTGCACCTCGGCTTCGGGCGGGAGGTGACGGGAGCCATCGGCACCCGCCTGCACGACCCTGGCAAGGGCGATGGCATCGGCTTCAATGTGTATCCGCTGATGAGCTCCACCGCCCAGGCGATGGCCACGGGCGCGAGCATTGAGGTGCTCGACGGCGATCTTTTTCCCATCGCCAATACGCAGGAACACTGGTCGATGGAGGGCAGGGCGATCATCCGCGAGGCCAATGCAGATTTCTACCACGACCATCCAGATTTTGTCGACGAGATCGGCGCCGAAGCGCATTCGCCGGCCATCTACGGCGCCGCCAAGGACGCTTCGGTCCAGGAGAAGGCGCTGACGACACCCCGCGGCGGTTCGCTCTACGATCCGCCGCAGATTTCCGCGCCACCGCCAAACTACAAAGCCTGGAACACCGAAGAGGGGAAGGAGGCGTACAAGGAGCCTCAGCAGTGGGGCATGGCGATCGACCTCAACAACTGTCTCGGTTGCAACGCCTGCGTCATTGCCTGCCAGAGTGAGAACAACATTCCGATCGTCGGCAAAGACCAGGTCTCGCGAGGCCGTGAGATGCACTGGATCCGTCTCGACCGCTATTATTCCGCTGATCCGAGCCTGCCGACCAACGCCATTCCCGAGGATCCTCAGGTTTCCTTCATGGGCTTGGCCTGCGTCCACTGCGAGTTGGCACCCTGCGAGCAGGTCTGCCCGGTCAATGCGACCGTTCACGACCGCGAGGGCCTCAACGTGATGGCCTACAATCGTTGCGTCGGCACGCGCTACTGCGCGAACAACTGCCCCTACAAGGTTCGCCGGTTCAATTTCTTTGATTACAACAAGCGCCTGCGCGGCAAATATTACCAGGGCCCGATTGCCCCCAATTATTACGACACCGACGCCAGTGAGCTGACCCGCCAGCAGGCCAATCCGGACGTCACGGTGCGAATGCGCGGCGTCATGGAAAAGTGCACGTATTGCGTGCAGCGGATCCAGGAAGCGAAGATTCAGCACAAGGTCGACGCCTCAAAGGCGGGTGCGATGGCCGACACGCACGTCGAAGACGGCGTCATCAAGGTGGCCTGCCAGCAGACTTGCCCTACCGGCGCAATTGTCTTCGGCGACATCTCGGACCCCAATAGCGAGGTGTCGAAGCTCAAGGCGCTCGACCGCGACTACTCGCTGCTCGGCTACCTCAACGTGCGACCGCGCACGACCTACCTGGCCCGCCTGCGCAACCCGAATCCGGCGATGCCCGGCGCCCATAAGCAGCCGTACAGCCGCCAGGAGTTCGATGCCGCGAACCCGCATGAACACTACGGCGATCACGGCCACAACGGTCACGGCGACGCGCATGACAGCCATGGCGCCGGCCACGACGGTCATCATGGCGACAATGGCCACCACGGACCCGCGCACGGCGACGAAGTCCCGGCCCACGATTCCCATTAACTGAACTTTCCCGCACCTTCGACGCGCGAATCATGGCTCACGCTGCCTCACCCGCCCTCTCCCCCGAAGCCCAGGCGCAACGCGACAAGTTGCTCGCCCAGGTCAAGCCGGTCGACGTCCCGCGCCGCCAGCTGGTCCTCGGTAACCGGTCGTTTAACTGGGTAACCGAGAAAATCTGCGGTATCCCCGAGGGCCGCGCCCCCGCCTGGTGGTGGCTGCTGTTCACTATCTGCGCCGGGATGGCCTCGTTCACTCTGATCGGCCTCGTCTGGCTGGTCAGCACGGGTGTGGGCGTCTGGGGCCTGACCCACCCGGTGTACTGGGGATGGGCGATCGTCAATTTCGTCTTCTGGATCGGTATCGGCCACGCCGGCACGTTGATCTCCGCGATCCTGTGTCTGCTCAAGCAGAAATGGCGCACCTCGATCAATCGTGCGGCGGAGGCAATGACTATCTTCGCGGTGGTGTGTGCGGGCATCTTTCCGCTGTTTCATACTGGGCGTGTCTGGTACGCGATCTGGCCGGGCTTCCTCCTGCCCGCGCCCAACGCCAACTGGATTTGGCCCAACTTCCGCAGCCCTCTCGAGTGGGACGTTTTCGCGGTCTCGACGTACGGCACGGTTTCGGTGCTGTTCTGGTACATGGGCCTGATGCCTGACCTCGGCACGATGCGCGACCGTGCCTGGCTGGCAGGCAAGAGGTTCTCAGCGTGGATCTATGGCTTCTTCGCGATGGGCTGGCGCAACAGCAACCGGCATTGGCGCAATTACGAGATGGCCTACCTGCTGCTCGCGGGCATCGCTACACCGCTGGTGCTTTCAGTGCACACCGTCGTTTCGTTCGACTTCGCCGCCTCGAACCTCCCGGGCTGGCACACGACTATCTTTCCACCGTACTTCGTTGCGGGTGCCATCTTCTCCGGCTTCGGCATGGTGCTCAGCCTCATGCTGCCGCTGCGGGCCATCTTCGGCCTGCACGACCTGATCACGCAGTACCACATCGACTGCATGACCAAGATCATTCTGGCGACGGGCTCGATGGTGGGCTACGCCTACGCGATGGAGTTCTTCATCGCCTGGTATGGCGCCAACCAGTACGAAGGCTTCGCGTTCATCAACCGCGCCTTCGGTCAGTATTGGTGGGCCTACTGGATCATGATCTCCTGCAACGTCATCAGTCCTCAGCTTTTCTGGTTTAAGAAGGTTCGCGAGAATACCGTTCTCGTGTGGGTGATTTGTGCTTTCGTGAATGTCGGCATGTGGTTCGAGCGCTTCGTGATCACGGTCCCCTCGCTCGCGAATGACTTCCTGCCAGCGTCGTGGGGCTACTACAGCCCGACGCTGGTGGACATCTTCACCTTCTTCGGCACGTTCGGGCTCTTTGGATTCCTCTTCCTGCTGTTCGTTCGCTTCTTGCCGATGATGCCGATGGGCGAGGTCAAAGCAGTGATGAAGCAGGCCGACGCCCACGGCCACGGAACCGGCACGCAGGGTGCCGGCGCTCCCGAAACCGCTCCGTTGACCCACCATTAACCCCTTTTCTGCCTGAACGGAAATGGCCAACGAATCCCCAACCAAGTCGACCTACGGCCTCGTCGCGGAGTTTACCGATACGCCCGAGTTTGTGCACGCTGCAGAAAAATGCCGTGACGAAGGCTTTTCCCAGTGGGATTGCTTTACGCCGTTGCCCGTGCACGGCCTCGACGCCGCCATGGGTCTGAAACGCTCGAAGGTGCCGCTGTTCACGTTTATCGGAGGCGTGACCGGGTTCACCCTCGGTTGCCTCATTACCTGGTACATGAACGCCTACGACTACCCGCTGATCGTCGGCGGGAAACCGTACTGGTCGCCGATCTTCCCGTTCCCGGTGATGTACGAGCTGACCATCCTGCTGGCAGCCTTCGGCACCCTCGGCGGCATGTTCACGATGAATCTGCTCCCGCGCCACCACCACCCGATTTTCGATTACGACAACTTCCCGAAATGCGGCGATGACACTTATTTCATCGTTGTCGAGTCCTCCGACCCGAAATTCGACCCCGCCAAGACCCGGGCCTTTCTCGAAGGGCTCGGCGCGCTGAAGGTCAGCCAGGTGGAAGCCAGTATTTAGCCTTTGCTCGCCATGATGCGTTATTTCTTCATGTTCTGGGCGCTCGCCGTCATTTGCACGTTCCTGCTGCTGGGCTGGCGTGGCCAAACGTTTGACGAGCCGCCCTTGTATCTTTTCCCGGATATGGACATCCAGGCCAAGTACCACCCGCAGATGTCCAACGACTTTTACGAAGACGCCCGCAACGACCGCCAGCCGGTGGCGGGAACCGTGGCCCGTGGGCACCTCTTCGAGCTCGATGAGATTTTCACCGACGGCTACGAGTACCCCGTCGCTCAGAATGAACCGCTCTACACGGGCAAGGGCGCGGACGGCGAGTTTGTCGATCGTTTCCCCGTGGAGGTCGACGAAACGCTCCTGCAGCTCGGGCGTGAGAAGTACGACATCTTCTGCACGGTTTGCCACGGCCCCACGGGAGCCGGTAACGGAGTCGTCGCGAGCGACGGGTCGGATTACGCTATGACCCGCGGCTATTTCGGCAACGTCGCAAACCTGACGTCGCAGACCTATATCGACTATTCCGAAGGGAAGCTTTGGGACCGCATCACGAACGGGTGGAACACCATGTACCCGTATCGCGACAAGCTGACCCCGTACGAACGCTGGGCCGTGGTCGCCTACGTGCGCGCGCTGCAGCTCGCTGCCAACGGCACCCTCGAAGACGTCCCCGAAAACCAACGCAACCAACTTTAGCGCCGTGAGTTCCGTCGACGTTTCCGCCTCTCCCCTCAATCCCGTCGCTGACGCTGGCTCCGTGGCCGGGCAGCGCGGCAGCAACTACCCGAAGCTGGCTCTGCTGGCCGGGATGGCCGGCTTGCTCGTGGCGTTCATCGGCCTGTTCGTCGATCCCGTTCGCTACGGGCAATCGTGGCTGCTGGGCTACACCTTCTGGTTCGCCATCCTGATCGGTTGCCTGTTCCTGGTCATGCTCAGCTACATTTTCGACGCGGGTTGGTCAACCATCGTGCGCCGCCAATGGGAGCATGTTATCGCTGGCTTTCCCTGGATGTTCCTGCTGATCCTGCCGGTGGCGATCGTGCCGCTGGCAATGGCCGTTTTCGGAGACTCCGCTCCGCTGTGGAACTGGATGGTCAAAGACCATGTGTTGCTCGGCGAGCACCCCATGCCGGTGGGCGCCGACGTGCTTTTCCAGCGGAAGGAGCCCTACCTGAACAACCTGTTCTTCTTCGTTCGGCTCATCGGCTACTTCGGCGTTTTCAGTGTACTCGCCTTTCTGTTCCGGTATTTCTCAATGGAGAACGACCAGTTCCCGTGGAAGGGCAACTATTCCGGTGCCCGCAAAACGGCTGCGGTGGGAGTCATCGCGACCGCGTTGTGCATGACTTTCGCCGCGTTCGACCTCTACATGAGCCTGTCTTTCCACTGGTTCTCGACCATGTACGGGGTGTGGTTTTTCGCCGGGGCCATGCGGGTGGGCCTGGCATTCACGGTCGTTGTCTGCTTCGTGTTGGGGACAAAGGGCGCCCTTCGCGGCATCATCACCGAAGCCCATTATTACTACCTCGGCTGCATGAAGCTAGCCTTTACGGTGTTCTGGGCCTACATCGCTTTCTGCCAGTACTACCTGATCTACAATGCCAACATTCCGGAGGAAACCTTCTGGTACAACCTTCGTATGCTCAGCAAGGACGGCTCTCTCAACAGCTGGTGGTGGGTTGGGCTTACCCTGATCTTCGGCTACTTCCTGTTGCCATTCCTGGCGCTGTTGTGGCATCGGACCAAGGTCGACGCCAAACGCCTTCTCGCTGTCAGCGTGTGGATTCTCGTCTTCTCCCTCTTCGATTATTACTACAACATCCTTCCGCGCGAGCGGGGGGTGGAAGGCGGCCCCGAGGGCGCGTATGTGGTCCAGGAGTTCCTTCCTTCCGTGTTCGACCTCGCCGCGCTGGTTGGTGTCGGCGGTATCGTCCTCTGGGCAATGCTGCGGAGCATGCAGCGCCACCAGCCCATCCCGCTGCGCGATCCGCGCATCCGTGAAAGCCTCAACGCCAGCCTCTAAGCGCCGCTTCGATCTCGATAACGACACTTCCAACGATGGCTTCGTGGCTCGGCCCGGCGAGCCCGATGTGCCCCTTTCCTTTTCAAGTTCATGGCAAACGAAACCTCCAGTGACATGCGCGACCAAAAGCGTCGCGACCTGCTGGTCACCAGTGCGGCGGTGATCGGGTGCATGGCCATTTTCGCGATCATCGTCGCGGTGGTCTATATTCCAAATCTGCCCGAGGCACCGGATGTCGATGCCGCCCAATACCGCTCCGAGCGCCTGGAAACCCTGCGGCTGGAAACTGCCGGGGAAATGATCGAGTATTCCTGGATCAACGAGCAGGAGGGGACCGTGCGCCTGCCGATCGAACGGGCAATGGATCTCGTCGTCAAAAAATACGATGGCTCGGAATTGCCGACCGAGGCCGGTGAATGAACCGTGAGGAATGGATATCGAACTGAAATGGTACCTCTCGATGGCCGCCCTGGGCTTTGTCGGCCTGATTATCGTCATCGGCTTTGCCTGGGCCTTCCGCTGGGCGGTGCGTAACGGCCAATTCAAGAACCTCGACGAAGGCTCCCGTGTGATCTTCGACGAGGAAGAACCCGAAGGTAAGCAACTCGATCATTTTCCCGGAAAGCACTAAGAATTCCAATCATAAGGGCGCTTGATTTAAGCATCCGGTTGGTGACACGCCGCGGCTCTCTCTTTTCTCTGTATAGCTCGATGGACGCTTCTGTTTCGCATGATTCTCCCCAAGCCGTTTCGCCCGACTCGTCGCAGGCGAAGGTGCGCCTGAGTGAGATCGACCAGTCCATGCGCGGACCGGGGTTGTTTTTCCTCATCTTCGCAATCTTTTGGCTGCTCTTCGGGACGCTGTTCGCGGTCCTGGCTTCCATCAAAATGCACGACCCGGACTTCCTGGCATTGTCGACCCTGGTGGGTCCGGAAACGCCGGGCTTGCTCAAAGGCATCTACTACAACCTAGATGCCGCCTTTACCCACGGGCGTTCTCGCTCCGCGCACCTCAACGCCATGATCTATGGCTGGAGCAACAATGCGATTTTCGCAGTGTGTCTGTGGATCATGGCTCGGCTTTGCCGGACGCCAGTGCGCCACGGCGGCCTGCTGTACGCGGCGGGCGTCGTCTGGAACATCGCTGTGGCTGTTGGCATTGCCGGCATCCTCAGCGGAGGCCTGACATCTGTGGAGTGGCTGGAGATGCCCTTCGAGATCGCCCCGGTCCTGGCCCTGAGCTATGTTCTCATCGGGCTTTGGGGAGTACTGTGCTTTCGGTACCGCGACACGGGGCACGTCTATGTTTCGCAGTGGTACTTTCTCGCGGCGCTGTTCTGGTTCCCTTGGCTCTACACGATTGCGCAAATGATAATCCTGTGGTTCCCGGCCCGGGGCACGATTCAGGCGGTGACCAACTGGTGGTTCGCGCACAATGTCCTGGGGTTGTGGCTCACGCCCATGGCGTTAGGGGCGATCTATTACCTGCTGCCGAAGGTAATCGGGCGTCCGATTTATTCCTACTACCTTTCGATCCTCGGCTTCTGGACGCTCGCCTTGTTCTACAACTGGGCTGGGCTGCACCACTTGATTGGCGGTCCGGTGCCTGTCTGGATGACCTCCGTGGGAACGGTTGCCAGTGTGATGATGGTCATTCCGGTCGTCGTCACGGCGATCAATCACCATATGACGGCCGCCGGTAATGCGCGTGCCGTATGGGCGAGCCCGACCCTGCGCTTCATCGTGTTCGGCGGGCTCAATTACACTGCAGTGTCTTTGGCGGGCTCCGCCATGGCCTTGCGCGAGGTTAATGAGATTTCTCACTTCACCCAGCTGACCGTTGGCCACGCACACCAGGGGGTTTACGCCTTTTTCACGGCGGTTATGTTCGGCGGCATCTACTTCATGCTGCCGCGCCTGCTCAATCGCGAATGGCCGTCGGCGGGCCTTATCCGCCTTCACTTCTGGTCGGTCTTTTGGGGCATGGTGCTTATGCTTGGCGCCCTCCACTGGGGTGGCTGGGAGCAGGGTCTGCTGCTCAACCAGCCCCAAAATGCCGATGTGCCCTACGTCTCCGGCGAGCTCGGCCAGATGACCATCGTTGGCCAGATCAAGCCGTATCTTGTCGCGCGGTCACTTTCGGGGATCCTTCTGACGGTGGGTCACGTCGTTTTTGCCGTGAATTTCTTCTGGATGCTCAAGGGTGGGCGCCTCAGTCAACGCGAGGGCGGCGCAACCCTGCTGTCTCCCGAATACCTCGAAAGGAGGGCTCCGGTTAACGCATGACCCGTTTACCCGTACTTTTCTTTGGCATTTTCCTGACGCTGGCGGCGTCGTGGATGGGTCTCGTGCTGGCTGGGCACCTCCAGTTCGGCGCGCTGGAGCCGGCAGCCATGTCCGAGGGTGAAATCCCGCAGCCGCAGGCCCGTAGCGGTCTCGCGCAGGAGGGAGCCTTCGTATACGCCGACCTCGGCTGCGTCTATTGCCACAGTCAGCAGACTCGCGGTGACGATTTCGGCGCCGATGTTGCCCGTGGCTGGGGCGAGCGCCAGTCTGTTCCCCGCGACTACATCTTCGAGCCCCGGGTGATGCTTGGCACCATGCGAACGGGCCCTGACCTGATGGCGGTTGGCCAGCGCAAGACCACCGATTGGCAACACCTGCACCTCTTTAACCCGCAGATCACCTCTGAGGGCTCCATCATGCCGCCGTATCGTTTCCTTTACGATCTCAAGCCGATCAAGGGAGATGAGCCCGCACCGGACGCCTTGCGCATTCCTGATTCTTTTCCCGAGGACCAGGCTCCGGAGGGTTACCAGTGGGTGCCGAGTCCGCGCGCCGAGGCGCTGGTCGCCTACCTCCAGAGCTTGCGGCTCGATTATGATCTGCCCGAATCTTCCCGCCCGGAATAACCCATGAGCGAGCCGAGCGATCCCAACGCCAAACCGCCCAAAACGGACGACCCTGACAAGCTCAAGGACGCCCGCAGCGTCGACTATCCGGAAATGGAGCCGGGGCGCTTCGAGGATCTTAACCTCCAGGAGCGGCACAGCCAGCTCATGCGGGAGAAGTCCGAGCCGGTCGAGCTTTACAAGCCGGTGCCCATGGCGCTCATGTGGGGGATCTTTATCCTCTTCGCTTGGGCGGGATACTATCTGGCCGACTACACCGGCGGATGGCGGGCGGACGTGTTCAGCCCCGGTGCCGAATATGCTGTCGAAACCGGTGACGAGGTTGAGGTCGACTACTACGCCGTGGACTGGCAGATGGACCGGGGGGCTACCCTGTACAGCGCCAACTGCGCCGCCTGCCACCAATCCGACGGCAACGGACTCGCGGGCGTCTACCCCCCGTTGGCGGGTTCACGCTGGGTCACCACGGAGCCGGCTATGATCCTTAAAATCCTGCTCCGCGGTCTGCAGGGTCCCATCGAGGTAAAAGGCGCGCAATACCAGGGTCTGATGCCATCCTACGGTGAGAACGGCTCTGGCTGGCGCGACCGCGACATCGCCGCGGCAGCAACTTACGTGCGCAGGTCGTTCGGCAACGATGCCTCTCAAATTACGCAGGCGATGATCGAAGAGGCCCGGGCGGCTGTCGCCGATCGTGCCGGGGAATGGACCGCTGAGGAGCTCCTCGCAATTCATAGTCTCGACGCCCAAGGCGCTGGCCAGGCCCAGATCGACGCGGCCACCGGCGAAGCAGCCGAAGGTGAGGAAGCCGCAGCCGATGGCGAGGACGCAGGCGACGCCGAGGCAGAGAATGCGGAAGGCGAAGTGGAAGCTGAAGGTGAAGCAGAAGCTGCGGGCGATAGCCCGGCCGAAGGCGAAGATGCCCCAGAAGGCAAGGAAGCCGAAGAAGCTGGCGAATCCGAAAGCGCCGCATCCGAAAGTTCCGCTGCCGAAAACGGGGCGGATACCGGCGCTGAAAACTAAAGGCAGAGCCGTTATCCGGCTGTCCGGAGGCTGCCGGGAATCCCTGCACAGCGCGGATTCTTGCGCCCGAACTACAGTCGAGCACCTATCAAACGAAAATCCGTAACCGGCTTAGGCGAAAGTCGCTTGACCTTCCGCGCAAAAAGGGGGATTTCAGTTTCTAGAGTAGAAACCCCGATTGCTCGTGAGAATTTCGTTGAAACTAGAATATGCCTGTCGTGTGCTTGCCCAGCTTGGTCGCACTTTTGGGACGGAGCAACTCGCGCACATCGAGACGCTTGCCAAGCTCGAGGCGATCCCCTCCAACTACCTCGTTCAGATTTTGAATGACCTGCGCAACAGCGGGTTGATCAACAGCAAGCGTGGCAAACAGGGTGGCTACTGCCTCGCCAGCCCGCCCGATGACGTGACCCTGCGCGATATCATCCAAGCGATCGACCCTGAGATGATCGCCGCCCAGGTCAGTGCTCAAGGGCAGTCCGGGGAGGGCGTTCGGGCCGTTTGGTCCGGCCTTTCCAATACCTTCGAGCAGGCTGCTCAAAAGGCAACGCTGCGCGATTGTATGACTGCCGGCGAGCCGCCAATGTACCACATCTGATCGCCGGGGCGAAACCAATGTTCCGGGGCCGTGTCGATTAGACGAGTTCCAGGGGTCAGTTCAGGAGACACCTTGGCTCATTCGCGATGGGGAAAGAACCTGCGCAGCTCCTGTGGGCTTGCTACCAGGTTTCTTGTCCACAAATGTAACAAACGAGCGTTTGCACTGAAACGCCCTTTATCCTAATCTTCTGGCTTATGATGCAGATGCCCACGTTCTTGCTTGCTGTCGCTATCGTTTTGATTGGCGCCGTCCCCGCTCAGGCTGTTTCCCCGGCTGATGCCGGGTGTTGCGCGTCAAAAGAGCTCCAAGTTTCCGCCGTCTCGAGCGATTACGCCGGTCCTGCCATTCCAGCGTCAAATGTTAGCGATGCGCCCAAGCCTGCAGCCTTGGAAACCCCGGTGAATTGCAAAGCTTCCGATTGCGACGAGGCACCGTCTGCTACCCAGCAGGCAGCAACCGGCTCCGAAGGCGCTTTACGCGCCCTCGTTCAGGAAGACCTTGAACAGCCCGTTTCGGAAAGCTGCGGTGCGCCGGTCAAGGCGGCAGGTCCCGCCGGCTCCTGTTGCACTTTGCCAGCAACTTCTGTCCCCGCCGCCACCTGCGAGGCGACCGCGGCGGCTTGTGAAGGCCCTGTTGCCGCTTGCAGTTCAACGAGCAGCGTCGCCGCGTCCGAGAAGGCCTGCTGCATCCCTGCGGACGAAGTCCAGGCTGCGGCTTCCAAGGCCTCCGCGCCCGGCAAGATGACTTTGCCCGCGTCGGTTGGGCCTGCCGGCTGCTGCGCCTCTGAGATTCCGGCAGTACAGGCGGCGGCTTGCCCGTGCGGGCCCGACTGCGAGTGTGACGCGCCCTGTGCTCGC
>JBHJGW010000174.1:0-14434 GCA_050331415.1 Opitutales bacterium | reverse complement strand
GTGCTTTTTCAGCAGGCCGTTGACCCCCTGCCGCAGCTGGCTGACGATCGTCTCCTTGGTGCGCATCATGGCGGCGAGGTCGACGCCAAGCTCGCTGGCCACGAGGCCGTGCTTGCCGCCGTGGTGGCGGGCCTGGTGGTGCAGCTCCGTGGAGTGCAGGAGGCTCTTGGACGGAATGCAGCCGACATTGAGGCAGGTGCCTCCCAGGTGCTCCTTTTCCACGATGGCCGTCCTCAAGCCAAGCTGTGCCGCGCGCACCGCCGCAACGTAACCACCCGGCCCGGAGCCGATGACGATGAGATCAAATTCCTTTTCCGCCATGCTTTTACCCGATGGCGTAGTGAAGGCGCGCCTGCGCGTGCAACACAAATGCGACACGGGGCGTTCGCCCGGGTCCTCAATGCGCTGCCGACCGGACAGCCTGACCGTGTGCCGCCCCGGGGCCCATTGCTTCACCCAGGGCGAGGCCGGTAGGCAAGCGGGGGCGATAACCGCGCGAGGGCGTCACCCGAAGGATCCGGACGACATTCGAATCATCCTCAACGTAGTAGTACACGACCGAACGACCGGCAATCGCAACCTGAATGTCCCGACCGCGATAGTCCTTTTCAACAAAGATACCGCGCGGGTGATCGTTCTCGCCCAGGATAATCAGGAAGTTGAGCAGTTCCCGATATTCGCTGTTGTTCAGGGAACCGAGCGCTTCGAAGATGTCGGCGTCATCCATCCAGTTAGTGTGGTCCCCGTCGTCGAGCATGCGGGTGAGCTCAAGCCGGTGGGCCGCAGAAAACTGCCGCCGCCGGACGGCGACCAGCAACCCCAGAGCCTCCAGCTGGTCGGAGTTCATCTGCTCAATCCGGTCTTTCCACTCCAAAAGCTCGTCCATACCCCCTAGAATTTCGAACAAGAGCACGGTTCGTCAACAAAATTCTACAAGGTATTTCCTATTTTAGAACGTATTAGCCGGTACAACCAAAGCGTGGCGTTACCCAATGCGTGCCGTTACGCCCGCGGGAACTCGTCATCGTGGTAGGGTTGCGCGGGTGCCAGGGTGTGCCCAAGAAGCCACGGGGCGACGAAGGGAACGCGTCGGCGGACGCCCGAGCTCTATCACTTGTCCGCGAGATCGGGAATCTCTCCTTATAGAGGGGGTCGGAGCTCGTTTTCGGGGCATTTGCCCGGTTACTTCAAAACCTTTCCCCGCGCTAGACCGAGCCCACCCGACTGCTCCCCAAGAGGCGTCGACGCAAAAACGCCCCGGCTCGCCCGCGTCCGGTTCAACCGTTTCCGCAATTTCCGGCTCGCCCCGGCGAGGCAGTTGTCGCTGCAATCCGTCGAAGTCTATGGACGCCTCGAAACGTTTCTCCGATTACGGTCACTTCGACGAAAACGCGCGCTGCTTTCGCCTGACGGCGGAACCGCCCGACAAATGGTGGAACCTGCACTGCAGCGCCATCGCCAACGATGGCCGCGAAATGTACGCGGAAACCGCCCACTGCAACGACGGCCCGATCTGGATCCGCGATGCCGACGGCACCACGGTCAGCCTCGTCAACTACGACCAGAAATACCACTACATCCGCGACGACGAGACTAACGACGTCTTCTGCCCGAGCGGACTGCCCGCGCCAGCGAACGTGGACGACCGCAATGTCGAGTTCCACTGCGAGAAGATCGTGCTGGAAAGTCGGCGCGGCGGCTTGCACGCACACCAGCGGGTCTTCGTGCCGCGGCACCTGCCCCTCGAATGCACGACCGTCACCGTGACCAATGAAAGCGATCGCCCCCGCAGGGTATCCATTTTCAGTTACGCCATGTTCCAGCTCACCGGCACGAACCACGAGGGCAAGGGCGTGTGGAAGGAGAACTTTGGCGAGGTAGTACCGGAGGCAAAAGGCGTTGTCGTGCGCAACCGCCACAAGGACTGCCCCACCGATCGCTTTAACGGATTTCTCATTACGCTGGGCGACTTCTTCAACGCCAACGCCTACCGCGATCACTTCACTCGGCTGGACTACAGCATGAGCGCGCCGAAAATCCTTTGGGGCTGGAACTGCGATGGCCGTTCCGGCTACGGGCCGGACTGCGCCGGGATTGTACAGGTGAAGCTGGAACTGGCCCCCGGCGAAAGCAAGCGCGCCGATTTCATTATCGGCCAGTGTACCGGGCCCGAAGAAGCCGTGAGCCTGGCCAGGCACCTCAAGCCCGAGCAGCTCGACGCCTGGTGCGATGAAGTCAAGCAGGTCGAGGACGAGCAAGGCAAGGCCTGGAGCGTCGATGTCGGGCACGAGCTCTACAACGGCCTGTTCAACATTTTCCTGAAAAAGCAGCTCTACACTTACCTGATCAACAAGAGCGGCTTCCGCGACAACCTGCAGATCGATCAGGCGCTGGTGATGTGCAACCCGGCCGCTGCGGAGGCCAACCTCGTCCGCGCTCTGGCCAGCCAGTTTCCCGACGGCTCCGTGCCGCACGGCTTTCGCCCGCTCAACCGCCACAAATATTCCGACAAGCCCGCCTGGATTCTGCAGACACTGCCGATGCTGATTCAGGAAACCGGAAACTTTCCGCTGCTGGAAGTCGAGGTGCCGTATTTCGAATCCAATGACAAGGGCAATGTGCTCGACCACGCCATGCGCGCCCTGCGCTACCTGGCCAGCGACACCGGCAAGCACGGCTTTGTCCGACAGCACTACGCCGACTGGAATGACGGGCTTGAGGCGACCGAAGCCAGCGGTGATCGCGAGAGCATCTTCGTGACCCTGCAACTGTGCCTCGGCGCCCGAGAGATGGCCGAGCTCGCCCGCCGCGCGGGTCACAACGACTTCGCCGAGGAGGCCAAGCAGGTGTACGACCGCTTCAAGGCACACCTTAACGCCGAGGCCTGGGACGGCGAATGGTACATCCGCACCGTCTGCGAAGACGGCTATCGGCTAGGCTCCAAAGACGCCAAGTACGGCAAAATTTTCCTCAACCCGCAAAGCTGGGCCGTCCTTAGCGGAGTCGCCGACCCGGAGCGCGGGCAGGCGATCATGGCCAAAGTCGACGAGATGCTGGAGGAAGACATTGGCTTCCGCATCTGCAACCCTCCCTACGAGGAGTACGACCCGCGCGTTGGCCAGGTGTCGGCGCGGCTGCCCGGCTTTGGCGAAAACGGCGGCTGCTACAACCACGCCGCCGGCTTCAAGGGCGTCGCCGATTGCCACCTCGGAAGGGCCGAGCAAGCGTGGCGCACCTTCAGGAAGGTGACGCCCGACAACCCGGAAAACCCGATCGGCAAATCCGGTGCCGAGCCGTTCAGCTACGTCAACAGCTACTCGAGCGTGACGCAGAACTACGGCCAGAAAGGCTACGCCTGGCGCACCGGCACCGCTGGCTGGTTCGCACAATTGCTCATCGAGCACATTCTCGGCGCCCGCCGCGGCTACGACGGCCTCGTCATCGACCCTTGCCTGCCGAAAGCCCTGCCGGAAGCGAAGATTACCCGGCGCTTCCGCGGTTCTGAATACCGTATCACCCTGCACAACCGCCCCGAAGGCGGCAAGGGACCCAAGCGCATCACCTTCAACGGTCAACCGCTCGAAGGCACCACCCTGCCCCTCGACCATGGCACCCACGAGGTTGTCGTGGAGCTGTGATTTGCAGCGCGAACGACGGAAATCCGACGCTCAGGCGTTGAGGTTTCCGACGACCCGTGGCGAACACGACGGCGAGGCGGGGAGCGCTACCGGCCTCGCCGGAACTGCTTCAGCGGGTCGGGTCGGGCCTTGAGTTGGCGCTGGGTCTTGCGCCAGAGGGGCTCGTTGAGACCCTGCGCGGAGAGCTCGCCCCGCCAGCCATTGCGCAGCGCGGGGTCGCGGCTCATTAGCTTCGCGAAGCTCCCCGGCGGTGGGCTCTCCACCTCGAAGCGGATCATCTGTCCGTCGAATTTCACCTCGAGCGCCAGCCTGGCCGCGTGCAAGTAAAGGCGGTCGGGGGCGCCGACGGCGAAGACGCGGCGGTTCCAGGAAAAGTCGCCGTAGGTCTTGTCGCCGAGGATAGGGCACTCGTGGCGCTCACACTGGGCGCGCAGCTGGTGCGTGCGGCCCGTTTGCGGCAGCAGCTCCACCAGCGACAGGCCGACGCCGTTGGGGTCACTCCGGCGCCAGCGATACTGCGTTTTGGCGGGCAGACCGCCTGAGCCGGTCTGCGCCCGCACCTGGCCGCCTTTCCGGGCCTTGCGGAGCTTGTCCGTCCAAATGCCCACATTCGGTGAGGGGCGCCCTTTGACGACAGCGAGGTAGGTCTTGCTGACCTTATCCTCCGCGAAGGCTGCCCGCACCGCATCGGCCAGGCGCTCGTCGAGGGCAATTAAGAGGACGCCACTAGTCGCCGAATCGAGCCGGTGAAGCAGGTGAACGGCGCGCTCACCGACCTCGAAAACCTGCTCCTCGAGCCGGTAGGGGCAGGTCAACAAGCTGCGGCGCTGCTCTTTGGTGCGATTCGGGTGAGACAACACGCCTACCGGCTTCTCGAGTGCCACCAGGCCAGCTTCGTGTGCCGCCAGGATGCGCACCCCCTGCCCCAGCGGGAGCCAGTCCAGCTCCGCAAAGGCATTTGCCGTCGCTTCAGCCGCCGGGCGCTCTTCGGCCCCCTCTGCTGCGGCCGATGCCGCATCCTCGCCGCCTGGGTTTTGGTCCTGTTCTCCCTGGTTCGTCGAATCCACCCGCAGATAATGCGCGCGCTGTGTTGCAACGTCAGGAAAAAAATCCGCCGAGCCTTTGCGCTACTCAACGGTTGCGTCTTTACCGCGCACTCAGCTCAAGAGCCAGGCGTAGAGCTCTGGATTGTCGTAGGTCCGCGTCCAGCTGTTGTGCCCAAGGTCGGGGTAAACGGTCAGCCGTGGCTTGCCACCATCCGCTTTCGCCCGATCGATCATGGCTTGCATCTCCTCGAGCCGGACCACCGAATCGCGCGCGCCGTGAAAAGCCCAGATCGGGAGCTCCGCGAGTTTCGCCGCATCCCGGGCACGACCGCCACCGCAAATCGGCACGATAGCCGCGAAGCGTTCCGGCCCCAAACTGGCAAGCGCCCACGTGCCGTAACCGCCCATGCTGAGCCCGGTGAGGTAGATGCGGTCAGCGTGGACCGCATAGTCGGCCTCGACTTTGTCCAACAGGTCGCCGAGGGCCTCTTCGGTCCAGCCATCGTCTTTCGGGCACTGCGGTGCCGACGACGATGAAGGGCAGGCCCATTCGACGGACGGGCTCGATCGGCTCGTGAACTTTGACCTTCCGAAGGGCGTCCCCGCGCTCCCCGCTTCCGTGGAGAAAGAGGATCAGCGGATGTGCCGACCCCGAATCGTAGCCTTAGGGCAGCGAGACCAGATAATCCTACGTGACGGTACGGGAAATTACCGTCGTGAGGGTACGACGCTCTTCAGTAGATTCAGCGAGCGCGGTGGAGGCAAACCATGCCCCGAGCAGAAATAAGACAGTAGTTCTGCATAACACCGAAAAACTCGGCTCGAACACGGAAGCCGGTCAACGAAAAACCCGCCGGGGAGGCAGGTTTCGACCATAACGTCCGTTTGATGAGGCTCGGGGCGCTACAGCTCGTCGTCGCTGGCGACCTCGAGGCTGCTGGACTTTTGGTATTCCGTAACGCGGCCCTCGAAGAAGTTCTGCTCCTTGCCGGTATCGATGACCTCGCTAAGCCAGGGGAATGGATTCTGAATGCCCGGATTTTGCGGGGGCAGCCCGCACCCTTCGAGGCGGCGATCGCAGTTGTAGTCGATATACTGCTCGAACTCCTCGGCGGAGAGACCCACGGCATTGACCGGCAGGCAGTCGCGGATGAAGGCCTTCTCGAGCGCAACGCCCTCGCAAATGGTATCGATCAGTTCTTGCTGCAACTCATCTGTCCAGATCTGCGGGTTCTCGTCTACGAGGTCCATCAGCAGGTTGCGCAGCAGTTCGATGTGGTTGGACTCGTCGCGCAGGGTATAGCGGAACATCTGGCCAATGCCCGGGAACTTGTTCTGGCGGTAAAGGCTCAGCACCATGCCGAAGAGCCCGTAGAACTGCGTCCCCTCCATGCACTGTCCGAAGAGGAAAATGTTCTTTGCGAGCGCCTGCTGGTTTTCCAGCGAGGTCATGTCGAGGTCGCGGCGCAGCGAGCGGCTGTTTTTGACGACGTATTCGGTCTTCTTCTCGATCGTGGGGATGTCGCGGAACATCGCCTCGCACTCGTGCGGGTTGATGCCCAGCGAACTGATCATGTAGACGAGGCTGTCGGCATGGATATTCTCTTCGTGGGCGTGCCGGCCGAGCACCAGCTTCAGCTCGGGCGCGGTGACCAACTCGCGGATCACGTGCATGATGTTGTCACCCACGATGCCCTCGGCGGCGCTGAAGTAACCGATCGCCATCTGAATGATCCACCGGTCGATGTCGGTGATGAACCCGGTGGCGTCACGCCACTGTTCGATGTCCTTGCCCATCGGGATGTCCTCTGGCTCCCAGTGGTTGGCCTTCATGTTTTTGTACAGATCGTAGGCCCACTGGTATTTCAGCGGCAGGATGTTGAAAAACATGGTGTCGCGGCCATTAATCACGCGCTTGGCCGCGTAGGCCTCTTCGGCCTTGGACTTGTCGAGTTGAAAGGTCTTGTTCCCGATTTTGATGTCGACGGTTTCCATGGGCAGGACTGGAGGAAAAAGGTTGAAAAGATCGGCGCCGAGGCCAACGGGAGCAAAAACCGCTGGAGGCCTCGACGCAAGCCCAAGACGCTAGATTTAGGGCAAAAATTTCGCTTTTGGCCTGTATCTAGTCATCAAGTGTTTGATTCTGGTGCTCCCGCTTCGCTCTCCGCCGGGGCGTCAGCCGGCGAAACCGGTACCGGCGAGCGGGTTGCCGAGGGCGGCGCGGGCTTTTGCGGGGGCGTGAGCCGCTCCAACGCCTCGAGGAACTCCTGCCGGGAAAACGGCTTGGGAAGCACCGCATCGGCACCCGCCGACGAGGCTTGTAACAAGCGGTCATGAGCGTTGCCGCCCTTGTTGCCCGTGATCGCGATGATCCTGACCGAGGGGCGGGCGCTCTTGAGCCGCGGGATCAGCTCGAGGCCGTCCATTTCGGGCATCTTCAGGTCGGTAATGACCAGGTCGAAGGTCGTTTCCTCAAAGTGCTTCAACGCCTCGACGCCATTCTCGGCCACCGTCACCTGGTGAGCCTCGTGCGTCAAAAACGCATTCAGGATGCGCGCCAGCTGCGCATAGTCGTCGACAATGAGGATCCGGGCCATGAGGATAGCATAGCCGCCCGGCCAGCAGTCTGACAAGCCTTGGTGATACGTAGGAAACGTTCGGGGCAAAAATCCGGTTTCCGCCGTGCTCGAGGCTCGGCGCGACAGCTGACGATTCGCGGGGGACACAAATGCATCGAGCACCTCGATTCGCGTGGCTTGAGAGCGGGCCTTCCTCGGCGCCACCCTTGGCCGCAGGCTCCGGCGGCGGAGGATTGACAGCCCGGACCCCGCTCCGCTTAGCTTTCGAGCGATGTTGAAGACCCTTTTCGCGGCCTTTCTGGCCCTTTTCGCCTTTCACTTCGGCCTGGCCCAAGAGGCGCCCGTTTCGGTCACTGCCGAAGACCTCGTCGGCACCTGGAAGCTCGATGAAAAGCTCGACCGCGAGCGTCTCGAGGAGATTTCCGGACAGCCCATGCCCTTTCCGCCTTCGGTCAAGGTAACCTTCGAAATCACCGGCGAGCAGATCGTCCGCGCCGACGGCACCGCGAGCCACAAGAGCCTCCGCCGGACCACCATCGAGGCACCACAAGTCAATCAGGTGCTCGCCTTCGAGGTGCAGGAAGACGCCACCTGGGAACTGCAGGGGAACACGATTGTCTCGACGACCGTCTCCAGCGAAGCGAAACCCGCCAACGAGCTCGCTCGCCAGCAGATCGCCGCCCAGCCGAAGGCGCTCGATCAGATTAAGCCGGAGATTGGTCGGGAATCCAAACGCACCATCCTGAGCTTCGACGGCGACACGCTGCGGGTGCGCGCACAGATGGAAGACGGTACCCAGCTCGTCTACAGCCTCAAGCGCCAGTAGCTTCATTGGCCTTCGCGGCGCACCCGCTCTGCGAAGGCCCCGGGGTTCTCCGGAGCGATCGGGATGCCCGCCAACAAAAAACGGCAGGCCTCAAAAAGGCGTGCCGTTCTGCGGAAGACCCGGTAACGGGCAGAGGAAACGTCAGTTGGAAGCGCCGGCGGTAAACGGCTCGATCGCAATCCGGCGGTGCACCTTGTCGAACTTGACGGTGCCGTCGATCAGCGCGAAGAGCGTGAAGTCACGGCCCATCCCCATGTTGCGGCCCGGGCGATACTTCGTACCGCGCTGGCGCATGACGATGTTGCCGGCGCGCACGGTCTGGCCGCCGAAACGCTTCACGCCGAGGCGCTGTGCGTTGGAGTCGCGGCCGTTGCGGGAGGTCCCTTGTCCTTTTTTGTGTGCCATCGGAAGTCAGCGGTTAGCGATTAGGCGTTGATTTTGGTAATTTCGATGCGGGCGAGCCGTTGGCGGTGTCCTTTGCGGCGGCGGTAACCCTGGCGGCGCTTCTTCTTGAAAATGATCACCTTCTCACCTTTAAGCAGCTCGACGACTTTGGCCTCGACCGTCGCGCCTTCGACAAAGGGGCTGCCGATCTTCATGTCGGCGCCCTCTCCGACGCTCAGGACGCTGTCGATGGTGATGATCTCACCCTCGCCGCGCGGGGATGCTTTCAGGCGCACGCCATTTTCGTCAAACGTGGAAGCTGGCTTGTCGACGTACTGGTTCACTTCAAGGATGTCACCCTCTCGAACGGTGAACTGGCTGCCCTGGGTCTGGATGATCGCTTTCATGGAAAACGAGGAAAAGAACAACTCCCGAAGAACAGCGCAAGCTTTTTTTAAATACCCCGCAGGCGAAAACCGGATCCAACGGACGAAAAACCGGGAGCAATCCCGCATAGGCGGATTCCGGTGCCGGTCCAAATCGTTTCGGACCCGAAGCGCGGGCGTTTGGTCGGCCCTTTGAGCCTTGGATTCCGGGCGGTGCTTCCCAAAATTGCGAGGCATGACCCTAATCGAGCAACTGATTCTCCTGGCGCACGTCACCGGGGCTGCCGGTCTCGGAGCCGTAATTGGCTGGGAGCGCGAAAGCGCGGCAAAACCGGCGGGCCTGCGCACTCACATGACCGTTTGCGGCGCGTGCTGTCTGTTCGTCATCCTCGCGCGCGCCTTTGTGCCCTTCTTCATCACGGTTGCGGAGATCCACGAAGAGCCATTTGCCATCGACCCGATCCGTACCCTCCAGGCAATCGTGATCGGCGTCAGCTTCATCGGCGCGGGCACCATCCTGAAGGCGCCTCAGGAGGACCGCGTGTACTTTTTGACGACAGCGGCCTCGGTACTGGTCTCGGCAGGGGTCGGCATGGCTGTCGCGCTGCGCCTGTACCTCGCCGCCATGGGTATCGCCTGCCTATTCTTCGTCATCCAGCACTGGCTGGGCAGCTCAAAAGCTCCGCAGTAACCAAGAGCGAGCGGGGCCCCCGACAGACGTAATAACACCCTACCGAATAAATCAGTAGATTGGACGCCGCGTGGCGGCCTCGGATGCTTTTGGCGCAGGGCGGCGTTCGCGACGACGAGGCGGGGCTCGACGCAAGACGCGTATGAGCGGCCGCTACCTCCCTTGCGGTCCAAAATGGAACGGTGACGGCTGATGCGCCTCCCGCATGAAGGCTTTGAAGCGTTCGACGATTTCCGGGTGCTGGGCGGCGACGTTGTTCGTTTCCCCGACATCCGTTGAAAGGTCGTAAAGCTCCATTTCGGCTTCGAGGTTCTTGTGAATACCCTTCCAGCGGCCCTGGCGGACAGCGTACTTGAAGTTGAGATCGCCGTACTGATTTGGCGCCTCCCAGTAGAGGTAACGCTCTTCTAACTCGGGCTGCTCCTGGCCAAGGAGCGCGGGCAGCACATTGATGCCGGTAGCGCCCGGCACCGGGAACTCCGAGCCCGAAAGCGCCTTTGCCGTGGGCAGGAAATCACTGAAGTGCCAGATGGCATCGCTGGTGGCGCCAGCGGGCACCTTGCCCGGCCACCGCACGATCATGGGCACCCGCAGGCCGCCTTCGTGGAAGGAATACTTCCGCCCTTTGAACTCGCCTGCGGAGTCGAACACGCCCTCGTAGCGGGCAAGGGAGCCGTTGTCGGAGCAGAGGAAGATAAGGGTGTCGTCAGCGAGCTCCAGTTCGTCGAGCAGGGCCATGATTCGGCCGACATGCGCGTCACCGTCCATGATCATGCGCGCATACGCTTTCTGCTGATGGCTCCACGGCTTGTCTTCGAAGGGAGCGAGATCGGGAAGATTGAAATCGTCGTGCGGAATGCAAAACGCGAGGTACAGGAAGAAAGGTTCGTCCTGTTTGCGCTCGATGAAGCTCAGCGCGTAGTTCGTAAATTCATCAGCGGCGTATTGCCCCCGTTGCCCCTCTCGGTTCAGAGGCAACGGGTACGGGTCGTCGTTATGCCAGATAACCTCGGGAAAGTGGTTGTCCGCCCGCCGTTGATTGAGGATGCCCCGGAATTCGTCGAAGCCCTTTTTGGTTGGCACGCCGGGCGTCCCGGGCTCGGCGATGCCCCATTTGCCCGCCAGGCAGGTGGTGTAGCCAGCCGCCTTGAGGACCATCGGAACTGTACGCGTCCTATCGAGCATGAACCCGCGCAAACCGTCTTCGAGGCCGATGACGAAGTTGTCTTCGGCGAAATTATCCCGGACAGCGGTGCGGCCGGTATGCCGCCCGGACATCAGCACCGCGCGCGCCGGCGCACACATCGCCGCGCCGGAGTAGGCCTGCAGAAACCGGGTGCCCTCGACCGCTAGCCGGTCGATGTTCGGCGTGGGGATCTCCGTCTCGCCATAGGCGCCGGTATCGGTGTAGCCAAGGTCATCGAACATGATCCAGATGATGTTCGGACGCGGTGCCTCCGTCTGCCCAGAGGCGGGTACGATCAGGCAAGTCAGCAACAGGAGCGCAATCAGACGAATCAGCATTGGTACTAAGTACCACCTCGGGCGCTAATCTTGCAACCGCCGCGCGCCGTCCGCCGTGTGCCTACCGACTCACCAGCTCCCCGTTTTCCACGTCGAAGCGCACGGTGTCGCCCTCCTTCACTTCGCCGGTGATGAGCGCCTTGGCGAGGCGGTTCTCGAGCTGCTTTTGGAGAAAGCGCTTGAGCGGGCGCGCGCCGTAGGTGGGGTCGTAGCCGCGCTCTGCCGCCCAGGTCTTGGCCGCGTCCGCGAGCTCGACTGTCACACGACGGTCTTCCAGCCGGCGGTTGAGATCGGTCAGGAGCAGATCCACGATGCGCGTGATTTCCTCCAGCGCCAGCGGCTTGAAAAGCACGATATCGTCGATGCGGTTGAGGAACTCCGGCCGGAAGTTCGCGCGCACGTCGGTCATGACAGCCTCGCGGACGCTGTCGGTGACCTCACCATCGGAGGCGGTCGACGCGAGCGCCTCGACCAGGTAGCGTGAGCCGAGGTTGCTGGTCATGATGACCACCGTATTCTTGAAGTCGACGGTCCTGCCCTGACTGTCGGTGATGCGGCCATCGTCGAGGACCTGCAGGAGAGTGTTGAAAACATCGGGATGCGCCTTTTCGACCTCGTCGAAGAGGATGACGCTGTAGGGCTTCCGCCGCACAGCCTCGGTCAGCTGGCCGCCCTCGTCGTACCCGACGTATCCCGGCGGCGCGCCGATCAGGCGGCTGACGCTGTGCTTCTCCATGTACTCGGACATGTCGAGCCGCACAAGATTGGCCTCGGTATCGAACAAGCTCTCGGCCAGGGTCTTGGCCAGCTCAGTCTTGCCGACGCCGGTCGGACCGAGGAAAAGGAAGGAACCGATGGGCCGGCGGGGATCCTTGATGCCCGCGCGGCTGCGCAGAATGGCCTCGGCGACCAGCGTCACTGCCTCGTCCTGCCCAATCACGCGCCGGTGCAGCTCGTCTTCAAGGTGTAGCAGCTTCTGCTTTTCGCCCTCGACAAGCTTGGTCACAGGCACCCCCGTCCAGCGGGAAACGATTTCGGCGATCTCCTCAGCGGAAACTTCGGTTTTGACCAGCCGCGACGGTGCGGCGGCGGCAGTCTGCGTGTCGTTCATGCCCTGAGGGTTTGCACGCGCCATGCCCGCCCCGCCGAGGTTCTGCCAACCGCCATCCCGCTCTGGGAGCGAACTGCGAGCAAAGCCCTATTGCCGACAAGCGCAGCGTTGGGCCGAAATGGCGCAACCGCGCGCCAGCCTTACCCAACACCCTTGGCCAGGGAGGCACCCCGCCCGCCGTGACCCATTTCGCTCTTCAGCGTCAATCGCGGCGGGCGAAGGTGCGAACTTGCTGGACGGTGTGGGCGATCTGCCGATCAGCGAGGTAGCCGCTGAAGGGGTTCCCCGGCATCACGACGGCACCCTTGCCCAAAACCGTGCCGGGGTTGATGACCGTGTTGCAGCCGGCCTCGGCGTCGTCACCGAAAATCCCGCCAAGCTTGCGCAACCCGCTTTCGACACGGCCTTTCGCGGTGGCGACAGGCACCGTTTTCTGGTCGAGGCGCAAGTTGGCGAGGATGACGCCGGCGCCGAGGTGCGCGCGATTGCCGAGGATGGAGTCACCGACGTAGTTGAAGTGCGGCACCTGAACACCATCCAGCAAAAGGCAGTTCTTGAACTCGCTCGAATTGCCCAGAACGCAGTTGGCGCCGGCGATCACATTTCCCCGGACGTAAACGCCCGGACGCAGTTCACAACCCGGCCCGATCCAGCAGGGGCCGTATAGCGCGCCGAAAGGCGGCAGCTTGACGCCCTCACTCAGGTGCACCGGACCCTCGATATGCAGGCCGGGCGGGACGACCTCAGGCAGCCGCTGGGCCAAATCGCGCAAGGCTATTTTGACCTGCGGCAACCACTCCCACGGTGCCGCCTCCAGCGGGAAATCACCCGCAAAAGCGCCTAGAGATTCCGGCCAGGAAAAAAGTTCAGAAGCTAGCATGGACCAGGGGTTGAAGAGCGAAGCATGAAGGGTCGGGAAACGGGGCCGTCGACCGCAGACAGCCGGGGAAATGACGATCCCCTGTTGCTAACGGCAAGCGGCGATAGCGACCGGCTACTCGCCGGTCAGCTCGCGATCGTAATATTCGAGAATATTCTGCTCCTCTTTCGATTGGGCGAGGAAGCGCATGGCCGAGCGGGGGTGGCGGTTGAGGAAGCCGTTGACCATGTAGGGCAGGTCGAACCCCCAGCCGAGCTCCGCACGCATCGGCTCGATGGTGTTGCCGACACATTCGAGTACCGGGCGCAGGCGGTAGCGAGGGTTGTGCAGGAAGCCGAGGAGCAGCTCCATGGGGCAGTTGCCCGCACCGCGCCCGAGGCCGCCCATCGTGGCATCGAGATAGCTCGCCCCCATCATCGCGGCCTCGATGGTATTGGCAAAAGCCAGCTGCAGGTTGTTGTGCGCGTGAATGCCCACGTCTTTGCCGCTCGGCTTGGCATGGCGCAGGTAGCGGCCGACCAGCTCGCGCACGCCGAGCGTGTGGAAGTGCCCGAAGCTGTCGACCAGGTACACGCAGGTGGCCTCGCTCTGCCCAAAGAGTTCGAGGGCCTCGTCCATCTCGCTCTCCTGCACGATCGAGGCCGCCATCAGATTCAGCGTGGTCTCGTAGCCCTTGTCGTGCGCGTCTTTGATCATGTCCAGCGCCAGCGGGATCTGATGAATGTACGCGGCCACGCGAATGAGGCTTAGCGGGCTCTGCTCCTTCGGCAGGATGTCGGTATGGTAGTCGCACTTTTCCGCATCGGCCATCACCGCGAGCTTCAGTGAGGTGTCATTGTCGCCGACGATCCGGCGGATGTCGTCCTCGTGGCAGTGCCGCCATTTCCCGTATTTGTCGGGCGAAAACAGCCGCTGGGCATTCTTGTAACCGATCTCCATGTAGTCGATTCCCGCGGCGACGCAGGCATCGTAAACGGCGCGGACGGTCGCGTCGTCAAAATTGGAATCGTTCATCAGACCGCCGTCGCGGATCGTGCAGTCGACCACGCGGATGTCCTTGCGGTAGGACACCCAGTTTCCGACAATTTCTGGAGGTTGCTTGGCCATTTTGCGAAAACCGCAGGCAAGCAGCGCCCCGAAGCCAGCGCAAGCCGCAATCGAATCGAGCCCGGTCGGCGGTTGATACCCCACCGTAACTTCACTTCAGGGCACTTTGAACAACCTACTTCTGTCGCGAGAGCGAGGATTTTGGCTGCTTCAGCAAGGCTTGGGAAGTGAGGCGTAATCGGAGATTACGTCGATCTGAGCAAACGCTGCTGAGCGGCCAAAAGACCGCTCGCAGCAGGAAATGAGGTTGTTCAAAGTGCCC
>JBHJGW010000173.1:0-4150 GCA_050331415.1 Opitutales bacterium | reverse complement strand
TGCCGGAAGGGTCGGTAAATTGATCGAGACGAGTTAGGAAGCAGGGAGGCGATCAATCTACCGATCTAACCGGCAAGGTGGTATTAGTCTCGGCGCGGGCCACGGTCGCCGCCACGGCCTCCGCCGCCTTCGCGACGCGGGCCTCGACCGCCACGGTCGCCGCCACGGCCTCCGCGGTCACCGCCGCGTCCGCCGCCGCTCGGAGCGGGCTTCGGCTCATAGGGACGGCCTTCGAGTTCAGCGAGGGCGGCTCGGCGGCTCAGGCGCACCTTGCCGTTGTTGTCGACGCCGACGCACTTGACCATGATTTCGTCACCGAGTTTACAGACATCTTCGACCTTTTCGACGCGGAAGTCGGCCAGTTCGGAGACGTGCACGAGGCCTTCCTTGCCGGGCAAGCATTCGACGAAAGCGCCGAACTCCTTGATCGAGCGGACAATGCCTTTGTAGGTCTTGTTGACCTCGATGTCGGCAGTCACGAGTTCGATCTCCATGATGGCGCGCTTCATGGCATCGCCATTGGCGGCATAGACCTGAACGTTACCGGAGTTGTCCTCGTTGATGTTGATGTCCGCACCAGTGATTTCGCAGATGCGCTTGATGTTTTTGCCACCGGGGCCGATCAGCGCGCCGATCTTTTCCGGGTCGATCTGGACGGTCATAACCCGCGGCGCGGAACTCTTCAGCTCGGCGTTGTGCGTGGCTTTGGCAGCCATCATGACGTCGAGGATCGCATCGCGGGCAGCCTTGTTGCGCATCACCGCCTCGCGGGCGATGGCAAAGGGCAGGCCGTGGATTTTCAGGTCGAGCTGGAAACCCGTGATGCCCTCGCGGGTGCCGCAGATCTTGAAATCCATGTCACCGAAATGGTCTTCGGCGCCGAGGATGTCGGTCAGGATTTCGTACTGGGGAATGTTGCCATTCTCGTCGCGCTCGGCACTGACAAGGCCCACGGATATCCCGGCTACCGGGGATGTGATCGGCACCCCGGCGTCCATCAGCGCGAGTGTTCCACCGGAATCCGAGGCCATCGAAGTGGAGCCGTTGGACTCCAT
Organism: Opitutales bacterium; assembly: GCA_050331415.1. Classification (GTDB taxonomy): domain Bacteria; phylum Verrucomicrobiota; class Verrucomicrobiia; order Opitutales; family Cerasicoccaceae; genus DAIQNO01. The sequence continues at coordinate 3,095 of JBHJGW010000173.1, read as the reverse complement.
GATTTCCGATACCAGACGGATGGCGTAGGGAAACTCGTCCTCCGGTGGCAGAATCGGCAGCAGCGAACGCTCGGCGAGCGCGCCGTGGCCAACCTCGCGGCGACCGGTGAAGCCGAAACGGCCCGTCTCACCGACGCTAAACGGCGGGAAGTTGTAGTGCAGGATGAACGACTTTTCCTTGGCGCCTCCGGTCAGGCCGTCGAGGTCCTGGGCGTCGCGTCCCGTGCCAAGTGTCGCGATGACGAGGCCCTGGGTTTCACCGCGCTGAAACAGCGAGGACCCGTGGACTCGCGGCAGCAGGTCCGTCTGGCAGGTGATCGGGCGCAGCTCGTCCGGCGCCCGGCCATCCACGCGCTTCTTCGTGCTCAGGATGGTGCCGCGGTAGACTTCTTCCTGCAGGACTTCAAAAGCCATGTTGATCTGGCTCTTGTCGTAGTTGTCCTCGCCAACGCGCTGCAGCAACTGCTCGGAAACCTCGTCCTTGACTTTGGATACCGCCTCGCCGCGCGCAATTTTGCTGTCGACAGCCAAGGCGTCCTTAAGCTTGTCGGCGGCGAGCTCGCGGCACATTGCCAGCATGTCGTCGGTGACCTTGTGCAGTTCGAATTCCTTCTTCGGCTTGGCGAGCTTTTTGCCGAGCTCGATCTGCGCCTGAATGATCGGCTGGATGGCTTTGTGGGCGAACTCGAGTGCTTCGAGGAAACGCTCGTCCGGGATCTGGTCCGCGGAGCCCTCGATCATCATCATCTCCTTCTCGTTACCCACATAGATCAGGTCGAGGGTGCTCTCGAACATCTGCTCGTTGTCCGGATTGACGATGAATTCGCCGTCTACCTCGCCGACGCGTACGCAGCCGATAGGGCCGTTCCAGGGGATGTCCGAAAGGTAGACTGCGCAGGAGGCGCCGTTGACCATGAGCACGTCCGGCTCATTGAGCAGGTCGGTGCTGAGCAGGTAGCCGATGACCTGCACTTCGTTCAAAAAGCCCTTGGGAAAGAGCGGGCGCAGCGGACGGTCGCAGAGGCGCGAGGTCAGGATTTCCTTCTCCGAGGGCTTGCCCTCGCGCTTGAAGTAGCCACCCGGGAAACGCCCGGCGGCGAAAAACTTCTCCCGGTAGTCGACCGTGAGCGGGAAGAAGTCCTGATCGGGCGAGCGCAGGCCGGGGGCGGCCGTGGCACTGACGAAGACGGTCGTCTCGCCCAGTTGAATGGTCACGGCACCGTTGGCCTGCTTGGCCAGAGTACCCGTGCTGAGGGTCATGCCGAGCTCGGGAATCTCGACGTTATGTTCTTGTTTCATCTAGGGTTTACTTTCGTTTACGTATCTTTACTTACCGCGTGCCGGCGTGCGATTGGGACGCTGAACCTCTTTTCACCGGCCAACAGAAATTTCGGGTATCGCGCCACCTAGGGCGCGAAGGTTTTGTCGGAAAGCGCGGAGGGTGACGAAGTTCCCCGCCTTTGGCGAGGGCGAAATGGGTAATCTCTGCCCTGCTGGAGGAACCGCCTCGCGAGCCGGGTTCAAGCCCCGGGGAATGGGCCTGAGCTGCGATATTGGCTGCTTGGACTTTCGTCATTTGCCATTTGTCATTTGCGCGATACCGCGCTAGCGCTGTCCGGATGGAGTTAACTCAGACGGGAGAGGCATTGGTCGAGCGAGTAGCACAGGTGCGTGAGCGCCTGCTGAAGCAGATTCGCCGGCGGGTGATCGGGCAGGACGAAACCGTGGAGCTGTTGCTCGTGGCGTTACTGGCGAAGGGTCACGTGCTGCTGACCGGCCTGCCGGGTCTTGGCAAAACACTCCTCGTACGCACCCTGGCCGAAACGCTCTCATTGTCATTCAAGCGCATTCAGTTCACTCCTGACCTGATGCCCGCTGACATCGTTGGCACCGAGGTGGTCGAAGAAGACGCCGCCACCGGCAAACGTGCGTTTCGTTTTGTCAAGGGACCGGTATTCGCGCATGTGCTGCTGGCCGACGAGATCAACCGCACCCCGCCGAAGACCCAGGCCGCGCTTCTCGAGGCGATGGAAGAGGGTCAGGTGACTGCCGCGGGCGAGACCCACCCGCTGCCGAGGCCATTTTTCACACTGGCCACGCAGAACCCGCTTGAGCTCGAAGGCACCTACCCGCTGCCCGAGGCGCAGCTCGACCGTTTTCTGTTCAACGTCACGATGGAATACCTCTCCCGCGAAGACGAAATCGCGATGGTAACCGCCACCACCGCTGGCGCGCGCGAGGACATCGAGGCCGTGCTTGGCGCCGAGGAGGTTATGGAGTTGCAAAAGCTTGTACGCGAGGTGCCTTTGGCGAGCAACGTGGTCGAGTACGCGGTCAAGCTCGCCAGCGCCAGTCGCCCGCAAGCCAGTGACGCCGCGGCCATCGCCAAGGACAAGGTCCAGTGGGGCGCAGGAAGCCGCGCAGCCCAGGCCCTCGTGCTTGGCGCGAAAGCCCGCGCCCTGCTCCATGGCAACCCCAACGCCGCCATCGAAGACATCCGCGCGCTCGCCAAGCCCGTATTGCGTCACCGCATCATCCCGAATTTCCAGGCCGAGGCCGCCGGCATCACCACCGACAATATCACCGACGGCCTTCTGGACGAAGTGCGGGAGTAAGCGCCGCCCGGCCCCTCAGGCACCGACTTTTGGGTGAAAGGGCAGGTCGGGGTCGGTCCGTAGGCACCAGTCGAGCAGTTTGCGCTGCAGTTCGTTGACGACCGGCTCTGTACCCGGCTCGCCAATGCGGTTGGCCATCTCGCAGGGATCGGTGGGCAGGTGGTAAAGCTCGTCGTCGCCGCCTTCGCGCACCACCAGTTTCCATTCTTCGGTGCGGACCATTTTCGCACGGGCCATCGCCTCCGGGCAGGCGGCGTAGGCGGCCTGCTTGCCCTGGGTGTTTTTGCGCTTCAGGCCGCTCTTTTCGCCCCAGACGTCGCTATTGAACCGGCCGCGCATGGCGGCTTCGTGGCCACCGTCGGCAAAGACGGCGGCTTTGCCCTTACCCGACTCGATTGCCGGCATCAGGCTTTCGCCGTGCCAGTTCCACTCAGGTGGCAAGTCTTCGAGCCCGAGCAGTTCGAAAAACGTCGGCGGCAG
>JBHJGW010000172.1:0-23653 GCA_050331415.1 Opitutales bacterium | reverse complement strand
GCTGCTGTGGCTGTTGTTCCTGCCGGCGCACCCGGAGCCAGGTGCGACCTATATGCAGCAGGTGTCGTGGTTTTCCACGCTAGGCGTGTCGCTGGACTTTTTCGTCGACGGCCTTGGGCGCATGATGGCGATTCTGGTTTGCGCCATCGGTGCGCTGATCATGATCTACCAGCGCAGCTACCTCGAGCATGGCAAGCAGAATGGGAAGTTTCAGGCGTACCTGATGTTGTTCATGGGTGCCATGGTTGGCATCACCGTGGCCGACAACATCATCCTGATGTTTGTTTTCTGGGAGTTGACGAGTATCTCGTCATACCTGCTTATTGGCTACTACCACGAGGAGCTGTCATCGCGGAAAAAAGCGCTGCAGGCCTTGCTGGTAACGGGTTCCGGAGGTGGTGCGATGCTGGCGGGGCTGACCCTGATCGCCGCGGACACCAGCATGTGGCGCTTCACCGAACTGCTGGCAAATGTCGACGCCGTCAAGGATAGCGCCGTCTGCCTGCCAGCCTTTCTGCTGATTGCGCTAGGTGCCTTGACCAAGTCCGCGCAGTTTCCGTTTCACTTTTGGCTGCCCAATGCGATGGCCGCTCCGACGCCTGTCAGCGCCTTCCTGCACTCGGCGACGATGGTTAAGGCCGGGGTGTTTCTCTTGGCGCGCGTTCACCCGCTCTTTTACGAATTGGACGCCTGGACAGGCATTCTGGTGAGCACAGGCCTGCTTACGATGCTTCTAGGCGGCTACGCGGGTTTCCGAGAGGCGGATCTGAAGCGGGTGCTGGCGTTTACCACTCTGGCGGTACTGGGAATCATTACGGCCTTTCTCGGCCTCGGGGGGAAAGAGGCGGTCAAAGCCGCTCTGGTTTTCCTCGTGGCGCACGCATTCTATAAGGCCGCGCTCTTCATGGTCGCCGGAAACATCGACCACGGCACCGGCACGCGCGATGTCCGCTATCTTCGCGGCTTGCGGCACGCCATGCCTTGGACGGCCGTTGCGGCTGCCGTCGCAGCGTTTTCGAAGGCGGGGTTTCCGCTGCTGTTCGGCTTTATCGCCAAGGAAAGCGTTTACGAAGCTGGCCTGCACAGCCCACTGGATGGTTTTGTGGCACCGCTGGCGGTGCTGGGTAACGCGCTGATGGTCGGGCTGGCCTTGATCGTCGGCTGGCATCCATTTTTCACCGACCATCGAGAGGCCAAGCTGCCGCACCATCCCCACGAGGCTTCCTGGGATATGCGGCTCGGGCCGCTCGTGCTGGCTGGCCTCGGCTTGCTTTTCGGCATGTTCCCCGGGCTTTTTGGCGACTGGCTTGTTGGCCCGGCGGTGGCGGCTGCCTACGGGCATGAGGCCCACGTGCACCTCGCCATCTGGCATGGCTTTAATCTGCCGTTGCTGCTCAGTGCGATCACGGTCGGACTGGGCCTGCTGATGTACGTCAAGCGCGATGCCATCTGGGCCGCCTTCGAGATCGGCGATGAAAAACCGTCGATGTGGGAGGGCCTTTACAACCGCTGCCTCGATGCCTTTATAGCGTTTTCAAACTTTCAAACCCGCTTGCTGCAGAATGGCAGCCTTCGGCGCTACTTCCAGATGATTCTGGCGTTTCTGGCGTTTCTACTCATCTACGAATTCTTCACACTCGGGCTGGTGCCGCGCTCGATTGTCTTCGACGGCGTCGGCATCTACGAGCTGACCCTGGGGCTGCTCATCGCCCTGAGTACAGGCTTCGTCATGTTCAGCTCGAGCCGTTTTGTCGGCTTAATCGCCCTCGGCGTGATCGGCTTTGGGGTCGCGATCCTTTTTGTTCTGCACGGCGCGCCGGACCTTGCCTTAACGCAAATCGTCGTGGAAACGCTGACGGTTGTGCTCTTCATGCTCGTTATCGCGCGGTTGCCCAACTTCAAGCAATTCAGCAAAACGAGCGCCATGGGGCGCGACCTCGTTCTGTCAATTGTCGGGGGTATGGTCGTGACGGTTCTCGTTCTGAAGGCGCAGGACGTGCGGCTGGGTGCTTCTATTGCAGACTATTTCGCGAAGGCGAGTTACGCCGAGGCGCATGGCAAAAACGTCGTCAACGTGATCCTCGTCGACTTCCGCGGCCTCGACACGATGGGCGAGATCACGGTGCTCGCCATCGCTGCCGTTGGCATTTATTCGCTGATGCGCGGCGACAAAAAGAACCCTTCGGACTTCAGCAAATGACCTCGCTGATCTTCACCACGCTCACGCGCAAATTGCTCCCGCTGTTGCTGGTGCTGTCGCTGATTGTGCTCTATCGCGGGCACAATCTGCCGGGCGGCGGCTTCGTCGGCGGGTTGATGGCCGCCACGGGCTTTATCCTCGTTGCCCTGGCGGAGGGCCGGGCAAAGGCCGCGCGGATTTTGCGCTTCCACCCGGAAACTTTTCTCGCTGTCGGGCTGGCCTTCGCCGCGGGCAGCGCGCTGATCGCCGTACTTGGCTTCGGAGAGGGCTTTATGACCGGGCAGTGGCTGCACGAGTTTCACTTGCCGCTTTTGGGCAAGGTGCACCTCGGCACGCCAGTGCTTTTTGACATCGGAGTTTACTTCGTCGTCATCGGCTTTTCGCTGCTGACAACTTTCTCGCTTCAGGACGCCACACCCGAATGAACAGTCTGATCGCCATCCTGGTCGGCGTCATGACCGCCGGCAGCCTCTACTGCCTGCTTCGCCGCAGCCTCGTACGCCTGGTCTTTGGGCTCGTTCTGCTCAGCCAGACGGTCAATCTGATCGTTTTCAGCGCCGGTGGCCTAAGCCCGCCAGAGGCCCCGGTGATCGCGGAGGGTCAAAAAGAACTGCAGGGCACCTACGCTGACCCCTTGCCGCAGGCGCTTGTTTTGACCGCTATCGTCATTGGCTTTGGCCTCATTGCCTTTACCCTGGCGCTCACGCACCGCGCCTACGAAGAACTGGGCGACGACGATATCGACCATTTCCGCCGCACTGACCAATGATCGCCAACGTTCTCATCCTGCCGTTCCTCATCCCGATGGTAACGGCGATCCTCTGCCTGGCGATGCGAAATCACCTGGGCCTGCAGCGGATTTTCGGCACGACCGGGACGACAGCGTTGTTTGGTGTTTCGTTGTGGCTGCTGTGGCTGCTGGATCAAAACGGGGGGTACCTTGTGCTTTACGTCGGCGGGTGGGTTGCCCCCTTCGGCATCACGCTGGTGGGTGACTGGCTCAGCGGCCTGATGGTAGCCGTCTGCGCGCTGATGGGCATGGCGATCAGTTTCTTCGCCATCCGCGACGTCGATGAACGCCGCCAGCGCCTCCACTTTTTTCCGCTGTTCCATTTCCTGCTGATGGGCGTCAACGGTGCCTTCATGACCGGGGATCTCTTCAATATGTACGTATGGTTCGAGGTTATGCTGATCGCCTCCTTCGTGCTCCTGGTCCTGGGCGCAGACCGCGCTCAGCTCGAAGGCGGCTTCAAATACGTGACGCTGAATCTGCTGTCCTCGGCCTTATTTCTGGCTGGTGCCGGGCTGTTGTATGCAAAAGTGGGTACGTTGAATCTGGCCGACATCTGCCGCATCCTTCAGTCCCACCCGGAAGCGACTATGGTGCAGACGACTGCGCTGCTGCTCTTCGTCTCGTTCTCGGTCAAGGCGGCGCTGTTTCCATTGTTTTTCTGGCTGCCGGCCTCGTACCATACGCCGCCGCCGGCCGTTTCGGCGCTCTTCGCTGGCTTGCTGACGAAGGTGGGCGTGTACGCGCTGATTCGCCTTTACTCGCTGGTCTTCGTCAACGACGCCATCAACGCGAAAGAAATCCTCCTGGCGATCGCCGGTTTGACCATGCTGACGGGCGTCCTTGGGGCGGCGGCACAGTTCGACATCCGCCGGATCCTGTCTTTCCACATCGTCAGCCAAATTGGCTACATGGTTCTGGGGCTGGCAATCTTTACCCCGCTGGCCATCGCCGGCACGGTGTTTTACATCGTCCACCACATCGTGGTGAAAACGAACCTGTTTCTAATTGGAGGGATCGTTGAAAAGATCAAATGCACCGGCGACCTCAAGCGCATTGGCGGGCTTTACAAAGCGGCCCCGTATCTCGCACTGCTGTTCTTCATTCCAGCCTTTTCGCTGGGCGGGATCCCACCGCTTTCTGGTTTCTGGGCAAAGTTTGCCTTAATCAAATCCGGCCTGAATGAAGGGCATTATCTGCTCGTGGGGGTCGCTCTTCTGGTCGGTTTGATGACGTTGTACTCGATGACCAAGATTTGGAACGAGGCCTTCTGGAAAGACCAGCCTGCTGACCCCGACGGTAAAGATACGCTGCCCGAGCCGTGCGATTCACCGGCCGCTGCGGCCAACGTCGTCGAGACTGCTGGCCGCTCAAACCTCCAGCTGATGGTTTGGCCGGTAGCGTTGTTGAGCGTCACAACGCTATATTTGAGCCTGTTCGGACAACAGGTGTTTACCCTGGCCGAGCGTGCCTCAGAGCAAATTCTCAATCCCGACGGCTATATCGAAGCGGTTTTGCCGCAAGCCAACGCCGCTGATCCCGTTCTTTCCATCGACGATGAATCCGCTGAACCTCGTTAAGAAAATTCCGGCGTTCCTCGACTTCGTGGTCTTCTACGCGAAGGAGGTGGCACTGTCGAATTTTCGCGTCGCTTACGACGTAATTACGCCGCCGATCCTCGCCGAGCCGGGTCTCCTGGAGGTCGAGTTGTCCGAAGGGCTGAGCGACTTGCAGATCATGATGCTGGCAAACCTCATCACGATGACGCCGGGCACCCTTTCGATCGACGTAAGCGACGACAAACGCCGGCTGCTGATCCACGCCATGTACCTCGACGATCAAGAGTCGCTGAGGCGCTCGCTCAAAGAAGATTTCGAACGGAGGGTCCGCAATGTTTTTTGATTTCGCCATCCTCGCCGTGCAGCTCTGGCCGGGCATCGATATCTTCGTCGAACTCTGCATTGCCGTAGCGCTGGTGTTGGGCTTCGTGCGTGTCGTGAAGGGACCGGACCACGCTGATCGCGTCGTCGTGCTCGACTTCATTACCGGCGCTTTCATCTGCCTGGTGCTTTTCCACGCCATCGAGCAGCGCTCCTCGCTGTACCTTGCTGTGGCCCTTTTCTTAGCTGTGATTTCCTTTCTCGGGACGGTAGCCCTTGCCCGCTACCTCTTCAATCGACGCCGTCAGAGACGACCCCATGCTTGAGTTTATTGCCAACCTGCTGCTCAACGTCTTCGCGATCGGAGGAGCCGTATTTACGCTGATCGCCGCCATCGGGCTCGTGCGCTTTCCCGACTTTTACTGCCGCACGCACGCAGCCGCCAAAGCCGGGGCCTTCGGCGGCGCGCTGATGGCTCTCGCTACCGGCATCGCCTTCGGCAGTTTCAAAGACTGGGTCCTCGCCTTTGGCGTCATCTGCTTCTTCTACGTCACGACCCCCGTTGCGAGCCACCTGCTCGCCAAGGCCGCGCTCGAGCGCAATGTGTTCTTCTACCGCAAACCGAAAGCGCCGGAGACCTCCCCAGATCAAGCGCCAGGCGATCAGCCGTCACCCTAGGATCACATCTCCCCGGTGACAGGGCCCCTGGAAGAGCGGTGATCTAGCAGGGTGCTGAAAAAGGGGCTCAAAAATCCCCGTGACTGTGCTTATCACAAACCCGGAGTCGTAGAATCGCCGTGAAACGCTTTTCACGGGCAAAGGGATACCGAGACATACCCTAAAATCGGTGCGGAATTCATGCCGCCGAGTTTTCAGCACCCTGCTAGAAACCGACGGCATCGCGGAACGCGTAATACCATCTTGCCGGAGAGGTCGGTAAATTGATCGAAAAGCATCCGAAGCCGCTACGCGGCGTTCAATCTACCGATCTATTCGGTAAGTTGGTATAAGTCAGTCCAATCGCTGGTAGGCGGGCAGCGTCAGGAAGTCGGGGAATTCGTTGGCCTCGATCATTTGGTCGAAAAGTTCGACGCACTCGGGGATGCGGCCTCTAGTAGGGCCGATTTTTTCGAGTTCCTCGTCGCGGATTCGCTCGTACATTTCCTTGGTGACCGGGCGACCGTCTTCCAGGGTGGCGCCTTTGTGGATCCATTGCCATAGCTGCGCCCGGGAAATCTCGGCCGTGGCCGCGTCTTCCATCAGATTATTGATCGCGGCAGCGCCATTGCCGAGCAACCAGCTGTTAAGGTACTGCAAGCCGACGTTGATGTTGAGGCGCACGCCCGCTTCAGTGATCTTGCCGCCGGGAATGGCAAAGTCTGTAAGGTCCTCCGGCTGTACGTTGACGTCCTCGCGGAGAACATGCTTTTGGTGGGGCTTCTGACCTGTGGCACCTTCGAACTGCTCCAGCGAGACGGATACCAGACCGGGGTGCGCCACCCAGGAGCCGTCGAAGCCTTGCGCAACTTCCCGTCTTTTGTCATCGGCAACCTTTCCGAGCGCAAGCTCGGTAGCCTCAGGGTCTCTTCGGCTGGGAATAAAGGCCGCCATGCCGCCGATGGCGTGCGCACCGCGGCGGTGGCAAGTCCGCACGAGCAATTCGGTGTAGGCGTTCATGAACGGCACGGTCATCGTAATCTGCGACCGATCGGGAAAGAGGATGTCCCGGTTGCGGAAGACCTTGATGCAGCTGAAAATGTAATCCCAGCGCCCGGCATTGAGCCCGGCGAGGTGCTCTTTGAGCTCGAAGATGATTTCGTCCATCTGGTGCGAGGCGTGGATGGTCTCGATGAGGACGGTTGCCTTGATCGTTCCGGGCGTGAGGCCGAGGCGCTCTTCGGCAAAGGTGAACACATCGTTCCAGAGACGCGCTTCTTGATAGCTTTCCAGTTTGGGAAGATAAAAGTACGGTCCAAAGCCCTGTCGCAGTGACTCATGGGCGTTGTGAAAGAGGTAGAGGCCGAAGTCGAAAAGGCTGCCAGACATGACCTCGCCATCGACTTCAACATGCTTTTCCGGCAGATGCCATCCTCGAGGACGGACGAGCAGCGTGGCGATGTCCTCCCTTAGCCGATACTCCTTCCCGTCGGGGTTGGCGAATTCAATCTGGCGGCGGACGGCGTCGGAGAGGTTCTGCTGGCCCTGCACCTGGTTGACCCAACCGGGACTCTGGGCGTCCTCACAGTCCGCCATGAAGACTTTGGCGCCGGAATTCAGCGCATTTATCATCATCTTGCGCTCACAAGGACCGGTGATCTCCGTGCGGCGGTCCTGCAGTGCATCCGGTATCGGGCCAACCTGCCACGCGTTGTCAGCGCGAATGTTAGCGGTTTCCTGAGGGAACTCCAAGGTGGCTCCGTGATCAATTTCCGCCTGGCGCTTGACCCGCGCTTCGAGCAACTCCCGCCGCCGGGGCTGAAACTGCACATGAAGATCCTTGAGGAAAGCGAGCGCGTCATCCGTCAGGATATTGGCGCGCAAGTGATCGTCTATCGGGGCGTGGGTCAGGGATGCGGTGCTCATCAAATGTTAGGCTGGGAAAAGTTTTCGTGGCGTCAACTGCACGTAAGCAGAGCGGGCGGATTCACGAGCCTTTGGCGGATAGGCTCTCACTAGCGAACATCGTACAGTTTGTGGATCTGCCAGCCCGCCCGGTAGGGGGCCCCGCGTTCAGCCACGGTCCGGGCAATCAGTTGGAGGATCTGTTGGTCCTTCCGGTGTGCCCATTCCGGATGCAACCAGATATCGGGGCCTCCCGGCTCTTCCGGGATGATTCCGCGCCAACGGTCCACTTCCGCGGACTCGTCGATAATCAGCTTGAATTCGTCGGCTTGCTGGAGGCTTTCGGGCAGGGGGGCTTTCCACCGTTTCGGGCTAACCGTTACCCAGTCAAACCTTCCCCGAATCCGAAACGCGCCACTGGTTTCCAGATGAACCTCGAGGCCCGCGCCGTGCAGTGCTTCGGTGAGGGGACGAAGATCGTGAATGGTGGGTTCACCACCAGTGATGACGACGAAATCGGGTCGCGTCTGCTTCGCCTCCTCAGCTAGGTCGGCCGGGGAAAGACGTTCGACCCGAGCGGGGATGTGATCGGGATGCCAGGTTCCGGCAGAGTCACACCAAGGGCAGTGGACCGGGCAGCCAAAAAGACGCACAAAAAAGGCTTTGCGCCCAGTGTGCCTGCCTTCGCCCTGGAAACTCGGAAAGGTTTCGTGGACTGGCAATCGCGGTTCAACCGCCGCCGTTCCGGGGTTTGTTGATGGGCTGCCGTTCAAGGCGGGGATCATGAGGCAGGGGAGCTGAACTGTCGAGTGCGATTGCGCAATCAGCGCCTTTGACGAGGAACTAACCGCTCGCTGTCATTGACAGACGACCGTGCCTTAATTTAACCCTTCTGCTCGATTCGCCTGAATCTCTGCTGCTCGATATGGCCGATCCGCTACCGCCTGATGATGCTTCTGTGCCGCGCAAACGGCCCCCTCGGGGGCGGCTGGCGCCTGCTCCTCCTGCGATGCTTTCTCCACGAAAGCGCCGGGAGTTGGAGCGCCAGCAGCGGGCCTACGAAGCGCAATGGCGGATTCTGATGAAGCAGGCGATCGAAAGCGAGGGGGCCCCACCTTCGCAGCCCTTGGCAAATCCGGGGCCCGCCAATCCCCAACCGACAGCTGAGGCCCCGAGACCCGAAGTCAGCGCTTCGAAGCCTCCTGAATCCGCTCCTGACAGGCATTCTGATGTAGTGGTGGATAGGCGGCCCGAAAAACGCCTCAAAGAACCGGCAAGAGAGGTGATCGATCCGAAGGCCTTTCAGAAGACCTCCGCGCGTCGTGTGGACCCGCATGCGGCGTTCGATGAACCCCAGCGGCGCCGCCGGGGCTTGGGACCGAGCCTCGCGCTGATTGCTCCCATCTTTGGTGCGGTCTGCCTATTGGCACTGTTTGCGGGCGCGACCGTTCTGATGCTGTTGCCTGAGGACGACGTGGTCGTTGTCGAACCCGAAGAAGCTGGCGAGCAATTTCCCTCCTCGACCAACGCTGCGCGGTGGAGCAGCTTGCGGGATACCGACGAGCGATTGAGCATCGATTCGTTTCGCAAGCTTTTCCTGCGTGCTCACGGCGGCGAAGCCGCCATCCGCGAAATGTCGACGATTTCCCTTTATGGCGAAGTCGAACTCGACGGAACAAGATTACAGCTTGTGCAGCACAAGGGCTTTTCTGGCAACCTTTTGATGCAGGTCGAAAATGGGGCTTTTGTGCGGGAAACCCTTGTCAATCCCAACGGAGCCTGGGAAGTGGTGCGACTGGCTGTAAGTGGGGAAGCCATCGACGTACGCATGCTGGAGGGGAAAGAGCTGGTCGGCGCCCGGCGAAACGCAAAGCTTTTCCACCCCCTTACGGAGTGGGCCATGGGGGATGCTCCGGATGCTCGGGTGTCGATTTCCGAACGGCGTACGGTCAACCGTGACCCGTGGCTTCTTGTGCGGCTGGAAACTGCGGACGGCTATTCGCTTCGCTACGAAGTCGATCGCTCCAGCGGCATGCTTTTGGCCCTGGAAAGCCTAACTCCTGAGGGCTCTGTCGATCGTATCGTGTTCAGCGACTACCGGCAGGTGGGCGAGGTCCCGGTGCCGTATCATTACGAATACTTCGTTGATGGCGAGTTGAAGAATGTCATCACGGCGGACCGCGTTTTGGTAAATCAGGGCATCATGCCGGTCATTTTTGAGGATCCCGAGATTGCGGTTTCCCGCGCCGAATCGCCCGAAAATCATCAGACGAAGGCTTCCGATGCTTCGCTGATGCTCGGAATGGATGTTAAAGCCATCTTGGCTCCCGGGAGAGTCGACTTCCGTTTACTCACGGCTCCAGTCCCTGGGGAAATCGAGGAGCCTAAAGCAATGCTGGACGACGACTCGGCGGTGCTGCCTTCATCCGAGGGCACGGATCTGGATCGGCAGTGAACCAGCCTTTGGCTGGCTAGAGCTGAGGCGCTTTTCCCGGAAGATCCGAAAGTTGTTCTTCCAGGCGCTTTAGCGCGGCGCGACTGGGAGCGATCAGCCAAAGATGTTCGACGGGACCCAGACTTCGTTGAACGGCCTCCATCTGGATAGCCGGGAGCCGCACATTGAAGGTTGGCGAATACCAGCCTGCGGGTTCGATGCCCTCTCGGCCTGCGACCAGCGAGAGCTCCAACTGGGAACCCCGAGCCACGATCGATTGCATGAGCAGCTGTTTGCCGCCTCCTTGCGCCAAAAGCGTACGTTCACCTTCCAGCTCAACGCTTACTTCCGGATGAAAGTGCCACAGGGTCGTTATCGTATTGGCCCCGAAACCGTCTATGCGATCTCGTACGATCCAGCCGTCACCAGGAAAGAACCAGACGGCGCGCCGGTGCCAGGCTTCGGAACCTCCCAGTGAGTCTGCGAAGGAGGCCTCGGCCTCGGCGAAGGCATATTGCGGAGTAATGCGGTTCGGTACAGATAAGGGCTTCGTCACCTTGCGCGGAGGCAGAGCCGTGCCCTCACCATTGAGCAGGACGACATTGTGCCCTCGCGGCCCCTTAAAATACTCGCGCCAGCGTCCGGGGACGTAGTGATAGCGGCCATTGTCGACGAGGAAATCCTGCTTGCCGACGCTTACGGAAAGGTGAAGCCGGTCGAGATGTTCATGTTGGCTGCCTTGCGGCCCAGCGTCAAAAAAGCCCCAGAGCGCGTCGGGCCCGAATCCGTCGCGAGTTATCAGTTGACCCGCAAACGGAAAAAATCGGCTGCCAGCCGCTCCCTTAGCAGCTCGAAGGTCGGCAAGGGCATCGAACTCCGGAAAAAGGTCTCGCGCCTTTCCCAGAGCCACATCGTTTGGATCGAGGTCACTGTCGTTGTTCAGGGGCCCGAATCCGCTAGGGCGCATCACCCCGGCAATATAGTCGTACATGCCACGCAAAGGCGCCTCGAGCGCCGTCACCTCGCTGGTGCGCCCGGTCGCGGAAAAGAGCCGGAAAAAGCTTCGAAATCCCCCGGCGGCGATCAGCTGGTAGTGGTTGGCCAGTTCAACGTAGGCACCGTCGGGGTAAACCTGGGCCTTCATCATTGCGAGTACATCCGCACGAGCTTCGTCGACCCACTTGGCGGCATCCTTGAACTCGGGAAACCAAATCGCCAGTTTTGCCAGCATGACTCGCTCGGTCAGCCGGTGATTTCCGCCCGGACTGTGGAACCGCCGCAGGCTGTCAGCATGGTCGAGCAGGCTCGCCAAGAATAGGAGCCGTGTTTCCGGCGAGAGAAAACCGCTGTCACGAAGCTTGACCCAGACTTCGAACCACGAAGCGTCGATGCGCCGCGCCGCCTCCAAGGGACGCCAAGCCGCCGAGTAGCTGGGCCGGCCGGGGTAGGGGTTTGCGCGAATCCAGTCGGCAAGTAAGGTATCGACGGCTTCGGCGTACCTTGCTTCCCCGGTCGCCTGCCATGCGGCGACCAGCGCAAGCATCCAGTGGTGGCGATTGAGCATCCACGCCCATTCCGGATCGTCATTCGGGCCTCCCGCCTTCCAATCGAGACTGCCGTCCTCGCGCCGTGGCTGCTGGCCGGTGACGCCCTGCAGCGTGAAGGTATCTGCCAAAACTGCTTCCGCCTCTACGATCGCAGCAGGCGAGGCGGGAAGAGGCTCCAACTGTACGACGAGTGCCTCTGGCCAGGTCTTCTGATCGAAGTACGCGAGGATTCGCCGGGCGGATGCAGCCTCGTCGCCGGCTTTCCACGCAGTGACTGCGTCTGTGAGCATGGGGTCAGCTTGCGGGTCCAGGGACGCTACGAGCTGTCGTGTGGCTGAACGTACTCCGGGAGCATCGAGATTGGGTTGGCCGGCCAGGGGCGCCGCGCAGACTATCGCCAAACACCCCCAGACAAACGCGAAAAAACAGGCGGCGAAACTTCTATTCTGCCGCCTCTCAGGTTTTCCCTGGTGCCGAATCATCGAGGAACCGGCTGTGTCAGCGCTTGGATCAGGCTTGGCCCTTTTTTCCAAAGAATGGCTCCAGTGAGGATTCCCAGGATGGGGTTCATCAACTTGGCGAAGAAGTAGTGCGGCCAGTACAGAAACTGGGTAATGTCAGCGAGCGAACCCAGAAGATTACTCGCGAGCCAAGCTGCTGACAGGGATCCGATTCCTAGCGCCAAGGTCCTTACGCTGATTAAGGCATCTGCTTCTACGGGCCTCATGCTACCTAAGGATGGTAGCTCCCGAAAAACCTCGTGGTCAAGCCGTGAAATGCCGAGTAGCAGGTTTCCCCTCAATTCCCGGGAAGCCGTCACTATGCGCTAAGTACCGGTTCTTCCGCTCGACGGCACCAGTGGAGAGTGGCGCGCGCGTCCGCACCGTTACTAAAGGGTGATGGCAGGCGAGAGCCAGATTGCTGTTTGGACGTCAAGACCAGACACCTCAGGAGCCATTGAGTTGAAAGGGGGCAACCGCTCCTTTCAGCCGTGGAGGAATGAAACCGCGCAGCCAGGTGCCTTCCGCACGAGCCTCGGAGGCGTCTACGGCGCCAGCTTCGTGCAGCGCATTGACCAATTCGTAGCGTTGATAGGGTACCAGGAGCTCGGTGGGCCTCGCCGTGGTGAGCAATTCGCTATCGCACTGGCCCAGCAGTTCGTCGAGCCCAAGTCCGGTTGCAGCGCTAACCGGCAGCGCATTTTTCACTTCGTTTGCGAGTGCAACCCGGACCGGATCACTCAGGCCGCAGTCGGCTTTGTTCAGTACGGTCAAGGTCGGCTTATCGTTCACATCGAGTTCTTCGAGCACTGCACGGGTGGTCTGGGCGTGCGCTACGGCGTCAGGACTCGAACCGTCAATAACATGGATGAGCAGATCAGCGCGAAGTGCCTCTTCGAGAGTCGCTTTAAAAGCTTCCACCAGACGGTGGGGGAGTCGCCGGATAAAGCCGACGGTATCTGTCAGGAGGAGCAGTTGACCCGAAGGCAGGCGACAGCGCCGCGTCGTCGGGTCGAGGGTGGCGAAAAGCTGGTCGGCGGAGAGGACCTCGGCGGTGGCACAAAGGCGGTTCAGCAACGTGGACTTACCGGCATTGGTGTAGCCCACGATCGCTGCCGAGGGCACCGGAATGCGATCGCGGCGGCGGCGCTGGACATCGCGCTGGCGAACAACCGTTTCGAGTTCTCGTTTGAGGCGCGCGATGCGGGTGCGAATCATGCGCTGGTCGAGTTCGAGCTGGCTTTCTCCAGCGTCCCGCTGAACCGCTCCGCCGCCGCGTTGCCGGTCCAAGTGGCTCCAAGCGCGTTTCATTCGGGGGAGCTCGTATTCCAGGCGTGCGAGTTCCACCTGAAGCCGGGCCTCCTTGGTCTGGGCGCGGCTATTAAAGATGTCGAGGATGACTTCCTGGCGGTCGATTACCAGCAGCTTGCCGCCAGCCCGTTGCTCCCAATTACGCTGCTGAGCAGGGCTGAGCGCCTCGTCGAAGATTAGGCAGTCGACCTGAAGTTCCTTGGCCATGGCCAGGAGTTCGTCGGTCTTACCCGTACCGGTCAAAAAAGCGGCGTGGGGCTCGCGCAAGCGAACGACGCAGCGCTCGATGGGGCGGATGCCGAGATTGACCACAAGCTCTGCGAGCTCTTCGAGGAGTCCCTCGGCCTCGCCTTCCGCCATCCCGTGCCGTTCGATCCCTACCAAGAGGGCGGTTTGGGCCATCGGGTCGAAATCAGCGGTCTCCAGCATGATAAGGAAAACCTAGCTTATGACGAAACCTGGCCATTCCGCAAGCCCCACTTGAAGGGCCGCCAGAGTCACGGCGCCGTCGGCGTGAAGGCGACTGAATCTCGAAACGCCGAAGGGTGCGGCTCAACTCGCCTTAAGCTCCGATTCGTCCTCGCCCATGTCCTCGCGGTGTTGCTCGAGCTCAGCGAGCTGCTCTTCCTGAACTTGGATTTTCTGCAGAAGCGCTTCTTCGCTTTCCTCCAGGAACTTCTCGCGCTCTTTGAGCTCGATTTCCTTCAACTCCAAGTTTTCTTTCGCGATAAAATGGCCGTGGATCTGGCGAAGGAATTCTTCGATGCCCTGGACCTGCTGACGAAGGGCGGCAATCTGTTCCTCGACCCCTTCCGTAGCGGCAGCACCGGATTTAGACACAGCGGGGAGATCATTTAGATCCTGCCATTGCGCGTTAGGGTCCTCACTGTGGGCGATATTGAGCAGGGAAAAGGTCGAGCTCGGAGTTTCTGCCCGCATCGCCGCAATTTCCTCGAGCGTGAACTGTTCATCGAGAACGGAGTCGTCGAGGGCCAGCCACCACAAATTCTGCAGCGAATTCTTTTCGAGAAAGGCGCGGAATTCCTCTAATTTCATGTGGTTGGTTGGCGGGAAGGAAGCGGAGCGCTCGGGAACAGGTGACTAGATGGTGAACAGGGACAAGTCCTAGCGTCAAGGCTCTAACGCGGATTTTAACACCAAATTTGAGGAGAAAAATTCAGCTAAGTAGGGTTGCTATCGGCCAATTTAGGAGCGCTTAAGCCAAATTTGGCAAAATACCCCAAGAACGAATGAGGATCGACCCCGAGGTTTAATTTTTGTCACTTCAAGGACATCTCATTGATTTCATGTGGTCAAGCGAAATCTGGGCCAGGTTACCTAGGTCGGAATCAGGCGATCCCTTTTTCACGGAGCTTTTTCTGTAGCTCCTCCTGAAAGGCCTTAATTTCTTCCTGGGACGGCTCGTAGGCGGTTTCACCCGGGATCAGTCCGAGGCGCCCCATCTGATCGACCTGCCAGCCGAGCCGTTGCCCCTGGCTGAAGGTGACGCTTCCGCTGACCATCGCTCCGGGGCGTTGAACCGCGTCGACCTCCACGCTTGCCGGACTGCTTTCAAGCTCGGCCTGGGCGTCAATAGGTGCTGTGGAAGCGGGTTCTGAAGCCGGAGCTCCCGGAGCGACTAAATCCAGATCGAGGTCGTCGATCAGGAAGCGCACTTCCATGAAGGTCAGCTTGACGCCAAAGGTTTCCTCCAGGCGGCGTTGAACTTCCGCGGGGCCATCACCTCCACGAACCCATTCTCGGACCTGCTGCTGTTGTTCAGCGTTGAGTTGCATGCCGGAAGTTGGCTTGTGGGCCACCCCGGCGTCAATCCTTCGGTCTGAGAACTTCGTCTTTTGGCAAAGCACCAGCAATCCCTCCTGAGCGGGCGCTTTGGTGGCCTCATCGCCCGGTCAGGGCCGGGCGGCCATTTGCGACTGAAGGTAGCCGACTTCCCGGCTCACGGTTGCGTCCTGCTCCATCAGATTTTCGATGGTCTTGCAGGCGTGGATGACCGTTCCGTGGTCGCGTTTGCCGAAGGCGGTACCGATCTCCTGCAGCGAATGGCTGGTGAGCACACGGCAGAGATACATCGCGATCTGCCGCGGCAGAACGATATTTGCTGTGCGGCGGCGGCTGGTCAGCTCCGAGACCTTCATTTTATGGTGATCCGCCACGCGCTGCTGGATCTTCTCAATCGAAATTCGCTCTTGGGCTTCTTCGGCAAGGATATCG
The DNA here is from genome assembly GCA_050331415.1 of Opitutales bacterium. Taxonomy (GTDB): domain Bacteria; phylum Verrucomicrobiota; class Verrucomicrobiia; order Opitutales; family Cerasicoccaceae; genus DAIQNO01. The sequence continues at coordinate 8,194 of JBHJGW010000172.1, read as the reverse complement.
CGCAGAAGCCGCTCGACGACTTCGAGGTCCAGTCGCTCGTTCAGCAGCGCGGCGATACCAGCGACCCGGTTGAGCGCCCCTTCCATGCGGCGGACATTGCGTGAGACTTTTTCCCCGAGGAAGCGCAAGACTGGCTCCGGCAGCTCCAGGTTCATCGCAGCGGCCTTATTGCTGAGGATGGCGAGCCGAGTTTCAAAGTCCGGCGGCTGGATGTCCGCCACCAGACCCCATTGGAAGCGGGACACCAGGCGCGCCTCCAGCTTGGCAATTTCGCTGGCCGGGCGGTCGCTGGTGAGCACGATCTGCTTCTGCTGCTCAAAGAGCTCGTTGAACGTGTGGAAGAACTCCTCCTGGATGCGCTCCTTGCCTTCGAGAAACTGTACGTCGTCGATCAGCAGCACGTTGACCCGCCGAAAACGCTGCCGGAACCGCGTGACGGTGTTGCTCTGGATCGCCTCGATGTACTGGTTGGTGAAGTTCTCCGTAGAGATGTAGGCAATGCAGGAGCTGGGATGGGTCTGCGAAATCTGATGCGCGACCGCGTGCATCAGGTGAGTCTTCCCCAATCCGGTGTCTCCGTACAGAAACAACGGATTATAGGCCTTGGCCGGATTGTTGGCGATGGCGATCGAAGCCGCATGCGCCAGGTTATTGCCGGGGCCGACGACGAAATTGGCGAAGGTGTTCCGCGGGTTCAGAAAGAAGTTCTGGCTGTTCGTGGTGCCGACACGCTGCGCCGGGTTGCTCGTCGGCGCCTCCCGCCGCGGCGTGGGAACGCTCGATTCCAAGGGCAGGCTTTCGTCTTGAACCTGGAAATCCAGTCCGATCGACCGCTCAGCGACCTCGCTAAGCTTGCGGCGGATCAGGTCCTCGTAGTTGTCCTGCATCCAGTAGAGCGTGAACTCGTTGGGCACACCCAAGGTGACACGGTCATCGCTCTCTTCCAGGCATTGCAGTGGTTCAAACCAGGTGTGGTAGACCTCGTGCGGGAAGAGACTCTGAAAGCTGCTCTTTACGGTGTTCCAAAGGGGAGACGACTGGGACGGCAAGGGCATGGACGGGTTCGGAGGGCGCAGAATTGTTCACAGGTGAAAGGACAGAGACGGAGCGGGCGGAAAAGCAGCGGAAATGCCCGTTGGAGCAGCTCCGCGAAATCGGTGATTTTTTTGCCACACAGGGAGCGGCGAATAGCAACAGGAAGAGCTAACCATCCATAGATCAGAAAGTTACGCAACATTGAACGGCGCCACTGGCACGCGATCGGCAGGAGCGGGAGCGAGCGGTACCGAGGTGGAGCCGGGGTAAGGAACGAGCGTGGACCTGAGACAATTTCGAGCCCGCCCACTTGGCAAGGGCAACTTTTCGACAGGTTATTCACATCTCTCTAGGAACGGTTCCGTAACCTCCTCTTCACAAGACGGCAACGGAAACGAAACCGCCTCGAGAGGCCCGAAAAGTTTTTCGCAAAACGCTGTATGGCCCCTCCAGATTTGGCTTCCTCCGGACCCTTGATGCTGGCAGGAAACGTCCAGCATGCTTCAAGGTTAGTGTGTAAGTCAATTTTAATCAGGGTTTTAAATTAACCCTTCAGCGGTGCCGATGTCATCTGCGCGATCAGCCGCTCGTTGAGTTCCGCCGCGGAGTCGTGGCCCATCTGCCTCAAGGCGTGAACCAGCGAGGCGACTTCGGCCAGACGGGCCATGTCACGGCCCGGTTTCACGGGAAGTTCCATGTGGGAGATATCCACATCGAGGACCGGAATCGTTTGCCTTTCCAGCCCCGTGCGCTCCTCGATCATGCCCGGCGTCCATTCCACGAAGGTCAAAATCAAGTCGATCCTTTTGGATAGCCGCAGTGAGCGCACGCCAAAGAGCTTTGCGACGTTGATGATACCAATCCCGCGGCACTCCATGAAGCCGCGGTTTAACTCGGGGCCCTGGCCGACAACTTCCGTGTCGTCGACCCGTCGGGCGTGGACAAGGTCGTCGGCGACCAGGCTGTGGCCGCGTTCGATCAGCGTCAGTGCGCATTCGCTCTTGCCGACTCCGCTCTTGCCCCGCAGCAGCACACCGATGCCTTTGATGTCCAGCAGGGTGCCGTGCAAGGTTGTGCGCGGCGCAAAAAGCTCTTCCAGCAGCAAGGTTGCTTCGGCGGAGAAATCCTTCGACTTCTGGTGAGTCCGGATCAGGGGCACTCCGTGTTTCTGGCAGGCCTCGCGCAGCGCGGTCGTCGGCTGCAAGCCCCGACTCACCACGACGCAAGGCACGTTCCGCTCCAGCACAGCTGCCATTATTTCGCGCTGCTGTTCGGTGGGCTGGTCGCGGAGATAGGCCATCTCACCAGCGCCAAAGAGCTGCAGGCGACGATGGGCAAAATATTTGAAGTAACCGGTCAGAGCCAGGGCAGGGCGGTTGATGCTTTTTTCACCGATCCTGCGTTCCATGCGGTCCTGGCCGGCCACGACTTCCAGCCCTAGCGCGTCCTTGGCGCGGCTGTAGAACGCTTCGACAGTGATGCTTTCGACCGTTTTCGTTGGCGGGGTATTCATGCGCAATTTCCGGGACGATCGAACCTTCCAGGTACTTCGGAGTTCACCTTCTGGCGTGGGTTCGGCGCGGTCCCTCGTTGCGTGTCGGTGTACCACCCTGCTTGAAGACTGAGCGAGTTCTTTTTCGGTGCCCGATCAGGGAGCGCCTGTGAAGTGTGAAAACTCAGAATTTTCGCGGGCTCGAGCCGGCAAATTGAGCCGCACAGATTCGACAAATCTCCCGACCCGTTTGGGTAAGTGATCTTTTGACCAGCTATTCGCGTCCAAAAGGGGAGCCGGGAAGCGGATTTCAGGTCTATCTGATCATGCGTGTACGGCAGCTTTGGAGCGGTATTCCGTCGTGCAAAATGGCCATGCATTCAAAGCACGGTCACGCGCCTAAACGTAATTTTTTCTACCCAACTATGTTTCGAACGCTTCTCGTTTTTTCTGCATCCGTGATTGCGGCGAGTTCGCTTGCTGCCGATCAGCCGAGACCGCAAATGCCGATCGACCGCAACCAGGTCAGCGCCCATGTGTATCGGGGTAATTTTCAAAAGCCCGCCCGCGCCTTTGTTGAGGGTCGTATCGTGGTCAAGCTCCGCGAGGGCAGCCGGGCCGACGAAATTGCCCAGCGAGTCGGCGCCCGGATCGAGCGCGCGGCTTATCGCAACTCATTTCTCATCCTGAAAGTCTCCGATCGGGCCGCCGAGCGTATCGCCTCAAGGCTGCGGCAGCGGCCCGGTGTCGAGTGGGCCAACGTCGACATGCTCGCGTCGACCACTTTTGTGCCAAACGACACCCTTTATCCGTACCAATGGCACCTCGATAACGAGGTGTACGGTGGAATCGGCATGGAGGAGGCGTGGAAGCTTAATCCCGGCGGCACCGCCGATGTCGTAGTCGCTGTGCTGGATACGGGGGTTGCTTACCAGGATTACGGAAACTACCGCCTGGCGCCCGACCTTGCCAGAACGACCTTTGTACCAGGCTATGATTTCATCAACAACGACGCGCATGCCAATGATGACAACAGCCACGGTACCCATGTGGCCGGGACGATTGCGCAGAGTACCAACAACGGAGGCGGTGCTGCCGGGGTGGCGTTCAACGTCAGTATCATGCCGGTGAAAGTGCTCGGGGCCGACGGTTCGGGCAGCGTTAGCGCCATCGCTGAAGGCATTCGCTTCGCGGCGGACAACGGTGCCGACGTCATCAATATGAGTCTTGGACTGCAGACGCAGGCGTGGCGTATCCGCGCGCTTGAAGAGGCGGTCCAGTATGCTGCCAACAAGGGCGTCTTGCTGATTGGTGCGGCGGGAAACAATGGCGTCGGTCAAGTGGCATTTCCGGCTGCTTATCCGCAGGTTATGGCGGTTGGTGCCACGGGCTACGATGAGCGGCGCGCCAGCTATTCCAACTATGGTTCGGGCATCGAGCTGGTTGCGCCCGGCGGGGACAGTACGGACCTCAACAATGACGGCTTTCCGGACATGGTCCTGCAACAAACGATCAATCCCAACACGCAGGATCCGCAGGATCTCAACTACTACTTCCTCCAAGGAACGTCGATGGCGGTGCCTCATGTGGCTGGTGTCGCCGCTTTGCTTTTCAGCAGCGGGATGACGGACGCCGAGGCCGTGCGTGGCGTCCTGACCGCAACTGCCCGGGACCTCGGACCGATCGGTTACGACACCACCTTTGGTCATGGCCTGCTGGATGCCGCCGCTGCCCTCAGCACTACCTTGCCCGGTGAGCCGGATACCGTATCGGAACCCGACCCGGTGCCCTCTAATATCACATTGAGCAACGCTATGCTGGCGGAAAACCAGCCCGCTGACACCCTCGTTGGGGTGCTTACAATCGATCGGAGTACAGATCCGTCAAAGGTGACCTACGCCGTTGCTGAGGATACCCGGTTCCGGGTTGAGGGCGACAAGCTGTTCTCCGTCCGGCCGTTCGATTTCGAGGTGGAACCTGATGTTCCGATCGAGGTTACGGCTGACGATGCGGCGAGCGGGATCTCGTTGACCATGGCCTTCACGATCCAAATTGAGGATGACCCCTCAGAAGATGGTGATGGCGATGGTCTCAGTGATGCCGAGGAAGATGCCAATGGTACCAACCGCACCCGGGCCGATTCCGATGGCGACGGTTTCGAGGATGGCTTTGAAGTGGCCAACCCCGCCCTCCGCCCGATTGCAGACGACTCCCAGATCTTCAACTACGTCGTGAGCTCGCTGCAAAGTGACGTCCAGGCGCAAAAGGAGAATGGCCTGTACACCGAGGCAGCGATCCGAAACCTGCGGCCCGGCATACCGCTCATCAAATTCGCACCGGAGACTGGCGAAGCGACGGTGAGCTTGCAGCTGCAATATTCCGATAGTCTGGAGGCAAGGAGTTGGCAACCGCTCGGGGCACCTTTCGAATGGGTGGACCAAAATGGAGGCGATATCGCGTTTTATCGCGTCTTTATTGACTGATGCCGCATTCAGCTCGAGGTACGGGAACCGGCAACCCCCGCGCCTTTTTCGTCGAACGCATAGCCCACACCGTGTACCGTGCGAAGCCGCTCACTATCGCCGCCATGCTTTGAAATCGAATTGCGGACCTTGACGATGTACTGGTCGAGGGAACGGCTCTTCAGGTCGGCGTGGGGCCCCCAGACAGCGTGGATCAACGCGGCGCGGGGCACCACTTCACCACGGTGGCTGGCAAGGTAGTGGACGATCCCCAGTTCTTTTTTCCCGAGCTCCACCACGGAACCATCCGGAAAGCCCATTGTAAGATTCCGGGGGTTGACGGTGGCTCCGGCAAAATCGAAGGGTTCCTCGAGCAAGTCCGTATTCTCCGTCACGAAGTAGTCGCGAGCGGTTTCGGTCCGCCGCAAGACGGCCCGGATCCGCGCGAGGAGCTCGGGCACACTAAACGGCTTGGCGATGTAATCATCTGCGCCAAGGTTGAGCCCTTTGACGCGGTCTTCCTCGGCGGAATTGGCGGTGAGAAAAATCACCGGAGTCTGATGGCGGTCTTCACGAGCCTGCGAAAGGATGTCAAAGCCGGTCCCGTCGGGCAGGCCAACGTCGAGCAAGAGCAGGTTGACAAAGTTGCGTTCCAGGAACCCGCGCACGGGCCCACAATTGTGAAATACGTGCGGGGTCATCCCCGCCGCCTCGAGTTCCTCCGCGAGCAAGTCTGCGATCGGAGGTTCATCCTCAACTATCAGGATCAGCGGCTTAGCTTGTGACATTTCCTAATCCGGCAGGCGTGCAACATCATCAAGGACCCGGCGCGCTTGGCGCGACAGATCGACTTTGGGGTAAGTCTGTGAAATGCAACCGCTTTTGTCGACCAGAAAAGACACCCGCCGGGCGAACGGCAGCAGGCGGTGCGTGAGCTTCGTCGGCTGATAGACCCCAAATGCGCGGGCGATCTTGCGGTCGGCATCTGCAGCCAGCCCAAACGGCAGCCGGTGCCGGCGGCGGAACCGGTCGTGGCTGGCCTCGGAGTCGAAGCTGACACCGATCACGGCCACACCCGCCGACTCGTACTCGTCCCAGGCGTCGCGGAGGCTGCAAGCTTCCGCGGTGCAGCCGGGGGTGTCGTCCTTGGGATAAAAATACACCAGGTACGGCTGTCCTTGCAGGTTCCGAGTGTTCCGGGTATTCCCCGCTGCGTCGCGATAGTCAAAGTCCGGGGCGGCCTTGCCGGGCTGCAGCAGGCCTGAATCCTGTTCGCTGGTCTTCATCCCGGCACCCTGTTCCAAGAATCGCCGGAAGTCCATTTGAACCGGCGCGTTACCCGACGGAATGCCCGAATGCCTGCGCGCGAGCCGTGTTGCATGGCGCTTTTTCGTTTACAACGGGCACCGGGGAAGAAAGGCTTTCTCGCTTATGTCTACGCCGCTTGTAATGTTGGGCTTGCCCAAGGGCAGCCTGGAAGATTCGACGATTAAGTTGTTCGGCAAGGCCGGTTGGAATATTTCGGTGTCTTCGCGTTCCTACCGTCCGACCTTCGACGATCCCGAACTCGACGGCCGGTTCGTCCGCGCACAGGAGATGAGCCATTACGTCGAGCGCGGTTTCTTCGACTGCGGCCTGACCGGTTACGACTGGATCGTGGAAAACGACTCGGACGTCGTGGAGGTTTGCGACCTGATTTACAGCCGCGCCTCCAATCGCAAGAGCCGCTGGGTGCTGGTGGTTCCGGAAGACTCCCCGATTCACACGGTGCAGGACCTCGAAGGCAAGCGGATCGCCACCGAGGTCACCAATCTCACCCGAAAGTACCTCGCGACGCACAACGTCAAAGCCGAAGTAGAATTTTCCTGGGGCGCCACAGAGGTGAAGGTGCCGGACATGGTCGACGCTATTGTCGACCTTACCGAAACCGGCAACAGCCTTCGCGCGAACAAGTTGCGGATTGTCGATACGCTGCTGGAGACCAACACGAAGCTGATTGCCAATAAAGCCGCGTGGGAAACCCCGGCCAAGCGGGCCAAAATCGAGGCAATGGCGATGATGCTGCAGGCTGCACTGACTGCCAATCGCAAGGTCGGGCTCAAGCTCAACATCTTGAAGGCGAAAGTGCCGGAGGTCATTAATGACCTGCCCGCGCTCCGTCGCCCCACGATCTCGCCGCTGGCTTGCGAGGACTACGTTGCCCTGGAAGCTATTCTCGATGAAACCGTCGTCCGCGAAATCATCCCCACACTCCGGGCGCACGGCGCCGAAGGGATCATTGAGTATCCGCTCAACAAGGTGCTCGAGTAGTTGCCAACAGGGGGCCGAGCCCGAAACGCGATACCGTGGAGCCAGCTGGCTTTAGCCATGCTCGTTGTGTCGTAAATGGCCTCGATGGAGGGGTGCCGGGCGTTGTAATCTGTCAGTGGTCGGGCGTTTTCGAGGCGCCCGCAGGGGCGGCGATTCGTGTTGGGTTCGCCGACGGCGTCGTCACCCAGGTCCGCCCGCATCTTCGCCACTTCGGCTAACAGGTTAGCCACGACATCCGGGTGGTGGTCGGCAACGTTGGTGGTTTCACCGATGTCGGCTTCGAGGTCGTAGAGCTCCCGGAGCTCCGGCGGGTTTGCGTCGTGCTTGCGCAAGTGCAGTTTCCAGCGGCCTTTGCGCATTGGAGGGCAGATACTTCCCCGAAAGCGGCGCGCGACGTTTTGGACGCCGCCCGGCCTTTTCATTGGAATCACTCCGCGTCCCTTTACGGTCCAGGTCCTCTGTCTGACGATTCGAGTTATATCACCTTACCGAATAGATCGGTTGATTGAACGCCGCGTGGCGGCTTCGGATGCTTTTGGCGCAGAGCGGCGTTGGCGAAGACGAGGCGGTGCCTGCAGGCCCAGCCGTCGCCCTCGCTGCCTTGCTCTGCATCCAAAAGCATCCCGATCAATTTGCCGACCTCTCCGGCAAGATGGTATTACGCCTCGTTGATAGCTTGCAGAAAGCCTTCGCCGTAGGCTTCAACCTTGGCTTCGCCGAAGCCGTTGATTTCGAGCAGCTGGGAGAGGGTCGTGGGCTGTTTTGTGGCAAGTTCGTGAAGAGAACGGTCGCTGCAGACCATGAACGCGGCGATTTTCTGCTCGTCGGCAATCGCCTTCCGGTGAGCCCGGAGCCTCTGGAAGCAGGCCTGCTGGTCGGGGGTGCGCTGCGCTTC
>JBHJGW010000171.1:0-6276 GCA_050331415.1 Opitutales bacterium | reverse complement strand
CTCCTGCTCGTTCATCAGCGCGTTCGTCGCGTCTCGCTCTGCAACCTGGCGCTCGGCGATGCTCAACAGCTCAATCGCGTCCTGCAGCAAGGTGGCAAATTCTCCGCCTTCCAAAACCGAAAGCATCGGCCCGACCTGCGCGAAGAGGTTTTGCAGTTCATTGCCGAGCGTACCGAGCCCCGCAGAGGTTTCAGCAGCTTGGCGTTCGCGCTGGTTCTCGGGCGTCATCGGCAGGGCGTGGGTCTGGCGGATCAGCCGCCGCAGCTCCATCAGCATGGCGCGGAGGTTTACCTCCGCTTGCTCGGCCCCTTCGGCCGCCTGCATTTGCGATTCGGAAAGTTCGCCAGGGTCGATCGGCTCCCGGATTTCGACAAAGAAGAGTTCACTGCGCGTGACTTGTGGCTCGGGCTCACGGTTGTCCGCCGCTTCAACGTAGTAGGTAAGAAGGCTCTGGTTCTCGGCCGCCAATTCTTCCGGATCAATCGACCGCAGCAGGGTCACCTCGCGCTCAAAGGCGGGCGTCGCGCCTTCTTCTGCTTCCCGCGAACGCCAGGAATCGGATTCGGCGTTGTAGAGCTCGCGCGGAGGGCGGTCCATGCCCGCGACGGCGGTTTGCAGCGAAACGCGGGACACGCCGTAATCGTCCGCCGCGTATACCTCCAGCGGCAGTACCTCTCCAAGGCGCACGCTGCTGTCTTCCCCCGGTTCGAGCACATCGACGACGGGTGGCTCGTCCGGAATCACACTGAAGGTAAAGCTGTCCGTCACCGCCTGGCGGCCGGCGGCGTCGACAAGGCGAAGCCAGCCGGTGGTGTCGCGATCGGCGACCCACGAAAATGCAAAGCCCGAGGCAAGGGTTTCCTCCGCATTTACCCACTGCACCGTTTCCGCGTGCGCCGAGGCGATCTCGACATCCACCACGGCCCCTTCCGGCGCCTCGAAGTCCCGGGGTGCTTTGAGTTCGTAGGCTGACGGCTCCAAACCGGTGTAAGCGGGTGGCGTGATCTGAACATCGACACCGTCGAGCTCCGGTGGCGGGTACGCATCGATGCGGTACCAGGGCGACTGCAAGGAGGGCGTCAAGATGCGGTAGTCGAAGGCCGCTTTGACCCCATAGGCCGTAAAGGCTACTCCCGCGCCCTGCCCGTCGGCAAACATCGGGTAGCGCTCAACTCCCGAGGCGCGGCGAAGCTCGATCTCGGCTTCGCGCTCCCAGCGGTGAATTTCGGCGGTAATTTCGAGGTCAGTGCCGATGGGCACTTCCCGATCGCCCGGCGCGACTGTCAGGCCCGGGTCGACCTCGAAGAGCGCCCCCCACGCATAAGCGGCTTTGGCGGCAACCTCGGTACGGGCCGCGAACGCCAATAGAACGGCAGCGAGGACGGCGGCCACCCCAAGCGCCCAGCCTTTGACCCAGCGCGGATGAAGCCGCTGCCAGAGCGCCTCATCACCGGCGGCGGTTTCGGCCTGACGCAAAACCAGGCGCCCCAGCGGAGGTGGCTCGTCACCGCTTTCGCGCAGTTCCACCGCGCAGCTGAAACGGTCGCGCGAACCCGGCATGGCACGATCGAGACGTCGCGCCAGCGCCATTGTCGACGGACGTTTCGGCCAAAGCCAGAGACCAACGCCGACCTCGATGATCAGCGCGCCCAGAACCAGAAAAAACAGCACCTGCCCCGCCGAGGATTCGCGCCAGCTCTCCGCAACCTCAACGGCCTGCGCTCCCAGAATGAGCAGCGCGATGAAGGTCAGCCCGGCGAAGGCGAACAGCCATGCCCAGCGGCGGACGAGGCCTGAGCGGACTTCCTGCAGTTGCGTGTAAAAATCGTTCATGCGGCGGCGGAAGCTGGGCGTTGCGGTTGCGAGAGGAAAATTTCGGCGAGAAAAGCCGCCAGAGCAAGCGCCAGCAGAAGGAGTTCGAAATCGAACCCGGTGCGCGGGGGCGCTTTCTCCACGGCAAGGGCGCGTTCGGCTCTGACGGTCAGCAGAGCCGAAGACGGGGTAGCGCGCGGCGTCGACTCCACCGCCGGCAGGTTGAAAACGGCGGGTGGGACCGCATCGGACCAGGCGGTTACGGCAAACACGCGCTCAGGTTCGGCTTCCGGGGAGCGGCGGGCAGGTGAGCCGGTTGCCAGCTCGCGCACCGAGGGTACCGGTGGCGCCGCGGCTGCGAAGATCGCCCGCACCAGCGGCAAAAAGGCCCCGCCGACGGGCAGGTCACCGCTGCTGGTGTCGAGCGAGATCGTGAACAGGAAAACGCTCCCCTGCCCTTGCGGAAACTCAATCAACAGCGGGTCTCCGTCTTCCGTCTCGAGCCAGACGTTGGCGTCAGAATCGTCACGCAGGGCAAGCGCGTCGTACTGAAGGAGCCGGTTGAGGTACAGTCCGCGCTCAGAATCGGCATCGAAGATCTCGCGCAGCGGCGAGTTCTCCGGCAGGCCCCCCACCTGGAAAGGGTCGGCGCTGAAGGCCGGGCGGTCGCGGCGACCCTTGAAACTGGCCGAGATGAGGCCTGTTTCGCGCAGGTACCGGTAGAGCCGGGCCGGGTTGCGACCCGGCGTGATGACGATCGAGCTGCCCGCTTCGACCCGTTCGGCCAGCTGGGGGAAGATTTCGGCGGGGGCATCGTCCGCGGCCCCGGCGAGGTACCACACGGCATCCTCGCCTGCGCCGCCTCCGATGGTGACCTCGAAGCGTGGACCAGCCCCGCGGGGCTCAACGCGCAACGCACTGGCGACGTAGCGGGCCTCCCGCGCTTTGACGTTTTGCCCCTGGTCGATCTCCGGAAGCCAAACCTGCACCGGGACAGGCGGTGCTGGCGCCAGCCAAACCGCGCGACGGTTGTCCGCCGCGAGGGCGTCGGCTTGCGCCAAAATCAGCTCGGCGGTGGCCCATGCCGGAAAGGATTCCGGCAAGTCCAGCGTTACCGCCGCAGTGGCGCCATCCGGAGCGGCCACAGCGCCCTCGGCAAGGGTTTCACCGCCAGGACCAACAAGCCGCAGCCCCGCCCCGGAAAGCAGGTCGTCCGGGCCAGACAGGCGGGCGGACAGCAGTGGTCGCCCGTCGGCGGCGCTGATTCGCTCGGCGTAGCGCAGCGCTACGTTCTGCGAAAAGCTAGCCTGCCGCAACCACGACAGCTGCACGCCCGGAGGCAAGAGCGGCAAGGCGGAGTCTTCCCACTGGCCTGCCTGAGCATCTGTCACGACGACAATCTCGCCGCCATCGGGCAAAAGTTGAAGAGCTGCGGCCAAAGCGCCACCAACATCAATGGCGCTCTGCCGGGGCGGAAAGTCCCTAAAAGTCGCGCGCAGCTCCCGACCCGTTACATCCCCGGGGACATCCACCTGCCGTGGAGCAACGTCATAAACAACGCGCCCGAAATTGGCGCCCGCATCCGCGCGTCGATCGATGTCGGCGGCGAGCGCATCAGCGGCACCCTCGCGCCCAGCCCAGGCCATACTGGCGGACGCGTCGAAGAGGTAGACAATATCGGTCTGGCCGCCCGTGGCGCGCGGGGAAACCCACTTCGGCTGGGCCAGAACCAGTACCACCGCGATGAGGAGTAACATGCGCAGCGCCATCAGCAGGATATCCTGCGGTTTGCGCTGCTGCTGGCGCGGCGGGCCCGACGCGCTGAGGAACCGCAAGGTGGAAAAGCGCAGCGGGAGCGCCTGGCGCCGGCGCGCCAGGTGGATGATGAGAGGCCCCGCCGCCAGCAGGAGCCCCCAGAGGAAGGCCGGGTTGCCAAAAACGATCATGCGGGAAGCGCGGCGCGGCGACGCAGAAATGGCGCCAGCACGGAGCCAAGGGACTCGTCGGAAAAGACGGAAACAAAGGGCACGCGGTTGGCGTTGAACCCATCGGCGAGCGAGCGCTGAAACGCGCCGAAATCACTGCGGTAGCGCTCGCGGGTCAGCTTGGGCGAAGCGGACAGGCGGGCCTCCGTTTCCAAGTCGATAAAGCGCGCAAAATCGACTGGCGGCAAATCGTACTCATCGCGGTCGAGTACCTGAACGGCGAGGACGTCACAACCACGGGCGGCAAAGCTGCGCAGCAGGCCCGGGGTTTCCTCCTCCGCCTCGAGAAAATCGGAAATCAGCACGACGACGGATCGCCGACGCACCCGGGGGACAAGGGGCTCGAGCGCGTGCCGATGATGCGCGGCGCCACCGGCTTCGACTCCTTCGAGAACATTGAGGACCGTCGACAGCCCGGCACGCTGCCGACGGGGCGGCACGATATCACCGAGTCGGTCGGCGTAAGGGTACAGGCCGGGGTGGTCACCCTGACGGTCGACGAGGTACGCGAGGCAGGCCGCGACCATCGCGGCATAGCGAAGCTTGGTGCACGGCGCTGCCGAGCCCTGGTAGCCCATCGAGCCGCTGCGGTCCAGCAGCAGCAGGCAGTCCGTGTCCGTCTCCTCCTGAAAAACCTTGGTGTAGAGCCGGTCTGAGCGGGCCAGCACTTTCCAGTCGAGGTACTTCAGGTCTTCACCGGGGGTGTAGTTGCGGTACTGCTCGAACTCCATGCCAAAGCCGTGCGCCAGGGAACGGTGAAGGCCCCCGAGGAAGCCCTCGACCGCGACGCGCGCGAGCATGCTGAGGCTGCGCAGCTTCGCCAGCTCCGTCGGGTCCAACAACTGCCCGCGTTGATTCGCCATAGTCCGCAACCGTCAACGGCATCGGGAGGAAGGTTCCACCCAAGGCGCACCAAACGGCCCAGAAGGCCCCGTTAGCCCCGGCCCTTCCAGCTGGCTTCCTGCTTTTCGAGGTGCCGGCGGTAAACCACCATCGCCAGCGCTATCAGGGCAACCTGCCCCAAGATCGCCAGCACCGACAGCTGGCCCAGGTAGTCGTTGAGGTTGAACGGCTCGTACATAAGTCCCGCTACCGTGGAGGATTCCGACCGGAAATGCAACCCCACGTCGCGGGAGCCTAAACGCCCAATGGCACTGGCGCCGACCGGGGCAGCGCCTGGGGGGACAGCCGAACTGTGAGCCTCGGAGCCACGAAAACCCTTGCTCCCTGCCGCAGCCTTTGGCGTCATGGCCGCTTTCCGATTTTTGCCATGAAAGTATCGCTGCAGTGGTTGCGCTCGTTTTTGCCCGGACTGACCGAGGCCCAAATCGCCGAATTGCCGGAGGTCTTCCCGCGCCTGGGGCTCGAGGTCGAGGAAGTGACGACCGCCGGAATGGAGCCCAACCCGCAGGTGGTCGTCGGGGAAGTGCTCAATCGCGAGCAGCACCCCAATGCGGACAAGCTTGGCGTGTGCGTCGTCGACGCCGGACAGGGCGGCGAGCCGCTGCAGATCGTTTGCGGGGCCTCCAATTACAAGGTCGGCGACCGCGTGCCGGTAGCGCTGGTGGGCGCAAAGCTCCCGGGAGATTTCAAGATCAAGAAGAGCAAGCTACGCGGCGTCGAGAGCTTCGGCATGCTGTGCTCGGCCAAAGAACTGGGTCTGGGTGAGGACCATGCCGGCCTGCTCATTCTCGAAGGCCGGCCGGAGCTCGGCAAGCCTGTCCACGAGCTTTTCCCGGAACCGGACACTGTCTACGAACTGGAGTTGACCGCCAACCGCGGCGATTGCCTGAGCCACCTGGGCGTGGCGCGCGAAGTGGCCGCGTGGTTCAAGCTGGAGGTGCGGGAGCCGGAGATCAAGTGGACCCCAGGCGCGCCGGGCGAGCCGTTGGCACGGGTACGACTCGAGACGCCAAACTGCCCCTACTACACCGCCTGGAGCATCCGCGGGGTGACGGTTGCCGAAAGCCCGGCCTGGCTGAAGCGTGCGCTGGAAAGCGTTGGCCTGCGGCCGATCAACAACGTGGTCGACATCACCAACTTCGTCCTTTGGGAAACCGGCCAGCCGCTGCACGCCTTTGATGCTCAGAAAATCGGCGGAAGGCAGATCGTCGTGCGCGAAACCGTCGGCGCGGAAACCATCACGACGCTCGATGAAAAATCCCGCTGCCTTCCGGAGGCCACGATGGTCATTGCCGATGCTCAAAAACCGCTCGTCGTGGCGGGCGTGATGGGCTCGGTCGACGCTGAGGTCGACTTTTCCACCACCGAGGTTCTCCTCGAGAGTGCCTATTTCCAGCCGGGCAAGGTGCGCCAGACGACGCGCGCGCTGAACCTGTTTTCCGACAGCTCCCACCGCTTCACCCGCGACGTGGACCCGCAGGGCACCCTCCAGTACGGGCAGCGAGCCGCCGAACTGATCGCCGACGTCGCCGGTGGGGAAATCATCGGCGAAACGCAAGTCCACGGAGAACCGCCT
>JBHJGW010000170.1:0-3506 GCA_050331415.1 Opitutales bacterium | reverse complement strand
GTTCTCACCAGTACGGATCCCAATAGGTTTGACGGCACCGTTACCCTTTTTCCCAACAACGGAGAACTGAAGGATGTCGACATGGGCTTCCAGTACGAAGGCGGGCGTGGGCTAGGGCTTGTCGACATGGTCCAAGCGATCCGCGACAGCCGTACAGCACGGGCTTCGGGCGAGTTCGCCTTCCATGTGCTCGACGTCCTGCTCGCCTTCGAGGAAAGCGAGAAATCCGGGCGTCGCGTTGAGATAGGCAGCAGCTGCGAGGTCCCTCCACCCATGCCCAAGACCGGCATTTAGTCAAACTTATGGCGGCGGGGCCATTCCGGCGACCACCGCCAAGCGCAACGAGGGAACAATCCCGCGGAAGCTCGAACCTTTTCAGTCGCCGGAAAAGGCCAAACGGAAAGGTTTTTTTGCGCAGAATCCGCTCGCTGAATTTGGACCTGAGGCGTTAAATCTCCGCCTGTCATGTCGCCGGAACCCAAAGAGATCACCTCGCTGCGCGAGGCGTTATCGTTTTCGCCGGAAAATACGGCACTGCGCCGTTTGCTGGCGGAAACGCTGATGAAGTTCGGGCGCTACCAGAGCGCCGAGGCAGAGTGGCGCGAGTGCCTGCGGTTCGAGCCTGGTTCATCGGAGTTTCAAGTGCGGCTCGCCCAATGCTACGTCGAGTTGGACCGACGCTCCGAGGCATTCGTCATCCTCGAGGCGCTGGAAGAAAACCGCACCCTGGGCGGCGAAGGCTCCCTGACCTACGCCCGCCTGCTGGCGCAAACCACCGAACTGGTCAAAGCCGCCGAGATTTACCGCCGCGTTCTCGACGATTATCCAGATTTGGCCGACGACGCGCTGAGTGCGGAACTGGAGCCTTTCCTCGTTGAGGACAGCCCAGGCGAGCGTCTGCCCGCTGGTGACGTGCCCACGGGAGCCCAAGCCGAGCGCGAACGTCCGCGAATTACGTTCGAGGACGTCGGCGGGATGGAGGAGGTGAAAGAGCAGGTGCGGATGAAGATCATCCATCCGATTCAGCATGCCGAGCTCTACGCCGCTTACGGAAAGTCGATCGGCGGCGGTATCCTGCTCTACGGCCCGCCGGGCTGCGGCAAAACACTGATGGCCCGCGCCACTGCTGGCGAGGTTTCTGCCTCCTTCTTCGCTATCGGCCTGCACGATGTGCTCGATATGTGGATCGGCCAGAGCGAGAAGAACATCCACGAAGTCTTTGAGCAGGCTCGCGGTGACACGCCCAGCGTTTTGTTTTTCGACGAAGTGGACGCGCTCGGTGCGAGCCGCAGCGATATGAAACAGAGCGCCAGCCGCCACACCATCAACCAGTTCCTTTCGGAACTCGACGGGGTGACGGAATCTAACGAAGGCGTCCTGGTGCTCGCCGCGACCAACGCACCGTGGCACCTCGACAGCGCCCTGCGGCGTCCGGGCCGGTTCGACCGGATCATCTTTGTGCCGCCTCCGGATGCGCCTGCCCGCGCCGCGATCCTCCGGGCGATGTTGCGCGACAAACCGGTCGAGAATATCGACTACGAAACCGTTGCGAAGAAGACCGAGGGCTTTTCCGGTGCTGACTTGAAAGCGGTGGTTGAGCAGGCCATCGAGTCCAAGCTCGAGCTGGCGATGAAGCAGGGCGGCCTCGTGCCAGTCGTTACCAAGGATCTCCTCGACATGGTCAAACGCGTCAAGCCGAGTACGAAGGAGTGGTTTTCCACTGCGAAAAACTACGCGCTGTTTTCCAATCAGGGCGGCCTCTACGACGACATTCTTGAATACCTGAATATCAAAAAGTAGCTTTCGCGAAAAGGAGACGGTTACCGCTCGAGGACCTTAGAGTATGGCCTTGACCCAAACCTTCTGGAAAACGCCGCGCTCTGGCTTGTCCTGAGTTCAACTAGAAAAACGATTCGCTTGCTAGAGACAAAAATTTCCCTCGCTTTCCCCCTGAAATGAGTCAGCATTTGCAGCGCGCCGAGCTCTTGCTTAAACAAAATCGCTACGCCGAGGCGGAAGCCGAAGTCCAGCAGGTCCTTTTGGAGGACCCGGATGCGCCTCGGGCGCACCTGCTTTTGGGCCGGGCAAAGCTCGGGCAGGAGCACTACAAGGAGGCGCTTGAAGCCACCGAACGCGCGATCGGGCTGGATCCTGAGGATCCGAACGGTTACCTGCTCAAGGGCGTCATCCATTTCAATCAGGAACAGCTTCAGTCCGCAGAGCGCGATATCCGCCGCGCGCTTGAACTGGTCCCGGAAAATCCGGAAGCCTATGGCCTGCTCGCCTGGATTCACTGCCAGCGCAGCCAATGGCAGAAGGCCCTCGAAGCGGCGGAAAGCGGCCTCGCGATCGATGCGGAAAACGTTTCATGCGTCAACGCTCGTGCCCACGCGCTGGTCAAGACGGGACGGCGCAGCGATGCGCACAACATCATGGAGGCCGCACTGGCCCGCGAACCCGAGAACTCCTGGACCCATACGCAAGCTGGTTGGGCCAAGCTGGAATCGGGTGACCGCGAAGGCGCCCTCCATCACTTTGGCGAAGCGTTGCGCATCGACGCGACCAACGAAAGCGCCCGCGAAGGCATCATTGCCACCCTGAAAGCGAAGCACCTCATCTATGGGCTGCTCCTGAAATATTTCTTCTTCATGTCGCGACTCAGCGGCCAGGGTAAGATCGCGGTCATCATTGGCGGTTTCCTGGCTTTCCGTTTCGCCCGAGCCGGGCTGCAAGCGGCGGGGCATGAGCAATGGGCCGTGGTTGTCGGCCTTGTCTGGATGCTTCTGGTCTTTCTGACCTGGGGCGGCAGCTTCCTCTTCGATTTTGCCCTGATGTTCAACCGCTATGGCCGGATGGCCCTTACGGACCGGCGAAAATGCTTTGCCTGGCTGTCCGTGGGGGCGGTCGCGCTGGCTTCCTTCGCTTTCTGCCTGAATCTAGCGCTGCAGGATGAGGTGTTTTACCTCGTCGGGATCGCTTCCATGCTCTTGGTGATCCCTCTGGCGTCGGCTTTCCACTTGCGCAAGGACCGCCGCAAAGTGCCCATCTTGCTGGGACTCGGGGCTGCCGGTGCGATTATCGCCGGCATCGTGTGCTTCTTTCTCGGCATGCCCGACCTCACCAGCAGCCTGTCCTCGCTGACGCTTCTGTCGCTTGCCGTTTACTCATGGGTCGGCGGCGCCCTGCACTTGAAGGATCGCTAGAGCGACGGAGCAGCCCTGCTGGCGGGCAGCCCAAAGAACCCTTCGGCCACGGGCCCTCAGCTCTCGCTGATGAGCCGCACGGCGGGCGGGGTCCCCTCGCGACTTCCGCAACCAGGTAGAGGTGTCGAGGGTGTGACCTTCGGAAGCGAACTTCGTCGCTCCGGCGTAGTTTTCGAAACCCGGGCTCCGCATGAGATGCGTTCGGGTCCGCGTCTTCACGACGATCACAGAGCATCCGAAAGAGCACAGACGCCTAGCCCGGGCTTCTGTACCGCAGCTCGGTGACCCTTGGTAAATCCCGGC
>JBHJGW010000169.1:0-8007 GCA_050331415.1 Opitutales bacterium | reverse complement strand
GAGAGGACCATCTGGTCCAATTGAGCATTGGCTTGCGCCATCCAGCCGGTGGGCAGCACTTTCGAAAAATAAACGGCCATTTCGCGAAAGAGACTTCCATCCCAGGCTCGGCCCTCTTTGGCGAGTTTGACGAAAGGCAGCATGGCCAGCAATATTGGCACGCGCGCAGCAAGAAAGATGACCGTGATCGTCAACAGATCGGCGTGCCCCAAAAGCAGCGCAACGGCTACCCCGATCGTGAATAGCAGCGGATCGAGAATCCGGAAGGCATTCCAGATTTTGTAGCGGCGCTCCGCTTGCAGCAGGATGGACGCGTACGTTGTAACCGCCAGCAAAGGTTGGAAAATACCCGCAATCTGTACCAGTGCAACCACCAGCTCGTCCGAGTCCGTCAGCAGAAGGCCCGCCAGCGCATAGTTGAAGACCGCCGCGAGCGTTGCCAGGGTCACCGTAGCGACATAGCCGAACCAGATAACGGTTTCGCGTTTCTCAGGGTAGGTTCCGACGAAATAAATGATCGTGAACCGCATGCCTCCGGCAATGAAGCCAAAGATAAAGGCCGGCCAGATCAGGATGGTTGTCAGCTGGCCTCGACCCTCCGGCAGCAGCGCGCGAGCGGTCAGCACGCTCTGCAGCAGCTGAATCGCAAAAATCAGCGCGTCCGTGCCGGAGGTGGCCAGAGCAGAGCCCAGGCCTCTGCCCCGAAGGCGCTTGGTGCCCGCAGCAAGGCCCTTCATTCTGAAGCCAGACCGTGATTGACCGCACGGGCCCGCAGCGGCTCGTAGAGGTCCTTTGAGAGCGCATCGACTTCGCTGATTTCTTCTGCGCTGAGGACGGAGCGCCAGCGCTCGAGCACTTCCGGGTCAAACCCGTAAGTACCTTCGGAGTAGCTGGAGTTCGAGCGTTTCGGGATTTCGTTGATCGACGGCGTTCGCAGGCTGTCCGCAAACGGCAGTTCCAGGCGCTTACACAGTGCCTGCAGGGAGGCCTCCGGGTTGCGGACGAGGTCGTCGAAGCTCAGAATCAGGTAGCGGTCGGGGTAGCGCTCCGCCATCTGCAGGCCGATCTCAGCAGCCCGCTTCCAGCGTTCCGGAAAATGCTCGGCCACCTTGCGTTGAGGTTCGTTGGCAGCGAGGTGGAAGTTGCGGAACGATGCCCACCAGCCCATCGGGTGGCGCAGCACCTGTAGCCGGTACCCGTCAGGATACACTTTGAAGAAGGATTCGACCTGCTCCGGCGTGGTCTCCACCGGCCAGGGACAGAATGCGCAGACATACTGGCGGTCCGGTTTGTAGAGGTTTTGGTAGTCCACCCAAGCATTGAAGAAGCTCGTCAGGTAGGCCCCGAGATAAGCGCGAACAGTTCCCGGAAAGCCCTCGCGACTCGTGCGTTCGAGAAAAACTTTCCGCTGCAGGGAACGATTGAAATAAAAGGGGTAAAGGCGGTCGATGCCGTTGACGAAAAAGTGGTCGGTCCACTGGTCGCGCAAGCGCGCGAAGATCGCCCGGGGGGAGGCACCAGCGGGGAAACCGCTGGCCCAGCGAAAGCCGTTTTTCTCCCAGCTGATTTCGTGCGGAAACACGTGGCAGGCGGGGTGCCCGTCGAGCAGGCTACGCAGCAGGGTACCCCCCGACCGAGGCGGTTCGCTGACATAGATCAGCGGCAGGTCGCAATCCACGGTGTAAGTCAGCGGCTTGCGGACGTTACGCTGCGCGACGCCTGCGCGAACCACGTTGATCTGGCGCGAAAGGGCGCGGAACTCGTCCTGGCCAAAGCGGTTAAGCAGATTCCGCCGAATCGACTCTTTTAACGTCTGGAAGCGGCTAAGCGGTTGGAGAGGCATAAACGTTGAGAAAAGGGGTCAGGCTGGGGCGAGGTGCAGCTTCCGCAGTTCGTCCACCTTCCAGAGCGTCTCCGGGTCGGAGGGAGGGACGCTGCAGATCGGAACCATCGCTTTCATTTCGGGCAATAGCTCGTTGGCTGCGCGCTCGAAAGAAGCCTCGGTCCATGCTGCCGGGACGTCTTCTAGCCGCCGCGCCACGGCACCGCGCAGCCGGCCTCGCAGGGTGGAAGGCACGATGTTGCGCATAAACGTTTTGTAAAGGCTGCTGCGCAGGATGCCACTCATCCGGTGCGGCACGGTGAGGCGTTCGGAGCCTCGGTTGGCCACTCTTTCGAGGGGCGCGTCGGCGGGGCGCGGCGGCAAACCGAGGAACGCCTCGATCAGGCCAAGCTGCTCGGCGCGGTGGCGCGTGTAGTGGTCGAACTCGGTCACAAAGACGCGCTCCGGGCCGAAGTGGCGCAGCCACGGCTCGATCTGGTAGTGGTAGCGGGAGAACGCCAAAAGGTCGGGAAACTGATCCAGGGCCTGGGGAAACGGCGCAGTGACGGCGCCTGCCCGATAGCTGTGGCGATAGTGCGACAGAATCCGGCCAAAAGGCTCGCGAATCATGTAAATGACGCGCACATCGTCGCCGAGCAACTTACGAGCACGCTCTGCCGCCCCGTCCAGGCGGGGGCGCATGGTGTAGGAGGTGGAGCCATCAAGGCGCCATTGTTCCGTCCGGGCACCCTCGTACAGCTTGGCGAAGTTCTGCTCGATCTGCGCATCGCTGAAGGCGCTTCGCACGAGGAAAGCGGGCTCTTTGACCGCTGGGGCGAAGATTTCCTCGCGCTCGGCCAGATCGTCGAAAAGGCCGGTGGTCGCACTCTTCATGGCCCCCACCACCAGCAAATTGGGCAGGTTCCCCGGAGTCACGGCTTCAGACGGCATAGCCGAGAGGGGCCAGATCGACGGCCAATTGGCTCGCCAGGCGTTGATTGGACTCGCGGTAGTAGTCCGCAATCAAGGTTTTGGTCGCGTCGTCGATGGGCGCTGGGCGCAGAAACCGCAGGATCTCCGCCGGACGTTTGAGGGCGCATTGGTAGCAAAAGACCTTGGTGAGAATGCGAGGCGAAACCCGCTTCTCCTCACCACGATTGCGCGGCTTGGCATTGAGGTGCTCCAGCGTTTCCGTTTCGGGCAGATTCAGGATGGCGGCCAGCCGTCGTGCATAAGCCTGTTTTTCGCCGCTCAACGTTTCGTGGATAAAGACATGCACCTGATCGGCCCCGAAAAGCTCGCGGTAGCGCTCGACCGCAGCGTCATACTGATAATACGGCAGCAGCGAAAGGACCTTGGCCTGATGTTCCGCTCGGATGAAGCGGTTGAAGTCGGCGCTGACCGGTGACATCATCGCGAACAGCTGGATGTGGGTCGACTTCAGGACCGGAAACTGAGCCCGCACATTCATCAGAATTTGCGCGTTGGGCATCAAGGCATGCAGGCGGTGGGCGATGGTGGCTGCGTCTGCGCAGCTGCGATTGTAAGGCGTGGCTCCAATGGCGAGGGCCTCCGCCGCCAGGATGTTGGTGCGCTCGCTCGAGAGCCGCTCCTCCAGCAAGGCTTCCAGCCGGGGCCGCGATTGCCGCCAGCCTTGCTCCGATTGCTGCAGGCCCCCGATCAGCTCGCTGGCTATCGGGTCAGGCTTCTCGCCGCCCCGCGGGGCGACGATCGCGTTCAACCCGGGATGAACCTGGAAAAAGCTCTGCCGCAACGAGCGCGTGGCCGTCTTGGGCCAACCAATGTGTACAGCGATATTGGACTGGAGACGTTTCATCACTGGGCTTCCGGTGCAAATGCCGGGCTTTGGCGCAAGTGCTTTTGCTCGATCACTTCAGGAGGGAACTGCGGAACCTGGAAGAACTCAGGCGCGAGGCGAAGTCCCTGCTGCAGCAAGCCGACCTTCCCGCGGCGGAGCTGGCTGAGCATATGGCAGCACCAGCGGTAGCGCATCAGCCGCAACTGGCCCTTCAGCGCCGTGCGAAGCTTTTCGGGTTCGCCCTGATAAAAGCGAAAAATGTTGAGAAAAATCATCCGCTGAATCCGAAGCGGCTTTTGAAAGTTGAAGGCGCGAAATTCACCGCCATCGTGCAGATGCATCAGCGGCTCGTGAAGGTGCACAATGTCGGCCCGCCGCAGCATGCGCATCCACATGTCGACATCGGCCCAGCCTCCGAATTGCGGGTCGAAGGGCAGCAGTTCGTCGTAGAGCGTCCGCCGCGCCCCCACGGTTCCCCAGATGAACGACTTGTATTGAAGCAGATAGAAATGCTCGAAGAAGTCCCGCCCCTTGGCAAAGGATGGCAAGTGGCCCCGCAAGTGATGTTTGGCGGCCTGATCCCAAAAGACCAGTCCCGCGCTCGGGTGGCTTGCAAAAGCCGCTTCGACCTTTTGCAGGAGGGTGGAGTCGTAGGTGTCCGCGTCATGCAGGTTGACGACGATGTCGCCGGTCGCGTGCCCGACCGCGGCGTTGAGGTTGCCCGGCATGCCAATATTTTCCGGGTGCCGATGATAAATGAAGTTGGGGAACCGCTCCCGGAACGATTCGGCGACCTCCGGCGTGTGGTCTGGCGAGGCATTGTCGCAGATGACCAGCTGGTCCGGCTGACGGGTCTGCGCCGCGACGGATTCAAGGGTCGCGCGCAGGCCCTCCGGGCGGCAGTAAGTGGTGATGACGACGGAGAGTGTCATGACTGGAGCGCGTCCACTTCCTCCCGAATGATCTCCGCGAGTCGGCCTTCATCGCGCAGCTTTTTGATCAGCGCGTGGGTGTCCGAGTTGATTGTGTCGAGCTGGGTTTTAGAACGCGTTGGCACGGGCTGTCGGCGACGGGTCGCTTCCTTATTGCTCAGTGACTGCGCGCTCCTGCGCAAACAGCCATTCAATGGTGGATTCCCCCGTCCTGCGATCAACATGGTGGAATGCCCGGTGCCAGATCCCGTGGGGCTGGTTGCGGTACTCCGTGTAGCGATAATCCGCGTCGATTGCTTCCAGCGCGGCGGCCAGCTCGCGCGACGTGGTGACGTCGATTGCTTCATCCGCGCTGCCGTGAAAAAACCATAAGGGGGTTTGCGCCAGCCGCTCCGCGGCATCGACCGGGCCGCCTCCGGCCATCGGCAAGGCCGCCGCATAATACCCAGGGTAGCGGGCCACCAGATCGAAGGTGCCAAACCCGCCCATGGACTGCCCCGTCACATAAACGCGCAGAGGGTCGATGGGGAGCGTGCGCACGAGGTGCTCAACGAGCGCCTGCGTCATGGCCATCTCGTCACTCTCGGCGACCGCGTTCAGCGAATAATTTCCCTCCTGCCATCGCCAGTCGCCCCATCGGTTTTCGGAGCCGACTACGTGCGGCGCTACGAGGAAGGCGTCGGGCACGTCTGGCTGCTGGAGACGGTTGTAAGCATACACATTAGGCCGAAAATCGTCGTTGAACCGGCCGCCGGACCCGTGCAGGCACAATACCAGCGGATACCGTTGATCTGGCTCCAGCTCCGGGCTCGACAGGTAATAATCGATGGATGTGACCTGAATCATCGATTCGGCGGTCGGTGGCAGCGTGAAGTAAGTGACGCCTGAAGACGTTTGGGGGACGACCAGTCGGATCGTCTTGGCAAAAGTCGGTCGCGTCAGCAGTTCGCGCGGGGGCAATTGCGGCCCATGGCGCAGGTCAATAGCTTGCTCCTGCTCATCGGTTGCGGTGATGAGCAGCCGCGTGAAGGTTAGCTTCTGTTCTGATCGCGCATTAGCCGTTTGCCCGATTGTGGGCAGGAAGCCAAAAAGAAGAGCGATTGTAATACGTAGTGCTAAATGGCTTCGGAAACCCATAGATCTGGATGCGTAACCGCGATCCGGATCTGTTGTCAAGCCGACGGCGGAGTCGCGGGCTTGGCCGCAAACACCATCTGGCCTCCGAACCAGCCAGGCGCGGCTTTGCTGCACCAGGGGTCGATGGCCTTGGACAGCTTGGGCGCCAGTCGCCTTAAGCCGGGCTGGGGGAGATAGCCATAGGCTGCCGATTCGACGACCTCGAAGCCGTTGCGGGCAAGCATGCGGGGCGCCGAGCAGAAAGTGTAAAAGCGGAAGTGGGTGTTGTCCATGATGCCGCGATTGGTGTACTCGAAGCGTCCAAGGGTCAGTTTGATCCGGTTGGGAAGAAACATCAGGTTGGGCAGGGCAACAATCAAGCGTCCCTGCGGATCGAGGCACCGATGAATGCCGGCGAGGCATTTTTCCGGCCAGCAGACGTGCTCCAGCACATGCGAACAGATGACGGCGTCATACCGGTCCGTGACTTCCGGGGGCAGCCCATCCTCCAAGTTGAAAATCCAGACTTGGCGGCAGAACTCACGGCTGGCGGCGGCCTCTTCTTCGCTGAGGGTGATGCCGTCAATCACCAGCCCGCGTTCCTTAAGCAGCCGGGCATTGTCTCCAGCCCCGCAACCCACGTCGAGGACGGTTCTGGCGGTCTCCGGCATCCGATTCAGCACTGGCAGATTACCTTTATTTTTGTAGGATTTTTCGCGGACGGAGTTCATGTTGGAATAGGCAGAAGGCTGTACAAATGCAGCGAGCCGAGGTTGTTGAATCTGCTGTCTGCGGGGAGTTGTTCAGGCAGGGTTGGAATTAAGGGATCGGCAGGTCGGCAGGGTAGTAGAACTGTCGTAAAGCCTCTGATCATAGCGATTCCATCTCGCGAGCTTTTCGCGTTGGTCCTCTCTGATCGACTTGCCCTTCGGGCGGTCGCGGGTCACGGTCGCCTCCGTGATGGTTGGCTCGTAGCGAATCTCCAGTATTTGTGCAAGCGTCGGAAACTGGTCCTGCGATCGCTCGAGCTGTAGCACAAAATGGTAGTGACGTTCGAGGTTTCGTTGGGCGAGATAAAGCGCTAGAGCTGGTACGTAGTCAACCAGCGCGCGCAGCGGGCTCTTCTCGCACCACCAGGGCAGCCCCGCCAACTGCTTGCACTGCATGTTCCTCGCGCCCCGTTCTCGCTGGTAGAAAGCCGTCGCGTCCTCCGTCCCGCTGAATCGACCAGTTTCCTGTTTCTTTTCCTCGAGGCGTCGCCGATAATAGTACAGGCTCAGCATTTGTTCGATCGGCTGTCGGAGGATTGTGATGTAGATGCGCCGGCGTTGCCTTACCGGGTTCTGGCCGTGAAAGGCGTGGTGAATCCCGTAGGGCCAGTGCCCTACCAAATACTGAAAATCCAGGCGAGATGTGGCGATTGCCCTCAAGCCGCCCTTGGGCATGAAAATTAGCTCCGGTGCGACGTTCGGAACGATCAGACTATCCCTAAAAGAGCTGCCTGCACATTTCGGAATGTGCGTGAACAACAGGAGGGTGTTGTCGTCAAAGGGAGCAGTCATCCGCTTGTCGAGAAAAAGGAAAGCTGGGTCGCGATTACCAAAGCTTCGCTAGCATTTGGCGAGCTAGCGGTTGGCTTCATGGTACCACTCTGCCAATTCGTCCCAGAAGTTGGTTTCGCTCCATGAGGGGATGAGGGTTTTGGCGGGGTCGGTATTCAGGCGGATTTGCGGTTCGGAATAATCGGTCTGCGGCTGAGTTTCCAGTTGGCAGGGGACTCCGAGGCGGGTGCCCATTTCTTTGGCGAAGCGATAGCCGAAATCTCCCTGGGTGCCCGCATAACAGCTCGGTGCCAGATGGTCAGGGCCTTGGCCGGTGGCGAGTTGTTCGGCCTGCCAGGCGTAGCATGCTGCCATCAGGTTGACGGGAACGTTGTCGCGAATGTAGTCGGGGGTCTTCACAAGCGGGGTTTCGCCGTTGAGCCAGCTCCGCGCCAGGAAAGAGGTGAAACCGCCTTTTTCCCAGGGTCCGAAGGGGTTAGCCACGATGAACTTGGCCAGCCGGATGCCGGCGCGGGCGGCGAAGTACCGATAGTACTGCCAGGTGAGCCCCTTGGAAAGGGCGTAGGGCGAGAATGCCGGGCGGTTTGGCGGGCCGGCTGCCTCATCTTGTTCAAAGTAGCTCCCCGTCGCCAAAATCGGTGGCGTTGTGGCCTGTTCAGCCGCAGCGGCGAGGAGGGCCTCAAGGCCGTGCGTATTAGCCGCCAGAGCCTCGAGGACTGGAAAATCGGGTCGCTTGTGGTCGCCTACCTGTGCGCC
>JBHJGW010000168.1:0-22962 GCA_050331415.1 Opitutales bacterium | reverse complement strand
AGCAGTCCCCCGAACTGTCGGCGCGTCCGGCGTGAGCCCGCGGTCGTAGAAGGCCGCCAGCGCATCTTCATCCAACAGGGAGCGGAGATCATCATCGCCAAGTGGCGAGATCGAGTTGATCTCGTGCGAGGTGCGAAAGCCGTCGAAGAAATGCAAAAACGGGATCCGGGTTTTCAGCGTTGCGGCATGGGCGATTGCGGCAAGGTCGTGCGCCTCCTGTACTGAACCCGAAGCCAGCATCGCAAAACCGGTCTGCCGCACGGCCATGACATCGCTGTGGTCGCCAAAAATGGACAGCGCATTCGTCGCGACCGCACGGGCAGACACATGCATCGCCGTCGCCGACAACTCGCCCGCGAGCTTATACATCCCCGAGATCATCAGGAGCAGCCCCTGCGACGCTGTAAAGGTGGTGGAAAGGCTGCCGCCCATCACGATACCGTGGTAGGCACCGGCGACGCCCGCCTCACTCTGCATCTGCACGACCTCCGGCGTTTCGCCCCACAGGTTGGCTTTGCCCGCTGCCGCCCATTCGTCACTCAGCTCCGCCATTGGTGTGGACGGCGTGATCGGGTAGATGGAGATGAGTTCACTCATCCGGTAGGCGACAGAGGCCACTGCCTCGTTGCCGTCGATCGTAATGCGTTTGCGCGCGTCCATGCCGTTTCCTCTCTAAAATTCGTCGTTAACCCCCCTTACGCGGTCACACCATAAACGCCGGCCATGGTTTTCCAAAAGGCTTTGGACCAGCCCATGTAACTAACCATAAAGTCCGCGCCCAGGTCAGCGCGGTCCATGATACGAGTGCCCCCCAGGTCGGCCAGTTTAGCATCCACTTGTTTGCCGCATTCGCAGAACGCGGGGTAATCCTCGTCACCCAGAGCCAGCACCGTGTAGCGCAGATGGTTGAGGTTCACGGCGCTGCTCATCAGAGCTTCGTGGAACGGTACGCACTTCGGCGGCGGGGCGCCGTCGTCCCATGTCGAGATGATGACCAGAGCCGGACAATCGAGCTCGCCGAATTTCTCGGGGGTCGCACCCGCGAGGTCGATCAATTCAACGCTGACTCCGTTTTTCTCACCCTTTTTGGCGACTTTCTCTGCAAGGCTCTGGCAGTTTCCGGTTTCGGTTCCATAAAAGACTTTCAGTTCCATAATAACGTTGGTGCTTGGTGTGTAAATTTCTTGTGAGTTCAGGCTGGGACGGAGCAGATCGCCGCACCGATATCCATTTTTGGACGGGCCCACTGGTAGCGCCCCCGCTCCGTTCCTCCCGTGAGACGAAAGGCTTCCAGCAAATTGCGAGGCTCTCCAACCGGATCGAAGGGTGCCTCCCGCCGCGCTGCTTCCGCAGGACCGGGCGTCGTGCCTTGCCACAGCGTTTTGAAGGCCATCACCAGGTCGGTTTCGTCGCAGTCGGATACGCCTTGAACGTGTGTAACCCGGTTCAGGGACACCTCGGTGAAGCTCTCCGGGAGCAAATCGACGACGATCAAATGGTCATCGGGCTCGAGTGAAGGGTCGGCGAGCGCAATGAGATCACGCGGCAGCAGGCACCAGGCAAACGGCGGCTCTTCCCCTGCGTTTGCCTTTAAAAAAGTGGCAAGTAACCCGTGCTCCCCGGTGAATCGTAACGGTGACTTGCGTCGGGCCCGGTCACCCGCGATTTCATATATCCAAAAGCTCATGATGCAACTTGGTCAGCGGTGTCCAAACGTTCGTGCAGGAGGCTGGAAAGCTCGATATCTTCGAGGCCCCGGCCTAACTCACCCGCTAGCTTGCGCACCGCCGGAAGCAAGCCCCGGGCTTCCTCTCGTGTGAGGGCGAACCCCAGCCGAAACGCGGCCTCGGTAAGCGCGTCGGAGCCGCTGTGGCGGCCAATCGTAAAGGCTGGCTGCGAGCGCCCGACCTCCATTGCTGACACCGTCTCATAAGCACGACGGTCCATGCGCAGACCTCGGCAGTGAATTCCTGACTCGTGCTGGAAACATGCCTTGCCCGTAACCGGCTTAGCTTCCGGCAAATGCCTGCCGGCGGCGCGCGCAACCAGATCGCTCAACGCTCCGAATTGCGAGAAATCCATAGGCAGCGGCAAGTTCGCGGAATGGCGCAGCGCTGCAGCAACCTCCTCGAGTGGAGCGTTCCCCGCGCGCTCGCCCAGCCCGTTGACGGTTACACTGGCGCAGTCGGCACCACCCAGGATAGCAGCAACGGAATTCGCGGTCCCTTGTCCAAGGTCGTTGTGACCATGGAACTCGAGCTCGATATCCGAAACCGAACGCAGATTCCGAAAAACCTCGTAAACTTTAAGCGGATTCCAGCGGCCCGTGGTGTCTGCGAGGCGAACCCGGCGCGCACCCGCCTCAGAGGCTGCCGAAACCAGTTTCACCAGAAGCTCGGGATCGGCTCGGGAAGCGTCCTGTGCGCCCACACTGAAATAATCGAAACGGTCCCGACAACGGGCGGCGAGCACTTGGAGCGTGTCAAAAACCCATGACAGCTCACGACGCCAGATCTTAAGGTGAATGTCGCTCAGCGGTAGCGAGAAGTGGAAGCCATCCGCGCCCGTCTGCGCTGCGGCATCTAAGTCCCCCACCTGCGCCCGACCCCAAGTGACGATGCGGCAGGGAAGACCCATCGCACAAATCGCCGCCACATGGTCAACCTCCTCCGCGCCCATGGCCGGAATCCCCACCTCCAGCTCCGGGACGCCAGCTTCAGCCAGTGCCCGGGCGATCTGGACTTTCTCCGCAAGGGCGAAAGCCACCCCCGCAGCCTGTTCGCCATCGCGCAGCGTCGTATCCAAAAGATAAGGATCCGGCCTTTTCATCGTGGTCAGTCCTCGATCAGGTTCGTGGTGCAGGTTTCGCCATCTTCGATGGCATCGAGGATCTCATCGATCAGGCTTTCCGAAGCCTTTTCGTAGAAGCGCCCGGCTGGGTAATCGATCACGACGGGGCCTCGAGAGCAGATGTTGAGGCAGCCGGTCATAGAAACTTCGACGCCATTGAGCATCCGGTCCTGGATTTCGCTCTGGGCGTAAGAAAGCAGCGACACGGAGTCTTTATTGCAGCAGACGCCTTTGAGTTCGCCACTCGCGCGGGCACTGCCGCAGATAAACAGGTGATGTTCCGGTTTCGTCATTGTATCCGTATGGTTAGGTGTTGATGAGTTGTTTATTGGAAGTTGAGAGGCCGCATCGAGGGCGTGCTCAGCCGCAACCGGTACCGTCTCCACCACATGCGATTCCCATGCTGCAGCCCTGGAAGCTGCGCTTAAGGCTGGGCGGCAAGTCGGCGTTGTGAAACAAATGCGAAAGCCCCGCTTCGATCATGCCTTCCATCTCGATGACCTGGATGCCAGCCTCTGAGAGCGATTCTTTCGGCGTAGTCCCAGCAGCGTTGACGAGGATCGCCCTGCAATCGCGAAGGCTGCCCGCCAGAGCCTCCCACCGGGTCTCACGTCCGCCGGGCTCCGGTGCGTCTCGCGTTTCGATGGTGATGAACTCTTCCTCGTCTTCGGAATCGACGCCGAAGATGGTAAAACTGCGGGCCTCACCGAGGTGCTGGTTGACGAGCATCCCTTCGCGAGTCGCGACAGCGACGTACGGCCGGTATTCCTGCGGTTTGAGCGGCAGGCGCGAGCACGACTGAATCAGCGCTTGCATCTCCTCGGTATTCTGCTGGCCAAGGCGCCCCACCGCGTCGGCACGGCACCGCGCGCAGTGGGTCATCTGGTTGACATGCTCGCCGCACTTTACCCGCAACGCGAAACGCATCTTGGCATCGGGTTCGGGAAAGTCCTCGAAGACAGTGTCGTGCGTGGGCAGCAGCGGAATGCAGTTCATTATATCCGCCCCGAGCGCCGAAACCGTTTTTGCGACTTCTGGCAGATGTTGGTCATTGATTCCGGGGACAATGATGGCATTCACCTTGGCGATCATCCCGTACTGCTTGATCCATTTGACCGCCTGAAGCTGTTTCTCGATCATCAGTTCTCCGGCCTGGTGTTTCCGGAAGATCCGCTTTTTGTGGCGTGCCCAGGCGTAGACCTGTCCGGCGATCTCGGGGTCAACCCCGTTCATCGTGATCGTGACGTGGCTGACCTGCAACGCCGCGAGCTCCTGCACATAGTCTTCAGTCAAACCGAGCCCGTTCGTCGAGAGGCACAAAATCATTGCCGGATACTTCGCTCGCACCAGGCGAAAGGTCTCCATCGTTTCCTCCGGATTGGCAAAAGGATCGCCGGGCCCCGCGATGCCGACAACGGCGATGTCCCCGCGCATTCCCATAATTGTGTCGAGGTAGGTCAACGCCTGTCCGGGCGAGAGCACACTCGAGGTGACCCCGGGCCGGCTCTCGTTGACGCAGTCAAAGTCACGGTTGCAGTAGTTGCACTGGATATTGCACTTTGGCGCAACCGGGAGGTGGATACGCCCGAATGACGAGCACGCCTCGCGATTAAAGCACGGGTGGTTGTCGAGATTGATGGTCGCAGGACTCGGTGGCAGGTCAGTGGCGGCAGTATCGTTCATAAAGATCGGGCTGGTAGAAGGTGGATCGGCGTAAGAGGCACGGAGCCCCACATCATGCCGCGGTTAAAGGTAACTGTACCCGGTTTCGGAATGCTCCTGCTTGGCGTCGAGGAGCGCATTGACGACGCGGTCGAAGAGTTCGAGCGTCCCGCGATAGCCGACTGAGAGCATCCGCTGGCTACCGACGCGGTCGTGTATGGGAAAACCTAGACGAACCAGCGGAACCTTCAGTTCGCGGGCCAGGGGATAGCCCTTGCTGGCACCGACGATCAAGTCGGGTCGAAGGTTCCGGGCCGTGGCAGAAATCTTTGCATGGTCGGAACCTGAAAGCGCTTCGACATCTCCGACACCGCCCTCGACCTCCGAAGCGAGCAGTTCACGCCAGCCTTTGACCTTGGCGCCGGTCGCGCAGACCATCGGACGAATGCCGACCTCGCTGAGAAACGCCGCAACAGCGACAACGAAGTCGGGCTCCCCGAAGACAACTGCCCGTTTCCCGGCGATGTACTTGTGGGAGTCTACGTAAGCGTCAATCAAGCGTCCCCGCTCCGACGCCAGTGCTTCAGGCATGGGTTGTCCGGCAATCTCGGCCAGGGAGGTAAAGAACTGATCGCTGAGGCGGATACCGAGCGGCCAGCCAAGCCTGTGGCAAGCCACCCCATGCTCGCGCTCCAGCCAGGCCCCCGCGCTTTCCCTGGCGCTGACCTGCGTATGGCCCAGCTGCACAGTCGCCGTAGCGGTGCCCATCTCACTGATGGCTTCAAGAGAGGTGCCGCCAGGGGAAATCCGGTGGTAGCTGTCCCAGCTGCTGCCTTCGAGCGTGTCACTAAAATCGGGCACAATCGTGGCGTCGAGACCATACTCAGTACACAGTTCGCGCAAATGCCGCAGATCGGCACACGACATCATGGCCGGCAGTACATTGACCAGCCGCGGTTGGCGTACACAAATCGGGCGGACGAAAGCCTGCAACACGCCTTTAATCGCCGCATAGTAGCCATCACTATGGGTGCCGGTGTAAGCGGGTGTGGATACATGCACCAGCGGTGGCCCGTCGCCCGAGTACTTGGCCTGGTAGTCGCGGATCATGCCGAGCATGTTATCGCCAATTGTTTCGGAAAGGCAGGTGGTGGCCACGCCGATCACATCGGGGTGGTACTGCCGGATGACATTTTCGACGCCTTCGGCGAAATTGCGCGCGCCACCGAAGATGGCATCGTCTTCGGAAAAGCTCGACGAAGCAATGTCGACGGGTTCGCGGAAGTGGCTGATCATGTAGCGCCGGATGTACGTCGCGCAGCCTTGGCTGCCATGCAGGAACGGCAGGCAGTTCCGAATGCCCTTGAAGACCATCGCGGCACCAAGGGGGCTGCAAAGCTTGCACGCATTCCGAGTGGCAGCGGCAGGAAGCGGCCCCTCGGTGGGTGTCCCCGCTGGTGTTAGCGTATCGGGATTTGGTTGCAGGGCGTTCATGCGATTGCTTCTTTGGGGTCCGTGGACGGCAGTTGCAGGGCGGGTTTGGCCCGGCGCGGGGCGAACTTCCAGATCGGCGAGCAGGCGCTGCGCGCGACCTCGTCAGCAAAGTGCAGCATACCCTCGAAGCCCGCCAACGGGACCTTGCGCTCATGGTTGTGATCGCAAAAGGCGACGCCGAGTTTGTAGGCGATCGGGCGCTCCTTGACGCCCCCAATGAAGAGATCGACATCCTTTTCCAGTACAAACTTGGCCAGCTCGAGCGGGTTGGAGTCGTCGACGATGACGGTTCCCGGATCGCAGATCTCGCGCAGCTGTTCGTAGTCCTCCGCGCTTCCGGTCTGGGTACCGGCGAGGACAGTTTTCATGCCGAGCGCACGCAGCGCGAGGACCAGCGAAAAGGCCTTGAAGGCGCCGCCGACATACAGGGCGGCTTTCTTGCCTTTAAGCTGCTTTTTGTAGGCCTTGAGCTTGGGGGCGTACTTCGCAATCTCCTCGCGTACAAGGTTCTGAGCGCGTTCCATCAATTCCGGATCGTCGAAAAATTCCGCCGCCGCATACAGGGCCCGCGCAGTATCCTCGAAGCCGAAGAACGAAACTCGGCGCGTTGGAATACCGTGGTTTTTCTCGAGCAGACGGGCCAGATGCGTCATCGAGCCGCTGCACTGCACCAAGTTCAGCCTGGCACCGTGGCAGCGCCTCAAATCGTCCACACGACCGTCACCGGTAATGGTTGAGACCACCTGAATGCCGATGCGCTCGAAATAGCCCCGAATCATCCAGGCTTCCCCGGCGATGTTGAATTCCCCGAGCAGGTTGATGCTATGTTTGGCAATGCCCGTGGTGTCACCGGTTCCGACGAGCCGGTAGGCCGCCTCGCACGCCGCCTGGTAGCCGCTTTTTTTGGTGCCTTTGAACCCGGGGGAGTCGACGGGAATCACGTCGATCCCGGTATCGCGAGCGACAACTTTGCAAATCGCTTCGACGTCGTCACCAATCAACCCCACGATGCATGTCGAATAGACAAAGGCAGCTTTGGGGCGGTAGAACTGGATGAGTTCCGTAAGCGACTGCTGTAATTTTTTCTCACCACCGAAAATGACCTCCTTTTCCGCGAGGTCGGTGGAGAAGCTGTTGCGGTGAAGCTGCGGTCCGGAGGAAAGCGCTCCGCGGATGTCCCAATTGTAGACCGCACAACCGATGGGCCCATGCACGATGTGCAGGGCGTCGGCAATTGGATAAAGTACCACGCGCGAACCGCAGAAGGCGCAAGCCCGCTGAGTAACCGATCCAGCCGTGCTTTTGCGGTCGCAGGCGAACGTTTTCCCCGAGCCTTTAGTCCAGACTTGCGCCTCCCGATCCGTCAGGACGGAGATGGCCTCGGGCACTGTAGCGGTATTGGACATAGATAACGTGGCGTGGAAGAATGAATTGCGAGGAAGCTTAACCCTCGGACTCACCGCGGAGATCTTTGCGGATGTGCCGGTCGAGGTTGTAGGTGGCTCCGGAGCACTGGGCGCGCTCGGTGAGCGTCAGCATGGTATCGGTCCAGGAGAGTTCTTCGACCTGCTCCTGAATGAATTCGAGAAGCATGGGCTGCGAAAGGTAGTCCTTCTCAGCAACGGCGAGTTCGTAACAGGCGCTAATATACTCCGTGTTGGCCTTTTCAAGAGCGCGAGCTTGGAGGGCGACTTCGAGGATGTTATCAAACTCGTTCTTCGGATCTTTGATTCCCGTCACCCTCGGCTGGATCCCGCGGTCGAGCAGGTGTGTGAAAAAGCGAAGGGCGTGGGCCTGTTCTTCGTCCGCCTGTTCGTAAAAGAACTTCGCGAAGCCATTGTAGTCGCGGTCGTCGCACCAGAAGGCCATCGCCCGGTAGCAGTGAGCGGCGTAGAGTTCGTGGTTGGCCTGATCGGATAGAGAGTTTTTGATCGAATCGTTCATTTCAGCAAGGCGGCAGGGTTTACGAGCGTGAGCGAAGGAAGGAGGGGCGCGGGAAACCCTGCAAAACCGCGCCCCTCCCAGGTGCCTCCAAATCGGGGTTAAAGCACGAGTTCGACTTCATGGTCCGGGTCTTCCCGGTCACGCTTGTCAAAGAAGGCGTCGGTAATTTTCTCCACGATCCTCATGCCGCCCTGATAGCCGACGAGGGGGAACGCGCGATGGCCGACGCGGTCGAGAATCGGGAACCCGAAGCGGACAAAGGGCAGATTTTCCTCGCGGGCAACGTACTTGCCGTAGGAATTGCCCATCAGCAGGTCGACCGGGTTGGCCTTGATCCACTGATGCAGGTAGTGAATGTCGCTGAAGGCTTTCACCTCGACGCTATCGGTAACCGGGGCGCAGATCTCGCGAATGTTCTTTTCCCACTTCTTGCCCGGCGTGCCACTGACGACGATCGCGGGTTGCATGCCCAACTCAACGAGGAAGCGGACCGTACTGGTGAGATGGTCGGGATCACCAAAAATCGCTACCTTCTTGCGGTGCAGGTACTGCGACATGTCGCTGATCATGTCGACGAGGCGGCCGCGTTCCTTTTCCAGAGCGCTCGGTACGGCAGTGTCACCTGCGAGGCGCAGGGCGTCGATCAACTCGTCCGTTGCGCCGATGCCGATGGGCAGCTCGAGGTCCGTGTGGGGGACCTGGCATTGCTTCTCGAGGAGTTCCGCGGCTGGCTTGGTCGCGAGCGGCCCCATGGCGAGCGTTAGGAAGCTGTCGCCCATGGCCTTCAGATCGGCAATCTTTGTACCACCGTCAGGGTACATGTCGTACTTGCCGTTCATCGGGCTGTCGAGAACGTCGGAGGTGTCCGGCGTCAGGATAAAATCGACGCCAACCAGTTCGGCCAGTCGCTTAATTTCGCGCATGTCCGCCGGTTCGACCCAACCCGGAATCAGGTTGACGACATTCTTCGTTTCGCCCGTGGACTCTGCCAGATACTTCACGAACGCCTGCACCTGATTGGCGTACCCGGTGATGTGGCTGCCGACGAAGCTCGGAGTATTGGCGTGGATGACAGTCTTGCCTTCCGGAATGATGCCTTCCTCGATGCTCTTTTTGATAATCATCGGAATGTCATCACCGATGACCTCTGAAAGGCAGGTCGTGTGGACGCTGACGATGTCCGGATCATAGATCGAAAAGATGTTGTTGAGCGCGGTCTTGAGGTTGG
Source organism: Opitutales bacterium (assembly GCA_050331415.1). Classification (GTDB taxonomy): domain Bacteria; phylum Verrucomicrobiota; class Verrucomicrobiia; order Opitutales; family Cerasicoccaceae; genus DAIQNO01. Next base: position 13,784 of record JBHJGW010000168.1, on the reverse strand, counting down.
CGAGGCCACCGAAAACGGAGGCGCCTTCGGTAAAGGAGCTGGTCGTCGCAACGACAGGCTCCTTGTGGTGGCGGGTGAGGTGACTGCGGTGGTAGGCGCAGCAACCTTGCGACCCGTGGGAATGCGGCATGCACTTGTTGATCCCAAGGGCGGCATACATCGCGCCGATCGGCTGGCAAGTCTTGGCCGGATTCACCCGCAGCGCCTTGCGCTCACGGATCTCAGCGGTAGTTCCTTCTAACATGATAAAGTCTCCTTTTCGTTAGTCATTCTGTCCCTAGTCTTTAATGCAGTTCCTTCGTCATTTCCTTAGCCCCTGTTCTGGGATAGGCTGAGGACTGGATAACCAAGGACCAGCGGACTCCTTATGCCGTTGCCGCTTCAGGCTCAGCCGTCGGAGCGGCGTGCCAGGGGGCACGATTCAGTTGCCAGACACGGGTGCTGGTCATGCGATCAATTTCCCTGAAGAAGTTGATCGCGCCTTTGAAGCCGGCGTACGGGCCACCGTAGTCGTAGCTGTGGAGCTGCTTGCAGGGCACCCCCATCTTTTCGATGACGTACTTGTCCTTCACGCCGGAGCCGATGACGTCGGGCTTGTAAAGCTCGATCAGCTTCTCCAATTCATAGTGCGAGATGTCATCGATCACGAGGGTGTCCTTCGCCATTTGGCGCATCATACCTTCGTAATCGCTGAAGGTGAAACCGGCTTCCTCGAGCGCTTTTTTTCGCTCTGCGTGCGACTGGTTGTAGCGTTCCGGGTCGGCCTCGACGGTGATCTCTTCGATGTTGCGCGAGTCGGCGTCGATCTTGATGTTCGGCAGCACGTCGCGGCCTTCGTAGTCGTCGCGGTGGGCGAACTCATACCCGGCGGCGACCACCTTCATGTCCATGTCGGTGAAGAGGTCTTGATAGTGGTGGGCGCGGCTGCCGCCGACAAAGAGCGCTGCGGTCTTGCCGCTGGTGCGGGTTTTGACGTCCTCGATGACCGGGCGAACTTCGGCCATTTCCGCGGCGATGACTTCTTCAACGCGGTCGATCAGAGCCTTGTCACCGAAGTACTCGGCAATCTTGCGCAGGCTCTTTTTCGTGCCTTCGAGGCCGATGAAATTGACCTTGAACCAGGGGATGCCGAACTTTGTTTCCATCATCTCGGCCATGTAGTTGATGGAGCGATGGCACATGACGACATTGAGGTCGGCATGGTGGCAGGAGGTGATGTCGTCGTAACTGACCCCCCCGGACAAAGTGCCGATTATCTTGATGCCGCACAGGGCAAGGACGCGGTCGATCTCCCAGGCGTCTCCGCCGATGTTGTACTCACCGAGGATATTGATCTTGTAGGGGTGCTCGATCGGCTCCTCGTCGAGGCCAATCATGTGCTTGAAGACACCGTTGTTGGCGATGTGGTGACCAGCGGACTGGCTCACCCCTTTATAGCCCTCGCAAGAGAAGCCGAAGACATTGATGCCGAGTTCTTCCTTCATCTTGCGGCAAACGGAGTGAATGTCGTCACCTATGAGGCCGACCGGGCAAGTGGCATAAACGCTGATTGCCTTGGGCTTGAACTCCTCATACGCCTCGCGAATGGCCTGCTCGAGCTGCTTTTCCCCGCCGAAGACAATGTGGTCTTCCTGCATGTCAGTAGACATGCTGTACTGCAGGTAATTGGTTTCGCCGACCTTGCGGATCTTGTTCATATTGCGGCGCGAGAGCCAGCTGTACCAGCCGCAGCCAATCGGGCCGTGGGTGATGTGCAGGATGTCGTAAACCGGTCCGATGACCACTCCCTTGCAGCCCGCATAAGAGCAGCCGCGCTGGGTGATGATGCCGGGAACGGTGCGGCTGTTGGCGCCGATCTCCGCCGGTGTCCCCGGCGTCTCGTTCACCAGCATTTGCTTGCCGCGCTTGCGCTGCGTCTTCTTCGGATATGCCTTGAGCATTTCCGCCCGGGCTTCCGCCGCTGACGGACCGTGGGGGCCCATCGGTGACGCGTCTTCGGGCGTGTGGTTATTTTCTTCCAACATGGAAAAGAGCTTTCTACTTTGAAAATCAGAGGATTGTGGAAAGAAGGCAGAAGGGCTTTGCGATGCTCCTGCCTTCGTGGCACGGGACCTTATTGAAACAGGCCGTAGTCCATCAGGAGCTGCTCGAGCTGCTCGATGCTCAGCGGATCCGGGACGACCTTCATCTCGTTGCTGTCGATGTTCCTGGCCAACGCGCGGTATTCATTGGCTTGCTTGCACTCCGGGTTCCAATCGATCACCGTCTTGCGGTTGATCTCGGCGCGTTGCACGTCGTTGTCGCGAGGGACAAAGTGGATCATTTTCGAGCCTAGGCGCTTGGCGAATTCCTCGATCATTTCGGCCTCGCGATCGCAGTTGCGGCTGTTGCAAATGAGGCCGCCAAGGCGGACCACACCGGTCTGCGCGAACTTGAGGATGCCCTTGCAGATATTGTTCGCCGCGTACATCGCCATCATCTCGCCGGAGCAGACGATGTAAATCTCTTCGGCCTTGCCCTCGCGGATCGGCATGGCGAAGCCGCCGCAGACCACGTCACCAAGGACGTCGTAAAACACATAATCGAGTCCCTGGTCCTTTTCGTAAGCCCCAAGCTGCTCGAGCATGTTGATGGAGGTGATGATGCCGCGACCGGCGCAACCGACGCCCGGCTCCGGACCGCCCGACTCGACACAGAGGCTCTCGCAGTAGCCCCCCGTGCGAATGTCTTCGAGTTCGACGTCTTCGCCTTCTTCGCGAAGGGTATCGAGAACCGAGCGCTGGGCCAAACCGCCGAGCAGCAAACGCGTGGAGTCTGCCTTCGGGTCACAGCCGACGACCATCACGCGTTTGCCCATTTCGGCTAGAGCGGCGACGGTGTTCTGGGTGGTAGTGGACTTGCCGATGCCGCCTTTACCATAGATGGCGACCTTGCGCATGACCTTCTCGGTCTTGGCTTCGACGGTGGGTTCGAGTGCTGTTACCATAATATTCTGCTTTCCGCTTTTGAGTAGTTGATGTGAAACTGAACGGCTCCCCATCAATCACCCCTTATGCCAAAAGCAGAAAAGACTTCACAAGTTACTGATCTTGAACTTGATAAAAACTAAACACAAAAAAACGCCTTGTCGCAAACTTACGATCAAGGCGCCGAAAATCCGACATCGACGTCAAACGTAGTCCCGAATCCTACGTTCGTGTAGGATTAGCAAGGCTCATCTCTAGTTGCGCAGAAACTCAGGCTGTTTCGGCTGGCTCGCCGGGCGTCGCTCCTGCCTGGTGAGCCGCTTCCGGCTTCAGGCGGAGACTTTGCCATGCCACAAGAAGGGCTCCGCCAAACATCAGCGTGATGAGGACGCTGGCCAAAATCTTGTAATCACCACCGCCGGCTACGATCTGCCAAGAAACGACCCCGCGCCAGCCAAAGGCAATCAAGAGCAGCGCAAGCGTGACCAGGCCTGCCTTACGCCCCCACGCGCGCCCCTGCTGCAACAATACTCCCCAGGCCGCGAACAACGAACCAAAAACAAGTCCAGAGAGAAGAGCGGTGAGCGCACGCTCCGGGTTAGAAAGAAAGCCGACAAGGCCGCAAACAACCAAAAAACCGGCGAAACCAAAATACCAACGAGCCAACAAACGCATAACACCGATTACCGAAACTCATTTCCGGAAAAAGGCAACTTCCGACCAGCCAAAACGCGCAGCGAACGGCCATCGATTATCCTCCGCCAGCATTTCCGGGTTTCCCCCTTATAAGCGGTGTCCCGTTGTGTGAAATCTTTTCGGCACTCGGGTTCCGGGCAACGCGATGGCATTGTGTAAGCTTCATCGCGCGCGATGTCCGGGACGACACAGGATTGTCAGTTGAGTGGATGCACGGTGTACCGCGACGGCCCCTCGCTACGCGACCTCGGTGAGGCGACCGGCATGCGGTGCCGCTCTGTCCAGGAGTTGAGTCTGCTGTTCGCGGTAAGCCAGAGCCTCGAGAACAGCATGGACCTGACCGAGATCGTCCGCCCGGTGCTCGGTCGTCTGCAGCATTTCCTTGGGCTTGAACGCGGCACCATCACCATCCGAAACCGTGACACCGGCGGCCTGTTATTGTCCGAAGCGGTCGGGCTGCCTCGGGAAGTCCGCCCCGAGGCCTACCTCGATCTCATCCGCCCGCAGCTTGAGCGCGCGGTTGACGAAGGCGCGCCGGTAGTGCTTGCCAACGTAGCCGCCTTTGCCGCCAGCCAGCGCCCCCCGGCCGCCTTGATCGAAGCGCTGCACCTCGTTCCCGGCGTTGCGATGGTCTGCGTGCCTCTCAAAGCCGAAGACGAAGTTTTCGGCACGCTCAGCATCGAGCGGCGGCGAAACGCTTCCGTGGGCTGGGACGCCGACTTGCGCCTTCTGGGCATGATCGCCTCGATCATCGCACAGGCCGCCAAAGCCCGTCAGGATGCCGCCGAGCAGCTCCAGAGCCTTCGGCACGAAAACGAACGGCTGCAGGAGCAGATCGCGCAAGGGTTTCGTCCCGACAACATGGTCGGCACTTCGGCGGAGATGCGCACCGTCTACTACCACATCGAACAGGTCGCCAACAGCCAGACCAGCGTGTTGATTCGGGGCGAGAGTGGCACAGGCAAAGAACTCGTCGCGAAGGCCCTGCACGAGAAGAGCGACCGTGCCCGACGTGCATTCGTGAAATTCAACTGCGCCGCCCTGCCCGACTCCATCATCGAGAGCGAGCTCTTTGGTCACGAAAAAGGAGCGTTTACCGGGGCTCTGGCCATGCGCAAAGGGCGCTTCGAGACGGCCGATGGCGGTACTATTTTCCTGGACGAGATCGGAGACATTTCTCTCTCCACGCAAATCAAACTCTTGCGGGTGCTGCAGGAGCGGGAATTCGAACGCGTCGGCAGCCAGACTACCGTGAAGACCAATGTGCGCGTTATCGCGGCAACCAGCCGCAACCTCGAGTTGATGATCGGCGAGGGCAGTTTTCGGGAAGACCTCTACTACCGCCTCAACGTCTTCCCCATTTACATCCCACCGCTACGCGAGCGGCGCTGCGACATCCTTTTGCTCGCCGACCACTTTATCGAAAAATACGCCGAGCGGCAGGGGGTGCCGACTATGCGGATTTCCTCAGCGGCGATCGACTTGCTGATGAGCTACCATTGGCCCGGCAATGTCCGGGAACTCGAGAATTGCATCGAGCGTGCCGTATTATTGGCCAAAGGCCAGTCGATCAAGGCCCACCACCTACCGCCGACGTTGCAAAAAAAGAACGCCAAGGAATCCAAGGCCGATACGACACTCGAACAGGCCATCCAGGCTCTGGAGCGCGAGATGATTGTCGACGCCCTCAAGGAAACCCACAGCAACATGGCCGAGGCCGCCCGCCGCCTCGGCCTGACTGAGCGCAAGATGGGCCTGCGGGTGAAAAAGTACGGGATCGACCTGTACCGCTTCAAAGCCTGAGCTGCCGAGACTGTGGCGGGCACTCCTTCGCCTCCCCGCTGACTGGAATTGCGCTGCCGAGAGACTGCTGCGCGCAGACTTGAAAAAGCGATCGGCAAAAGCTTGCCTAGGTTCCAACCCTGTCCCGCGGTGCCGGGGTTCTGCCACTGCTGCCGTGCCCTTGACGATGAGCGATACCTCCGGCCGCCACTCCGCCGAGCACGCAGGCGCCCGCAAGCGTCTGCAGGCAGCGCTGTCGAAAACACTGGGCCAGCACGGCTACTGGCCAGGCGCCCCCGGCCCGAGTGCTTTTGCCACGGCTGCGGCTGTTCTCGCCCTCCGGGCCTCGCCAGATGAAGCCGCCAGAGAGGCCGTAGCCAGGGGCAAATCCTGGCTCGAAACCCATGCAAACCAAACGGGCGGCTGGAGTCATGCGGCCGGCGGTCCAGGTTGCCTGGAGACGACCTTGCTGGCGTTGGCCGCACTGCAGGGGCAGACTTCTGATCCGGCAGCGCCGATGTGTGAAACTGCCCGAACCTGGATCGTGTCACAGGTGGGCAGCGAGGATGCGACGGAAATCCTTCATGCGGTCAGAGAGCGTGTATCGGGTTCAGTAGCCCGGTCCAGTGTCACTGTCGGCCTGGCGATAGCTGGCCGTGCGTTCCCGACACGCGAAGTCGACGCATGGCACGCCGTTTCGCCCCTTTCAGGAATGGTCGGGGTCCTTCCGGGGGGCCTTACCCTTTTTTGCCAAGGGGACTCTCCGCAGGAACGGCCCCTCCGGCTTGCGGCTGCTTTAGCGCGGCAACAACAGGAAAACACCACCGCGGGGCCTTGGCGCTCACTCACCAACAGGAAGGCCCTGAAACACCTGGCCAGCCTGCAAGGTCAGGCGGGCAGCTTTTATGCCTCGCCAGTACTGACCGCACTAATCGCGGCATGCCTAACCACAGCCGCGCTGGAAAATGCTCCCATTGTCGTCGCTGCACACCGGTTTCTTTTGGCGCAACAACGAACCGACGGCGGTTGGGCGGAAGTACCGGGCAGCTCGGTCTGGTTGACCGCCGCCGCTTCGGAAACGCATCGCGACCAACTCGATACCGCCCAACGCCGGCGGTTGCTCTGCTGGCTCCTCGGGCGACAAAGTGGCGCTGGCCAGCCGGGGTCGCCCGGCCCGGCAGGCGGCTGGGCACGCAGCCACCTTGCGGAAGACCTCCCGGAAGCCGCTACCACGGCGGCAGTACTCGCTGCCCTGCACAAACTGGGCGCGGCAGAGGCCTCCCACGCCCGCCAGGGCGCCATTCTAGGTAACCGATGGCTCCTCGGGTTGCAGCAGGGAAACGGGGGACTTCCGCCCTGCTATGGAGCGGCTCGCGATTCCCCATGGGGCGCGTGCTGCCCGGTAGCAACTGCGCAGGCCCGCCTTGCCTGGCACCTTTGGAGGCCCCAGATGCCGCCCGGGATCGCAAAGCGTTTGGACGCCGCCATGACAAATGCCGCTCGCTTTCTGGAGAAGGCGCAACGCTCCGACGGCTCCTGGCTCGGCCATGACTTCGGCCACCCCGAGACTTCCGGTGGCCGCAACCCGGTCGCCGGCACTGCCTCAGTATTGCGTGCACTGGCGAAAGGGCCGCCGAGCGTTTCGATAAAGCCGGCTGAGGAGCACGCGCGGTCATTTCTGAACAGCGTTCAGCGCCCCGAGGGTGCCTGGGGCGGAGATTCCGGCCTGCCCCCCTCGGTCGAAGAAACCGCGCTCGCTGCCACCGCCTTGTCCGCCTCCCCCGCACACGGAGACCAGACAGCCGCTCACAAAGGGCTTGAATGGCTGCAAATCCAGCTCGCGAAAAAAGAAACCTTGTCGGCAAGCCCCATCTGTTGCACCCCAGATGGCCACCTTTACGCGGAGCATGCACTGCCGGCAATCCTCGCCCTGGAAGGCTTTCAAGCGGCGCGCCAAAAATCGATGGTGAAGGCCGCGCAAAAAAACAGAACGGTGTAGGAGCCGCCCGTTCGGGGTAAGCGCCCCGCCCCTCTATTCCCTTTCTACGGAATCAGCCTTCGCCGAGCAGCAGCACTTTGCCGTCACGGCCACCAGCGCTGGCGTGTTCCATCGCTTTGACGGCCTCGCTGAGAGGATACTTGGCGGCAATAGGGGCCGCGAAGACGCCCTGGCGGATAAGCTCAAAAACTTCCGCGTGCAGCGCGGTGATTTCAGCTTCGCTGTGGGTGCGCATCCACCGATCCATCCAGAAGCCGCGAAGGGCCACATCGTTGAAGATCAGGTTGCGCGTCGGGAACCGCACCTTGTCCCCGACCATTCCGCCGAAGGTCACACAAACGCCACCGTCGGCCAGACCGCGAATCAGCTTGAGGACACTGTCACCGCCGACGCTGTTGAGCGCGAGCCGGGGCTTCGCTCCACCTGTCAATTCGCCGAGACGCTTAAACCAGTCGTCGTCTTCGCCGACGACAACATCGGCGCCAGCGTCCCGCATGGGCCCTTCCCATTTCGCTGGATCGCGGACGACATTGAGCGTGCGCAGGCCGTAGTGGTGTGCCAGACGGACGACTCCGAAGCCAAGCGCAGAGTTGGCAGCATTCTGCGCAACCCAGTCTCCGGGCTGCAAGTCGACGAAATCTGCCAGCAAGCGCACGACCGTAGGCGGATTGACGAAGGCCATCGCGGCCTGCTCGACCGGGAGGTCGCCAGGGATCACGGTCAAGTCGCCCGCAGGTACAGTCACCTCGCCGATCCACGAACCAGTGGCGGGCATGCGCACGCGGGTGCCGACTTCGAGAGCCGGTGACGGCCCGGCAGCGACAACTTCACCGATGCCCTCGCGCCCGCCGACAGCGGGCAGCTCGGCCTGCCGCCCATAGGTGCCGCTGAGCATACCCAAATCGGAGGGGTGGACTGGCGCGGCGAGTAGCCGCACCGTTACCTCGCCCGGTCCCGGGTCGGCCACCGGGAGTTTTTCGACACCGACAACCTCTGCCGGATTGCCGGTCTCATGATACCGCGCCGCTATCGTTTCGTTCGCCATATACGCTAAGGATGGCGTCGAGACGCCAGGGGCGTCGAGGGGCTTTTTCGCCTGCTGCTGCGGCTATAAGCCCAATTTGCGCGCCACCCAAGTGCTACCTTTTCGGCTGAACCGCAAACCACCCAGGCACCTGACGATGCGAAAACAATGCTGGCCCACAGGCAAGCGCGGCGGACTCACGAACTGTCGTGCTCAACGCTGCAACTGCGACAGGGTGCCGGCTGGCGGAGGCCGGTACCAGAACGAGCGGGAATAGGCACTGTCGACGTCGAAGTAGCACTGCAGGTCTCTGCCCTCCGTCGTGAAGCTCATGAACCGTCCGGTAGGAGGCGAAGTTCTGAAATGGTACATCTGGCGCTCGCTGTCCGAGGGCACCGATTGGCGCAACTGTTCAGCACCGGCTGCAGGGCGTCGTCTCCGGGCAAGTCCCGACTGAGGGCTTTGGCGCACTCCTGCAGCGACGTTGTAGCAATTCGCTGGTCCTCACCCGGGTGAAACCAAACCCGGAGATCCTGGGCGAAGTTTTTCGGGAGGAGCGCGCGCGTCGACGACCTCCGCGCCAAGGAGCATCAGCACGATGCCAACCCCAAAAGGCGTCCAGAAACCAGGCGAGAGCTTTGAATGATCTTATACCACCTTACCGAATAGATCGGTAGATTGAACGCCGCGTGGCGGCTTCGGATGCTTTTGGCGCAGAGCGGCGTTCGCGACGACGAGGCGGGGCCAACAGGCCCAGCCGTCGCCCTCGCTGCCTTGCTCTGCATCCAAAATCATCTAGACCAATTTACCGACCTCTCCAGCAAGATGGTATTATCTTTTACCGCAACGGTATAAATTTAGCTAATCAATAAAACGCCGCGCTTTCGGCGGCGTTTCAAGAGGCGTAGCTCACTGTTGTCGGCTACTTGTATTGTCCGAAGGCATGAGGCAGCTGCTGGCTCTGTTTCCAGAGAAGCCCCTGCAGCTCCTTCAGTTCATCGGCGTATTCCGGATCGTCGACAAGGTTGCGTCTTTCGCCCGGGTCATTCGTCAAGTCGTAGAGGCGGACTTTCGGATTCTCGGGGTCGCCGACCTTGGGATTCCACCTCCCGGAGTCTGGCGCTGCCATATCGACTAGCAGCTTCATGCCGTCGGCACGGGTAATGGCGCGTTCGAAACCGATTTCGGAGTAAACGTACTCGCGGCCCGAGGGCTGCGAGGGGTCCAGCAGGTGGTGCGCTACCGACCGGCCATGCAAGTCGGCATCGGGCGCGGGTTCGGTACCTGCGATCTCGAAAAGCGTGGGTGCCAAGTCGACGTTCTGCACCAACTCCGAACTGACGGTTCCGGGCGGAATCCGGCCGGGCCAGTAGGCCATGGCGGCGCTGTTGATGCCGTGGTCTCGGTTGGTCCATTTGCCAAAACCGCCGTGGTCTGAAATGACCAACACCAGGGTGTTTTCCTTGACCCCGGCATCTGCGAGCTCCTGCACAACGGCGCCAATCATGTCGTCGAGCCAAATGACGTCGGGCAGGTATTTGCCTTCGATGCCCAAGCCGCGCAGCTCCTCGGCGCGCTCGAGGACGCTCTCGCGCGACGGCATGCCCGACTCAATACCCTCAACGAGGCCGACGGCGGTAATGCGAGGGTCGGAGGTCAGCGAATCGAAAAAAGGCTTCTCATCCGGAGCATAAGCCGGGGGCCAGTGCGGTAGCGTGGGGTTGACCACGAGAAAGAAGGGATTGTCCTCAGCAGACTCCTTTTCGATGAACTCACGAGCTTTCCAAGCGATCCACTCAGGGTTGTGCTTCATGACGTCCCGGTAGAAATTGTCTGGCTGAACGTTGTCGTGGTACAAAGCTTCGGCATAGGTGTAACCGCCAGCGTAGGCGCTTTCCTGGGCCAGCTCGAAGTTGTGGCGAAGCTTGGCCATTTTCTCCGGGTCCCCGAGGCTGGTATCGCCCGTCGTCTTCTCACGCTCGCCAAGGAAGCCTAGATGGAATTTCCCGACAATGCCGGTGGCGTAACCCGCGTCACGAAGGGTGGTGGGCAGGTTCCAGGCTTCCGCCGGTCGGTTTTCTTCGTCGCCCAGCGTTTGGAGGATAAACGGAATCTGGTCGGGTGGGTAGGCCCGCAGGACGGCACCGGATGCGCTTGCGTAGCGGCCTGTCTGCAGGGCGACGCGGCTCGGGGCGCAAAGGGACGTATTGACGTAGAATTTCTTGAAGACCAGGCCCTCGGCAGCAAGCCGGTCCATGTTCGGCGTCGGCCAGCCGTCATTGAAGCCAAACTGATCCCGGTTCTGGTCGTCAGTATAGAAGATGACGATATTCGGCCGTTCGCCTTGGGCGGCCAAGGCGCCAACCGCGAACAGTGAAATAAGCAATACAATGCGAAACATAGCAAAAGGATAAGCAGTGCTTAAGGCCCAGGGCAAGGAAAAACTGTTTCCAGGGATCAAAATTGTTTCCCAAACCGGCAACGTTCCCCCTGATTGCCCCAGCCTTCCCCGTGAAGGACGGGAACATCATGAAGGCGGTTCCCGAGCTGGCTCGGCGGTGGACGCCTCCTCAGTAGAAACCGAAGATCATCGCAAGGTCGTTGCGAAGGTTGTCGCCGAGGCTGGCGCTACCGTCGCGGCCAAACTCGATCGTCTCGCGGCATCGGCCCGCGAAGGCGCTTTCATCGGCAAACATCAGCGAAACGTCTCCGGTTCGCGCTGGCGGTACCTCAGCAGCGGTCAGGGGAGTCCAGCGAAAGGGTAAGCCATACCATGTATAATCAACAAGCCAGGCGACGAGCTCCCCGTCATCCGGAATCGGACGCGTCAGCAGCGCGGGGTAGCGCTCAACGAAGTCGGGCACACGGTTGGTCGAAATCCGCAGGCTAAACGCCGTCGGCAGGCTGTCGAAGTAGGCGGAAAGCGACGGCAGGCCCTTGCGGGCGGCGGCGAAGAAGGGCAGCGGATCCATTCCTATCAGGTTAATGCCATTGGCATTTCCGAAACGGTTTTTGCTGCCGTAGGGCTGTTCGTGGTACCAGTCGTCGAAGCGTGCGGACTTCATCAGGCCGATTTCGAAGTGCAGGTGGGCGCGGGAGCGTGGAATCGCATAGCTGGCCGAGCGCCCCATAATGCCGACCGTTTCTCCCAGTTCCACCCAGTCCCCTTCATCGAGCCCCTCAGCGATCCGCGCCAGGTGGGAGTAAAGGGTATAGACGGGCACATCTTGATCTTCGTGTACGAGGACCACGTAGCGGCCATAGCTGCTATTCCCGGCGTGGGGGTTGATTCCGAGCACCCGACCGGGCAACGCGGCGATCACCGGATCTGTCGCCTCGCCGCGCCGCCGCGGCTCCGCGGGAGCAATGTCGATGGCTTCGTGAAAGCGGTGGCCGCCGTTTCGGACACACCCAAAAAGCGCGCTTTCGACCCGGCCGGAAATAGTCGGCTGAGCCCAGTGCGCCGGTGGAAGCGCCTCGAGGTACGGCCGCTGCTCGCGCACCGGCCATCGCACGTCGACCAATGCCCGCAGGTTTGGCCCTGCGCACAATATCAGAAGAAAGGCAGCGAGATTTCGCAGCATCACCCACACGGTGGCTTGAGGAACGGCGAGCGCAAGCGGGGAAATCCGCTAGCGGAGCATCGATCGGTTTTCCCGGACCTCCTGAACGAAAACGGCGTTTTCCTTTAACTCTTGAGCTACCTTTCCCAGCTCTGCCTGAGTCAGCTCCTGAGCAAAAGTGAAGTAGAGCCCGTCAGAAATCGGGCCCGTGAGTCGGCGAGCGCCGATCGGCACCTCGTTCACCGTCGTAATGAGCACTTGCCCGCGCTGCCCCACGGACGTTTCCAGAAGGCGGCGGCGCCCCTCCTGATCGAGCTGAAACTGCAGGGCAAAGTCGTTACTGGGCTGCACACGCACAAGGTCGACATTGGTGATCATGCGTTCCATAATCACCGGTTCACGCCGCACCTTGTAAGTCATCTGACTGACCGGAAGCGTCAGCTCGCGCGTCAGGCTTTCGGAGTACCCCTGCTGCGGCGCTTGAAGGTACATCCGGACCATCATCACCTCATCCTCTTTCCCGCAGCCGCAGAGCAACAACCCTACGGCCAAAAGTCCTCCTGAAACCCACTTCAACATCTTGAACCGTTTATCACCACGGGCACGAGGTTTCCGAGAGATTTGACCTTCGGATTATTCCGAAAGCGCGAAAATGATTTTCGCCGTTGCCAAGATGACGGTCGATCGACAGTTTCAGAGGTTTTGCAAGCATCATGGAACGATCCGCAGTCAAAGAACTGATTGAGCAAAAGCTCAGCGAAGCCGGCATCTCCTTCACCGAAGCCGCCGTCGAGCGGCTCCTGGACCCGCGTTACCTGCGCGACGAAGCGCTGGCCGAATTCGACGATAAAGAAAACCGTGCCGGGGTCGAAAAGATCGCGGAGTTGGCGATCAAGCGTTACCGGAAGCGGGCAAGCCGCTCGAAGGCCGACGCCGTAACGCTCCGGGAAATCGACAGCCGGACGGTTGCCCGCGACGCCTTTGGCGCCTTTGCTCCCTACAAACTCCCAGCTCCGCCAAAGCCCGAACCCGAAAGCGAAAGCGAAGAAAATGCCGAAAACTCCCCTGAGGAAGCTGCTGCTGAGTAGCCCCACGACGACCCTGCTACTCATCGCGCCTCTGCTTTTTGCCGCCTGTGGAGGCGGCGATGCTGAAGACGGTGACGGTGCGTCCGTGGCAGGACGGGCAGCGGCCGCGCCGCGGCCCGAGCCGCCGCCGGTCCCTGGCGACTGGCAGTACGACCCCGTTCGCATGGAATATTTCCAGATCGAGGACACCGTTGGACTCGGTTTCGACGTCACGATGATGAACGACAAGATCGTGATCGTAGGGATGTACCGGGAGGGTCCTGCCTTCGCCGCGGGAATGCCACCGGGGGGCGTTATCAAGGCTTTCAACGGCGAGCCCGTAGCCTCGGCTCGCGAACTTGCGCAGAAGTTTGTCGAGACCGACAGCTATACCTTCACCGTCCACGGCCCCGAAGGCGTGGAAGACTACACGCTCGAGCCCGGCCCCTATCAGCAGCGCGTTTATTACAGCCCGACGAGTCCGGGCGCCCCGGCGCAGACGCCCGCGACACCGGAGACCGCCGAATGAGAACCCTAGCGGAAGCTTCCCTGCCTTTGGATAAGACAGCCGTGCCCGACGCTCGCGGGCATTTCGACGACTTTGGCGGTATGTATGTGCCGGAGACGCTGATGACGGCGCTTTTCGAACTGAGGGCGGCTTACGAGCGCTACGGCGACGATCCCGAG
>JBHJGW010000167.1:0-17485 GCA_050331415.1 Opitutales bacterium | reverse complement strand
AGGCACACCTGCGGGTCAGTGCTGGTGTAGGGCGGGGTGCAGAGCATCACGCCATAGTCAGTGGCAAGGTGTTCATGGACTGACTCCATGAGCTGCGTGGCCCTCTCGCCGGTGGCCGCACCGCTGAGAACCGCCCATGTCTGCGGGTTCATGAAAATCCTGCCCTCATCGCTCTCCTTCGAGCCAAACTTGAACCCGTCGAAGCGGAAAGCCCGCAGGTACCACTCGCCGTCCCACGCATGTTGCTCGAGGGCATCGTCGAGCGTAGCGAGCTGCTCGGTAGCCCATGCGACCTCGTCGGCATAGTCGAGCATGTCCGCAATTTCGATGTATTCGCTCAGCCCATACCGAACCTGCATGGCCACAAAGATACTTTCGCCCTTCTGCCCGAGCCGCACGCAGTCGTTCCAGTCGGCATGGAGACCGCAGGGCAGCCCGTGGCTTCCGGAGCGTTCGAGGTTGAACTCGATCGCCCGGCGCAGGTGGCCGAGTACCGTAGCCTCTCCCTGGTCGGCGTAGGGCAGCACCTTGTCATAAAAACTGGTGTCACCGGTTTCCTTGACGAAAGCAGGCACCGCATTGAAGAACCACATGCCGTCATCGGCGCGGTAGGCGTCGGGCTCTTTCTCCATTCCCGGGCTGTGCTTGAAGGGCTGGACAACCGGCTTGCACCCGCCGTTGGCATATTGGCCGGTGAGCATCAACTCCAGGCGCTCACGGGTTTCTTCGGTGATCAGGCCTGCACTGCCCACAAAGTCTTGCAGGGTATCGCGGAAGCCCAGGCCGTCGCGTTCTCCGGCGTACACCAGGCTCGCTGTTCGCGACCAGTAGAAGGTCATCAGATTGTTAAAGGGCGCCCAGGTGTTCACCATGCTGTTGAGCTGAGGGTCGGGCGTTTCCGCAAAAAGGGTGTTGAGGCGGCTGTGCCAATGGTCCTTGACTGCCTGCAGTGCGGCCTCGCGTTTCTCGGCGGTATCCATGGCATCAATCGCCGCCCGTCCGCCTTCACCCGCCTTGCCGACGCCGAAGACGCACGCGAACTCGATCCCCTTGCCAGCTTCAAGAGCGAGGTCGATCTGAAAGACGCCGCAGGGCATGTCACCGGCGGCGGTAGAGTTGCGACACCTGCCCTCGAAGACGGCATCGGGCCTCGCGTAGGTGCCCCAGGGTCCAAGGAAGCTCGTCAGGTCGCTGTCGAAGCCGCTAGCCTCCGCCCCCGTGATTCCAAAGAAGGTGTGCCGGGCCTGATCTTTGTTGGTGAAGTTCTCGGGATCCTCGGGCATGTTGATGTTGCTGCCGAAGTCGAGGATGCCGTTTTCGTCTTTCGTGGTGGTGATGTACTGGTTGTACTGCAGGTTTCGCGTGTCATCGTCTGCACTCCAGTTACACTGTGGCTCGACGTAGGGAAATACGGATACACGGCGGCCCATTGAGTCGTTGTTTTTCACGCGCACACGCCACACTTCGTATAAGGCACCGGGCGGGGCAAAGTAAGTCACCTCGCTGGCGATCTTGGCGTAGGTGAGGCTTTTGATCGTGGTGTAGCCAGTGCCGTGGCGGCACTCGAACCGGCAGCCCTCCGGGTCTTTCCAGACGGGCATCCACGAGTTGCTCCAGAAATCGCCGCTCTCGGCGTCGCGCAGGTACACATAGCGGCCCGGCTGTTGCCCGGGCATGGCGTTGAACTGGTAGCGCGTCAACCGGCCTTGCGCTGCCGAACGATAAAACGTGTAACCAGCGGCTGTGTTGGTGATGACGCCGCCGAACTCCGCGCTTCCCAGATAATTGCTCCAGGGGCGGGGAGTGTCCGGGCGGGTGATCACATATTCGCGGGAGGCGTCGTCAAAATGGCCGTACTGCATAAGAAGAGCCGAGCGTAGGAGCTCGGCTCAACCCGAGGCAAGCAGCGAGCCGCCTCAATCCGTTAAGTGCCCCGGAGGCCTATACGAAGTTGTCTTACTCCGTTAATTCCGGCTCTTCGGGCTCGATGCGATCGTACAGCCGCAGAACCACGGGCTCATATCTGATGATGTAGCTTTCCACTGCTTCGACCTCCTCCTCACGCCCGGTCTCGGGGACAAAGACCGTGTTGGTAACCACGTCGCCGTCCGAGTCCGTCACCGTTCGAGTTCCCATCTTTGCTTCTGTTGTATAGGCGACAAGCAGCCGGAAGTTTTCGTCGGGAAAGCGGAGCCGCCGACCGGCCCCTTTATAGGGCTCGTCATTGGGACGCTCGACTGCCCAATCGAGGACGAATCGCCCGTCGGCATCCAGGGCAGGAGCTCCGAGGAGCACGCTTTCGCCCGGCCGGAGCGAGCTGCCTCCGTTGCCAACCGACACCGCGAGGCGGGTCGGACCGTAGTTGACAGCTCGGACAGTCCCGGGCGGGTGGATCTCCGGCGAGTCGTTCAGGAAGGTGTAGGTGGGCTGACCCGACGGCTCACGGTAGAAAACGAGCATGGTCTGCTCGTCGGGCTGAGCCGGAAATTCGAGCACAGGCTCGAGATCGGTTTCGTCGTCATTATTAGGGTCGATGTCGCGGAGAATGCGCACATTACCTTCTGCCGGGACTTTGTAGGACGTGCCGCGGGAGAAGTTTGGAATGGAAAACCGACGCGGCTCGGAAGAGCTGGCTGCCTCGAAATAAAGGGTGGGCAGCGGCACGCCGAGGTTGGCGCCGGAAAAGGTGAACATCGGTGGTTCCTCCTGAGACTGAGCGGCGAGGCCGCTTGCGGCCAGCGCGCAAAGCCCCAACAGGGCGGAACCGTAGACGGTGCGTTGATAAAACATGGCGGGGTTCGCTTGGGGGGGGGGTTAGATTTCGTCTTCGTCGAGCCAACGCAGGCTGACGATCTCGAATTGGCGTCCGAGGGAGCTGTCCGGGCGCCAGCCATCGGGATCATTGGGATCGTTGCTAACCGGGTTCACGGGTTTCACGGTGCGCTGCACGACTGCTTCGAGCCACGCTTCACCCTCCACTTCTCCGGTAACCGGATTGACGGTGCTGCCGTAGGTCCGGATCAGGAAGGTGTCACCGCGGGCGGTCAGTGCCGGCCCGATCATCGAGAGCAGGTCTCCCTGGGTCACGAAGCCCGGGGCGCCCTGGAAAGCCTGTCCGGCCTCGCCGGCAGGGGCTCCGGCCCAGTGCTCCGTATCGAGGTGACCGCGCAAGGTGGGCTCGTAGGTGTGCACCTCTTCGATACCGGGGTCGAAACCGCCGTGGAAGTTGTATTGATTGTCGCTGTCCGGGTCGATATCGAGATCGGTATCGTTTTTGGTGTTGACGGAATAGACCCAGTCATCGTCGTCAGGCTCCGGATGGTTCACCCCTCCATTGATACCCGATACGTTAATGGCGCGCTGCAGGGTCCCATTAAGGCCGTGCAGGCCGATGAAGGGGTCGTAGCCCGCGTCGATGAACTCGGTATGCATGTCACTATCGCCACCATCAGTGCGGGCTTCGTGCCAAGGGGAGGTACTGAATTTGGCGCCGTGCGCTGGCACGAGACGGCGGTTGACGAAATCGGCCACAGAATAGAACGGTCCGCGCAGGCGCACCTCGTCGACAATGCGTTTGGCGAGTTCTTCGATCATCGGTTCCGTCAGATAACGGAAGCCGTTCATCACGCGGGTGTAGTCCTTATCGTTGTTGTCCGCGCCAATATGGTCGTCGTCGAAGTCGAGGTCGAAATCTTCGTCAAAGAGGAACTCGATGCTGCCACCACCGAGGTCTTCGGCAACGGGGTCGAGTGTTCGGGTAATTGGCATCGATTCACGGATGTCTCCGGAGCTTCGGTCATCATCTTCGAACTCCAAGCCTACGAAGGCTGTCAATAGAGCCTTCCAGGCCTCCACCGAGGTAGAGTTGACGTTGAGCGCACCGACGTTTTCGAGGAAGATTGCAGTTGTATCGATGCCTTCCAACATATCTTTGTTAATGTTTTCAATGTTGGAAACAGAACGCAGCCGACTGTTTAGGCGATCTTCCCTGGCAACGTCACGTGGGTCGGACGAATTGCCGCTGTCCCCATCATAAAGGCCCGAGAAGAAATAGCGATCCCAGACATTCTCGTTAAGCAGGTAACTGAGGTCCATCATCGCGTTGCCCGGTGCCGAAGGCGGAAACTCGTCGATTGCATTTTTTGTTTCCATGAAGGTTTCGAGATCGGTGTACCCAGGCTCATTGTTGGAAATAAAGCGTTCACTTGGAGGAGTGAATTCATCCGTATCACCGCTAACCCCGCTCTGTTGGCTCAAGAACGCGATCTCGCGAGAGTGAATGCCAGCGATAGCGGCACGGTCACTGTATGGGGTAGCATCACTGTTACCGATGACAAACGAGGGTTGCCACATATAACGGGCTAGATTGACTTGCTGCAATTGACCGAGCGAAAGCAATTCAGCGTCGGGTCGGCGGGCTTTGCGCAGCGCAAGCTGGCTCACACCGCGGTAGGGGGTACCGGTGTCCTCGCGGATCGTCAACATGGTGAACGCGGATTCCCCCGGGACTCCATCGTCAGTATCGACGATCGCGTCGTCCCATTGAGGGAACGGCATTGCATCATCGCCAGCATTAATCGCATACGTGGACGCGGCCAAAGGCATGCTCTTGACGGCTCGCCAAGTGGTCAGCTCGTCCTCGTTGCCCTCGTCGCTCCCGCTGTTTTGCCAATCCATCCGCCGCATCTGTTCGATGAGCGGGTGTGGGGACAAGTTGCGGCCAATGTTGAAGCGCGAAAATGCGGGATAATGGAAACGCAGCTGGTCCATCGAAGACCCGCCCAAGGTCGAGAACGGTTCTAGCCAGCTCTGAAAGGCAAGGAACACGGGGTTGTCCGGGTTCCCCAAGCTCGGCCCAGCTTTCGACGTATTATCGAATTGTAGGGTGTTCGGAAGTGTCCTCCATTCCGAGAATGAACTTACATTGTTAAACCCGGAAGACCCTGCGATCTGGACCGACAGCGGAACTTCTTTCACTTCTCCAAAGCTGTTGGCTGTGGTGATCACATGATCCGTTGCGGCGAAGCGAAAGCTGATGACCGGTGCCTCGAAGCCCTCATCGTTTTTCACCATACTGACATGCCAACGCAAATTTGAACCCGGAGGAACGACTTCGTCAAATTCAACAAGTTTCCAGTACGCCGATTCCGGAAAATCAGTTTCAAATATATTGTTCAGGGTGAGGCGGTCGTCAGGTTCCCAATTTCCTCTCGCTTTGGTGCTTACATTCGAAAGGGTGAAGATCTTGGCCTGTCCAGGTTCAAAATCCGTATTGATGCTGAACTTCATGATACTCTCAACAGTCTTGTAACCGCCTTCCGGTGTGAGGAGGTAAACAAGGTCGCCGAATGAATTGAAGCCTTCGATGTGCGTGTGGATACGGTATTGAAATGGCCCATTAGTTTCAGACGTATTTGCGATGTAAACATCTCCACTTGCGGTCCAGGGATTGTCACCGCTGCCAGCGCCGCTGGGTGGCCCGCTGGCATTTACACCCTTAATTTTTTTGGTGCTTGATGCGCTTGTTCCGACCATGAAAGTTCGGAGGTCCAGTCCGTGAGCGATATCGAGGTCGTACTGGGTGGATGCCATCGGAGCATCGTAGGGGTTCCAGAGAACGACTTTCGGAAGATAGTGGATGTGAATAGCGCCCGAAAAAGGATCGTAGGACAACCCCATATGCATGCTGAGGAAGGTCAGCACGGGGGCGAAATTTGGGCCGGGCTCGAGATCGTTGGTTCCCCCGCCTGTGTTTCCATACCACTCGCGTACCTCACCCCAAGTCGGCATGCCCCAGGGAAGTTCAACGTCGGCTTCAAGAAACGGATCTTGCTCGCTGAAGGTTTCGGAGAGCGGATAATCGTCCGCTCGGTCGACGTTATTCGGGCCTTCGGGAAAGCCGAAATTATCTCCTCCCCAGGCAGCGAACCGGGGGTCGCCTGGATTGCTCTGGGTATTCGTTAGGTAACGCTCCGGGTCCGCCATGATGCTGTCGTCAGTGACGACCCCGCCTAGCCCGGATTCGACCGGGGTGGGGTTGCCATTGGACTCCACATACTTGGTCAGGTCCCACTTGAAGCCGCCGAGAGCCTGGTCGGTGAGAAGGCTGCGCGAGTAGGCCGTAGCGGTATGGAAGTTGCGCTGAACCGGGCCACGTTCGTCAGCTTCGGGATCATCGAAGAACACTTCGTCGATTAGCTCGATCTGTTCACGGGTGATGAGGCGTTCAAAGATGGCATTATTGGCGTTAACGTTGCCTAGGGCCTCGGAGAAGCCGACCATGCCTCCCCAGCCGATGCGCTGCGGTACCTGCAGGCGATTGCGGTACTTGCGGGTGCCTGGCGAGAGGTCATTCGGATAGGCGTTGTCGTTCTCCGAAGTAACGTCCCGCACGGTAAAGTTGGCCTTCACCGACTCGTCACCTACCCAGTACGCGTAGTAGCCGGTTTCGAGCTCGTCTTCGTCGAAGATCGGAATTTGCGGAGCCACAACCCGGCCGTCGAGACCCTCGGCGTCTTCTTCGGGCAGGGTGGCGCTACCGAGGCCGACTAAGGTCACAAGTTTGAGGTCCGTCCCGTTCATGCCGAGAGCTTCGAGCTCTTCAAGGGTCAGATCCGGCGTCAGGTACTGCGAGGGGTAGCCCCGACGGCTGGCAATCGACTGAGGAAGTTCGGGATAGGTTTGCTGGTCGTAATCCCGCGGGTTGTAGTCGAAGAATTCGTTGCCGCTAATCAGCCACACCGGCGGACGGGCCCGATCGTATTCGCCAAATTTGGTCTTGTCGTTTGAATCGAGACTGAAGTCCGTTTCCTGCTCGACGATTTCGCGGTCGCCCAGCTCATAAATTTGGGGATTGAGCGTATCCGGCTCATCCTTTGGGTCCGAGGCACGATCGACGCGCAGACTGGAGTCGAAAACCCCGGTCCAATAGGGGTTACGGTTGTCATTAAGGTCGTCTTCACTGCTGCCGTTCCACCATGACCGGATTTCTTCGTCAAAAGCCTCGCGCTCGTCCGGCGTGAGGTAGGTGGAGGCGTCGTCGAGGTAGCTGTTTGCCCGGTTGGTATTCGCCTCGTTGCGATACATCGCCCACATCTGATCGCTGTCACTAAAATCATTGGACAGATACCTTGGGTCCGCGTCGTAGAGCTCGTTGAAGTCTTTGTACGGAAAGACAGTCGTAGCGGGCGCTGTCGCCCGCTGGTCGGCGCCGGCGTATTTTTGCAGTTGGCCGATTGCCGTCTGGAGCGCGTAGTAGGCGTTCTGGCGCGCCTCGAAGCGACGTTCGGTAATTTCCGTAGTGCGCAATTCCGTCTGCACCATTGTCGACAGGCTGACCATCAGCAGCACCATGAAGGCGAGCAGGGAGATGGCCACGATCAGGGCGAAGCCACCGCGGGTCTGCGGGCGAGGCTTGCTGGAGGAGGGGGAACGTTCGAGTTTCATCGTCGAAAAAGGTGGTGGAGGTATGGCCTGCCGCCGGATTCGGGCGCCAGTCCCTTGCGGAGGCGGTTTGCGCCGCAGCGCGCGGGCAACGATTGGGTTACATTTGGGTCACGCCAGTACCGGGAAAGTTCCCGAGCCGAAGCGTGGTGTCAGGGGATTCCAAAGCCTTAGTCGCGCCAATAGATTCGTCATTATAGGGATAATATCAGCAGACCCGAACTTTTGCGCTAAGGCGCTCAGACGAACTGACTGCATCTCTGCAGGAGAGCCGTTCGTTCCCATGGGCGGCGCTGCCGATTTAAGGAAATTTGCGGGTTGAAATTCGCGGGATCGTAAGCGCTAATCCCCGGTTTCGGATTGTTTCCGACTTAACACGTGTCCCAGATCGCCATGAAAGCACCCATCCGTGTCGCCGTTACGGGCGCAGCCGGTAATATCGGCTACGCGCTCGTCTTCCGTATCGCCTCAGGCCAGATGTTTGGCCCGGACCAGCCCGTCGCGCTTAATCTGATCGAGATCGAGCCGGCCCTCAACGCGCTGCGTGGCGTCGCAATGGAGCTCGACGATTGCGCATTCCCGCTGCTGACTGAAATCGTCCAGACGGCCGACCTTGCGGAAGGTTTTGCGGGCTGCGACTGGGCGCTGCTGGTTGGCAGTGTTCCTCGCAAGCAGGGCATGGAGCGCGCTGACTTGCTCGGCATCAACGGCAAAATCTTCACTGGCCAGGGCAAGGCCATCAACGAGAACGCAAAGAAGACCTGCAAAACGCTGGTGGTGGGCAACCCCTGCAACACCAACGCCTTGATCGCCATGCATTCCGCCGGCGACTTGCCCGACGAGAACTTTTTCGCGATGACGCGCCTCGACGAGAACCGCGCCAAGACGCAGCTTGCACAGAAGGCAGGCGTGCCGGTGACCGCCGTGACCCAACTGGCAATCTGGGGAAACCACAGCCCGACCATGTTCCCGGACTTCTACAACGCCAAAATCAACGGCAAGCCCGCCAACGAGGTCATCGGCGACGAAGCCTGGCTGCAGGAGACCTTTGTCCCAAAAGTCGGTAAGCGAGGCGCCGAGATTATCGATGCCCGAGGAGCCTCCAGTGCCGCTTCGGCGGCAAACGCGGTCGTCGATACCGTTGTAGGTCTGACTACACCGACGCCGGAGGGTGAGTTTCACAGCGTTTGCCTCAAGAGCAAGGGCGAGTACGGCACTCCGGAGGGCCTCATCACCTCCTTCCCGGTACGCGTCGATGCCAACCGAAACGTAACGATTGTCGAAGGGCTGACGCACAACGAGTACGCTCAGGGCAAGATCAACTCCTCCAATGAGGAACTCCTGGAAGAGAAACGCCTGGCGTTTTCCGCTCTGGGGCTGTCTTGAGGTGGCATGGCGGTGGAAACTTAGCGAGCTTTGCGGTTAAGGCTTCATCCATGGTAATCCACGGTTTCAACGAGCGCCATCGCTCTCCGTGCCGGCTTGAGGTTTGGTTCGGCCATCGTTGCTTTTTTGCCTTTTCTGAAAGGCACAATGGCCGAACAAGTGGCTAACCCCCTGACGTTCAGCAGCTAGAATCGGTCCCGGTTCGTTTTGCCGACCGGGGCTTTTCGTTTGCACATGGCCGGGCAAGGCACATATTCTCAACTTTATACCACACGGTCTTCATGATGGAAAACCGCGCCCTTGTGTTTCTGAAGCCGAAGGCAGCAACCCCCGCCTTCACCAATTACGTAACGCATGTCCTGCGCGACCGCGGCGTGCGCCTGACGGGGCCCTTGGAGGTCTCGATGGAGCAGATGCGCGACGGAGCGCTCGTCGATGCCCACTACTTCTCCATCTCGCGCGCCGCGTTGACGGCCGACCCGGCCTCCCTGCCGGTCTCGGAAGTCGCCCTTGCGAGCTTTGCCGAGACGTTTGGCGAATCCTGGGAAAGCGCGGCCGCAAAAGGTCGTCTCCTGAGTGCGGTGCAGATGATGGAGAAGACCGGTATCGGCGACGGGGCGGCCTTCCTCCAGCGGTGGCTCGGAGCGCCGCAGAAGCGGCTCGCGCCTGGCTTGTACGTGGCCAAGTTCAAGCAGCCCGAAGCACTGGTCCTCAACGGCTTCTATCCGGCGCTGCGCCAGCGCTACCTGACTACGGGAGCAAAGGTGATTTGTTTTGATGTTGCTTTCGATGCGGACAAGCTTTCCTGGGAACGTTTTCGGCGTGATGTCATTGGGGACACCCGCCCCGAGGAAGCCAATCCGGGGACGCTGCGCCGCTGCTTGCTCGAGCGCTACGCAGACCTGGGTTGTACGCCCCCGAACGTCAACCAGAACGGCGTCCATGCGAGCGCGGGCCCTATCGAGGCTCTTCGCGAGCGGTGGATTTGGCTCGGGGAAGCCCCTGCGCAAACGCCTCTCGGCCAGGCGTTGCTGCGCAACGGCCTTTCGGCAAACGGGCTCGACCACTGGCTCGAAAACACCGTGGTGAACCTGGCCGGCACGACCGGCCCCGTTTTCGACATCACGGAGGACATGGACGCTCCCGAGGTACTCCGCGCCCTCCGCCCGAAGGCTGCGGTTGTTTAAACCGCCAGCCCTGCAAAGGCCGGGAAGGCCACCGGTCGACACCTCGCGTGCGGAAATCTTCCACGCTGCAAACCACTCGGCGGCGGAGCATGCTGGCGTTTCTGGAGAAACAGGTTTCCACTGGAAAAGCCTTTCATGGACGACCTTCTGGAGATTCATGCGCCCTTCATGCGGTTCTTCGCGTTGCGCGAAGGTGACCGCCTGTTCCTGATCGACAGCGGATTCGTTGGGGGCTGGGGTCTCCTGCAGCGGGCCCTGCGTCGACGTGGTTGGCAGAACCTGCCGATCGAAGGCCTGCTGCTGACGCACGGGCACCTGGACCACACCCTAAATGCTGCTGTCATCAAAGAGCGCACCGCTTGCTGGATTGCCGCGCCGCGGCTTGACGCCGAGCACTGTGCTCAGCGCTACCACTACCGGGGTATTGCTAGCGTCTGTGGTGCATTGGAAGGGCTCGGACGGGCCGTCCTGCGCTTTCGGCCATTCGAGGTCGACCACTGGCTCGATGATGGCGATGAGTTGCCCATCTGGGGCGGCCTGCGTGCCGTACACCTTCCGGGGCACACGGTAGGGCACATGGGTTATCTCGCAGTTGAGCGACGGGTCCTGTTCGCCGGAGACCTGTTTTTCAGTTTCGGCTTCCGCAATGGCTGGCCTCTGCCGATTTACAACAGTTGCCCGGAATACTTCCCCGCAAGCGCCCGGCGCGTGCGCGAGCTCGATCTCGATGGATTGTTCCCCAACCACGGCGACCGTGCGAGTCCCGAAGAGCACCTTCGGCGGGTTCGACGTTTCACCAGGCGGTATTGAGGGCGCCAGGGCAGGGGATTGGGGCCGGGCTTCTCACTCGGGTAAATGGCGCTAATATGTCCGCCAGCCCCTACATCTAGCGTTGATGGTCACTGCAAATAGCCCTTTTAGTGTTTTCGTTTTCAGCCCTGTCTTGATGATGATGACCTCGCCCCAGCAATTGCCTCTCCTCGCGGACGGTGACGACCTCGCCGGTCTGCGCGCCTTTTTCAGCGCCAACACGTTTCCTTTCACCCGGGTCCGCAAGCGTAACGGCAAACTCGTGCGCTTCGACCCCGAGCGGATCGTCACCGCTCTGGAGAAAGCCGGGGCGGCGACCGGAGAATATGGGCGCGGAACCGCGGTTTCGCTGGCCATCGAGGTGATGGAACAGCTCTCCGAACGGATCGCCCACGACAAACCGTCCGTGGAAGAAATCCAGGACGCTACTGAGGATGTGCTGCTCCGCGGGCACAAGCGCACGGCCAAAGCTTTTATCCTGTATCGTGAGCAGCAGGCGCGGCGCCGGGAAATCACCCGCAAAGCCAAAAGCGAGCTCATTCAGCAGTACGTGGCCAAGCTCGACTGGGAAGTGCGCGAAAACTCCAACATGACCTACTCCCTGCAAGGGCTGAACAACTACATCAGTTCGGCCATCAGTAAACATTTTTGGATGCACGAGGTCTATCCGGAGGAGGTTCGCCACGCGCACGACGATGGCGACTTCCACATCCACGACACGAATCTGCTCAGCGTGTACTGTGTCGGCTGGGACCTTTTCCAGTTGTTGGCCGAGGGCTTCAAGGGCGTGCCAGGCAAGGTGCAGAGCGCCCCGGCGCGGCACCTGCGGGCAGCCTTGGGTCAGGTTGTCAATTTTTTCTACACCTTGCAGGGCGAGGCCGCCGGCGCGCAGGCTTTTTCCAGTTTCGACACCCTGCTGGCGCCCTTCATCCGCTACGACGGTCTTGGCTACGACGAGGTGCGCCAGATTCTGCAGGAGTTTTTGTTCAATATCAACGTGCCTACCCGCGTCGGCTTCCAAACGCCGTTTACCAACATCACGCTCGACCTCCAGTGCCCCGCCCACTACCGCGATCAGCCCGTGCTCCGCGGGGGGCAACCCCAAGCTGAGACCTACGGCGAGTTCCAGGCCGAGATGGACCTGCTCAACCGCGCATTCTTCGACGTCATGACCGATGGAGACGCCGGCGGGCGCATTTTTTCATTCCCGATCCCTACCATAAACCTCACCCGCGACTTCGATTGGGACAACCCGAACCTGCGCGGGCTGTGGGAGATGACTGGCAAATACGGCATCCCCTACTTCAGTAACTTCATCAACAGCGACATGTCACCCGATGATGCCCGCAGCATGTGCTGTCGCCTGCGCATCGACAATACCCAGCTTGAAAAACGCGGAGGCGGCCTTTTTGGTGCTCACCCGTTAACCGGCTCAATCGGTGTGGTGACGATGAATCTGCCGCGCCTTGGGTACCTCGCGCGCAATGAGCGGGGGTTCTACAGCAAACTCGTCCGGCAGATGGACCTCGCACGAGACAGCCTCGAAACTAAACGCAAGTTACTCGAAGAGCTGACTGAAGCGGGCCTGTACCCCTACACCAAACACTACCTTCGGGACATGAAGGCCCGGCACGGCGTATATTGGAAAAACCATTTCAGTACGATCGGTCTCGTCGGCATGAACGAAGCTTGCCTGAACCTTTTCGGGCAGGACATCGGCACGGCGCGCGGGCAGACCTTTGCCGCCGAGGTGCTCGATTTCATGCGCACCCGCCTTGTTCAGTATCAGCAGGCAACCGGGCACCACTACAACCTCGAGGCCAGCCCGGCGGAGGGCACGAGCATGCGTCTGGCGCTCAAGGATCGCGCGAAGTTTGACGGCATCATCGTCGCCAATCATCTCGACGCGCGCACGGGCGCGGCCCCGTACTACACGAACTCGACGCACCTTCCGGTCAACTACACCGACGATCCGTACGAAGCCCTCGAGCTTCAGGAAGCGACGCAAACGCGCTATACCGGCGGCACTGTGCTGCACCTGTTTCTCGGTGAGCGCATCGACGACCCCGATAGCGTCCGGGCGTTCGTGCGCAGCGTCGCGGAGGGTTTCCGGCTGCCGTATTTTTCCCTTACGCCGACGTTCAGCGTCTGTGGGGAGCATGGTTACCTGCGCGGGGAGCAGCACCTTTGCCCGCACTGCAACGCACCGACCGAGGTATACAGCCGCATCGTCGGTTACCTGCGTCCTGTCGACCAGTGGAACGATGGCAAGCAACACGAGTTCACCCGCCGCCGGACCTATCGGCCCGAAGCCGACACGCCCCGGCGACCACGGCTGGAAGCAACGGCGCAATGCGCGCTGCCCGAGGTTGAGGCAGCGGATCAGGCGGGGGCAAGACCAGTGAGTGGCGCTCGGCGAGTCCGCCCTTTGACAAGCCAGTCTTATGCCGCTGCGAAGAATCCGGAATGAATCTCCGGTGGCTGCCTTGGCGCTTCGTATCTCGTGTTCACGATGATAGAACACCGACAATCCCCCGATATCATGCGCCTTGCACATCTTCAAAGGTGCAGCCTGGCCGATTTTCCCGGCCACGTTTGCGCCACAGTCTTCACTCAAGGGTGCCACTGGCGTTGCCCATATTGCCACAACGCAAGCCTGCTGCCCGCAGAGGGAGACGCGGAGCTGAGCCGCGAGGAGCTGTACCGGTTTCTCGATCAACGCGCCAAGCACGTCAGTGCCGTATGCGTGACGGGCGGCGAACCGACCGAGCACCCGGACTTGCCGTGGTTTCTCGCGACGCTCAAGCACTGCGGTCTGCAGGTGAAGCTCGACACCAACGGGGGCAACCCCGAGATGCTCGACGCGGTTCTGCACGAGGGGCTTGTCGATTACGTGGCGATGGATGTCAAAGGGCCCCTCAGCGACTACGGACGCTTCGCTGGAGTGAAAGCGTTCGACAGTAGGCCGCTTTGCGAGTCCATCTCCCGGTTGCGCGCTGGCGGCGTCGACTACGAGTTCCGCACCACAGTCATCCCGGGGTGGCATGACGCGGAGGTTGTCCGTGACATCGCCGCGGAACTCTCGGGCAGCCGCGTGCTGTATCTGCAGGCCTTCCGTCCAGACAACGCCCATGCCCCCGCGCTGCGCCAAGCCGCCGCGACACCCCCGGAGCTACTCCACAGCTGTGCCGAGGCCGCCAAGCCGTTCCTCCCCACACGGCTTCGGGGCGCATAAGCAGGGTCGCGATTTCCAAAAAAGTTCGGCGCCTTAGCGACGGTCTTGATACGGTTCCAGGACGACCAAGTCCCCCGGCGACCGCTACACATAGTCGCGCAGCTTGGTCTGCATCCAGCGCAGGACC
This sequence comes from Opitutales bacterium, assembly GCA_050331415.1. Classification (GTDB taxonomy): domain Bacteria; phylum Verrucomicrobiota; class Verrucomicrobiia; order Opitutales; family Cerasicoccaceae; genus DAIQNO01. The sequence continues at coordinate 3,297 of JBHJGW010000167.1, read as the reverse complement.
CCTCGATACTCGGGGTCGTCGCCGAGGTGGTCGAATTGCTCGGCGTCGAAAGACGCGGGCATTTAACCGCCGTCCAATTCATCGCCGATTCGGGGTAGCGCACGGCGAGGTGTTTTCAGTCACCGATGATGATCGCCCGGGTCCACCCCAACTCAAAATATTGGCAGCGATCACCCCCTCGCGGTGAGGGTCGCGCGGGCTGCTTCCAAAGGGGCGGGGAATTCCCACCAAACTCATCGCATGTTTGCACTTGTCACGGGCGCGCTGCACCTTGCCTCCATGAGCGAGACGAGCAGTAAAATCCCGCAGGAGCGCATCCACCGCATCAGCCGCAAGTACGAAGCTGGCAAAGGGCGCTACGTGCTCTACTGGATGCAGCAAAGTGGCAGGGTGGAACACAACCATGCCTTGGAGTACGCCGTGCAGCGCGCCAATGAGCTCGAGCTGCCGGTCGTGGTTGGCTTTGGGCTGATGCATGACTATCCGGAGGCCAATGCCCGGTCCTATACCTTTTTGCTGCAGGGCCTCGCCGATGTCGAAGCGGCACTCGCCGAGCGCAAGATCGGTTTCGTTTTGAAGTTGGGGCACCCGGCGGAGGTGGCCCTCGAGCTCGCGAGTGATGCCGCGCTGGTCGTGGTTGACGGAGGTTACCTAAAACATCAACGCGCCTGGCGTGAGAAGGTCGGAAACGAAGCCGACCACCCCGTATACGTCGTCGAGACCGATCTTGTTGTGCCCTTGAAAGAAGCCAGCGATAAACAGGAGCATGCCGCGCGCACTATTCGCCCAAAAATCCACCGGCAGTTCGACCGATTTATGGTGGGTCTCAACGCCACTAAGCCCAAGCACGACAGTACCAAGTTGAAACTCAAGAGTGACGCGGCGTTAGACGACGTTCCGGGTTTGGTCGAGCACCTCGGTGTCGACACCAGCGTGCCGCCGGTGGCACAGCTGTTCTCCGGAGGCGAACAGGCTGCGCAAAAAACCTTCCGCAACTTCCTGCGTCAAAACTTTCGCGACTACGCGAAGCACCGCAACCGGCCGGAAACCACGGATGTTTCCCACATGAGCATGTATTTGCATTTTGGGCACGTGTCTCCCATTTGGCTGGTGCGCGAGGTCCGCAAACACACCAAGGCAAGCGGGGAAAATTACGAGAGTTTCGTCGAGGAACTTGTCGTGCGCCGTGAGCTCGCGCATAATTTCTGTTTTCACAACCGCGATTACGACAACCTCGGCTGTCTCCCCGACTGGGCAAAGCAGACCCTTAAGGAACACGAGGATGATGCGCGTCCTAACGTTTTCACACGGCAGCAACTCGAGGACGCGCAGACCGATGATCCCTATTGGAACGCCGCCATGCGCGAGATGCGCCACACCGGCTACATGCACAACTACATGAGGATGTATTGGGGCAAGCAGTTCATCGCCTACACGAATACGGCCGGTCACGCTCACAAAACGGCTTTGGCGATCAACAACAAATACTTTCTCGACGGGCGGGACGCTAATTCGTTTGCCAATGTCCTTTGGCTCTTCGGCATCCACGACCGCGGTTGGACGGAGCGACCGATTTTTGGGAAAGTACGGATCATGAAGCAGAGCGGACTGAAGCGAAAGTGCGATATCGACGCCTACATGGAAAAGGTTGACCGACTGTGCGAGAAGGCAGGGGCCTGAACCGACGTTTTTTTCATTGGCCTCGGCACCAATCTTGCGTCCTTGGGGCGGATGGGACCGTACGGTCGAATTCAACGTCACCTGCTCCTGGCGGCGCAGCGCAATTTCCCTGGCGCACTGTACTGTGTACCCGAGATCGATGAGCCCGCGGTTGCGCTGACCGTCGACGACGGCCCTTCGTCACGAACAGGCGAAATGCTGGATCTGTTGGGCGAGCATGGAGCGCGTGCTACCTTTTTCGTGCACACTGCATTGCTGGAATCGCCCGGAGACGCCGTTGCGCAACTCGAGCGTGCTGCCGCCGAAGGCCACGAAATCGCCAACCACATGCCGGACCCCGTGCCGAGTACCAAACTCGACGAAGCAACCTTCGCGCTCGAATTCAACCGCGCAGATGACACGCTGCGCACCCTGGGTTTCGAGCCGCGGTTTTTTCGTCCAGCCAACGGGTTCTATCAGCGCAAAAAGATGCTTCCGCCGCTGCTGGCGCGGGATTACTTCCCGCGCTTTGTGCTAGCCAGTTTCCTCCCGTGGGATACGCATATCCCGCTGCCGCACGCGTATGCAGCAAATCTCGCCAGCGGGGTTTTTCCGGGAGCGGTCCTGGTGTTGCACGATGGTGAAGCAGAAGGAACAGGACGCCTCGGGCGAACAATTACGGGCTTGCGTCAACTTTTGTGGCTTTTGGAACAGCGCGGGTACGCCGTTTGCAGTTTGGGCGAGCTGTTGGCGCGCTCTCCGCTTGCGAACGAGCGCGCCGAAGACTTTTTCACCCTACTGTCATCGTGAACCCGGAAAACGCAGACTCACCACCAGCCCGCGAAGGCGCGGCACCCGATGGCTCCGACGGCCATCACTTGCCCATCCGCCAGATCAAAGCCGCGCTCAATCTGGCGGTCACGGTAACTTTCATCGTGTTCATCGCCAGGTTTCCCGAGGATCGGGCACTGGTCGAGTCGCCATGGTTCGCCCTACTGATCAACTTCGTGCTGGCGAGCTGGGTCATGTCGCTCGACCATTACTGCGGCCTGCAAATCCATACCCGCTTGCCGACCCCGCAGCCGAAAGAAAGACCGGTGTACGAAGCACTTGGCGTCGGGTGGTTCAAAAAGCTGGTGCGCGTTCCCGCCTACCAAATGCTGATGGGACCAGCCGTCGAGCGGGGCGGCGAAAAACACGATCTCGAAGAACTCGAACGCCTGATGCACCGCGCCGAAGAAGCCCACCTCGCTGCTTTCATTTTGGTGATGCCGGTGATTTTGTTCGCGCTGCTGCAGGGCTTTATCGTCGGGGCATTGATGGTTTTGGGGTTTGCGCTCTTCTTTAACGCCTATCCGGTAATGCTCCAGCGCTACAACCGCAGCCGACTTCACGAGATTTTTCGACACGCGGAAGAGCGTGCGACAGAAGCCGAACCCGAAGCCGGATCCTAAAGGTTGGAGAATGCAGGCGAGTCCTGTCACATTTTGGGACGCTGTTTGAGGTGCTTCAGGCCGCCGTCAATGCTGTAGACCTGACCGGAAACCCAGGCGGCATCTTCCGAAAGTAACCACGCCATGAGGGAGGCCACCTCGCGGGCGTCGCCAAGCTTCCCCATCGGGTGCATGGCTTCGGAGA
>JBHJGW010000166.1:0-2530 GCA_050331415.1 Opitutales bacterium | reverse complement strand
GGTCGCGCAAAATCTGGGCAACGCGGTTATCCTCGGGGTTGTTGATATCGACAAGGCTGGGCGCGACGCGCACTTCAAGATCGTGAAATTCGGCACGCACAACCCCCGTCGCCAAGGGAATAAATTTCGTGATCGCCCGGCTCGGCCCAAAAAACAGCGGGATAACGACGAAGCGCCGGATGCCCCGCGCCACCCGCATCCGCAGCGCTGCTTCGTAAATTTCCGCCGGGCGGACATCGATCTGCGCCGGGTCGATCCGGTTGCTGTGCATGATCGAAACCGGGGCCACCTCGTGCCCGAGCCCTGCCCGTAAGCGACGACAGAGTGCCCTCAGGCTGTGCACAGCGGCGGGCCGCAGCGAGCCGTTGTCGACCAGCAGAATGGCGTCGGAACTCATGGAAGGCAAAAGACTTGCGGGGAATCGAAGAAAAACTCTTGCGCTGGAATTTCGGGCAGCGCAACCTTCTGTTTTGCTTATGTCCAAAGAATCGCCGGTGGTCTGGTTTGTGGTGGCGCTCCTGGGAATGCTGTTGACGGGTTGCCCGGGCAACCGGCCCGATGAAGCATCGACTTTGCCCGATGAAGATAACCGTGCGCCGGTCATCGGCCAGGGAGACAACCGTACGCCCACCCGCCCGAGCGGCATCGATCAGATCAACCCGGAGGAGATTGAGTTCGGGCCCGGCCTGGAGCCCCGTGACAGCGCCCTGAGCGGAACAATGCTCGACGGTGGCGCGCAGAATGTTCTAGAGTCGATCTACTTTGGCTTCGACGAGTTCAACATCCGCTCGAGCGAGCGGGGCAAGCTGTCCGATCTCGCCTCGGAAATGCAGCAGCAACCCGGCATCAGCCTGATTGCGGAAGGCCACACGAGCCACCACGGCACCGAGGAATACAACCTCGGCCTCGGAGACCGCCGGGCACAGGCGGTAAAAACCTTTCTCGTGCAACTTGGCGTGGACCCGGAACGCGTTTCCTCCAGCTCCATGGGCGAGCTCGAGGCAACATCGGAAGTCGGCCGTGACGACCCCGCCGCTCAGGAAGACCGCCGCGTCGACCTGATTCTCGTGCGCCAGTAGCGGCATGCCCGCAATCACCCTCGACGAGGCACGGCGGCGCTGCCACGCGCTCACCCGCGAGCACTACGAGAACTTCCCGGTGGCCCGGCTGGTCCCGGAGCACGCCCGCCCCCACGTCAGCGCCATCTATGCCTTTGCCCGCACGGCGGACGACATTGCCGACGAGGGCTGGAGCGAGCCCGGGTCCCCCACCCCCGAAGACCGCGTCGCCACGCTGCGCGCCTACGAAGCCGAGCTCGATCGCGCCCTCGCCGACGAGCCGCCGAAACACCCGGAGTGGGCTTGGATCTTCGTGGCAGTCGCCGACACCGTACGCACCTGCCAGATCCCTCCGCAACTCCTGCGCGACCTTCTCGACGCCTTCCGGCAAGACTGCCTCAAACTGACCTACAGCACCTATGCCGAGGTGCTCGACTACGCCCGGCGGAGCGCCAATCCGATCGGTCGACTCGTCCTCCTCGTCCACGGCCAGGCCGATGAGCAACGGTTCGCCTGGTCCGACGCCATTTGCACCGCTCTGCAGCTCGCCAATTTCTGGCAGGATGTCGGCGTCGACATCCGCAAGGACGGCCGGATTTACGTCCCTCAAGAGGACTGGCCTCGACACGGCCTCCGCCGCGAGCACTTCGACGCCGCCCAGGCTGGCCCCGAGCTGCGCAGCTGTCTCCAACAGCAAGTCGCACGCACCCGCGACCTCTTTGCTGCCGGTGCCCCCCTGCCCGGCGTGCTGCCCATGCCACTGAAAGCCGAAATCAAACTTACCTGGCTCGGGGGACAGCGCATCCTCGACAAAATCGAGGCGCAAAACTACGACACCCTCGCCAAACGCCCGAAACTTACAAAGTGGGACGGTTTCAAAATGCTCACCAAAGCCCTCCTACCTGGGTAGCAGCACACCAAGGCTCAAACTCTCATCGTAGCCAAGACCCGCGAAAGCTACAGAACCCCTCGGTCAATGAATCAGAGGTCGGCCTTTAGTTCGAACAAGCCGCAGTCGATGACGGGCGTGACGCGGACGCGGGCGGCCTCGAAGGCAAGGCTGTCGCCACGCATCAGCGACAGTGTGGATGAATTGGTTATTGAAATTCTGGATGAAAAGTATGATGCAGGAGCCGTGATATCGCTCAGAAAGGCTACACTCGTCTCTGTTATTGCGTGTTTAATTGGAATTGTTGGATCATTCGCGTCTTTCGTTATCGCCTTTGGTCAAAACTCAGCCGCAGCAAAATCGGGTCAGCTTAATTGGATGAGCGATTGGGGTGTTGTGCTAAGCTTCTCGATTGGTCTAGTTGTCTTGTCATTTCTGACGATGATCGCACTGTTCGCCGTGGCTGGCTTAAGGCATTGTTCACCGGCGCATCCCCGCTGCGGCCATCCCAATGGTCACCAGCGAGCTGGCGGGCATCAGGATTGCTGCCAGTAACGGGTTCATCATTCCGGCTAGGCATAGG
>JBHJGW010000165.1:0-5421 GCA_050331415.1 Opitutales bacterium | reverse complement strand
CATTACCGCGCGGAGCGACGCTGCGGGGCTCCACCACAGCATCAGAAGGTTCTCCGGCGGCTTGGTTCTGTACCGGGCTCGAGAAGGGGATTGTCGTGGTAGCGTGGATTGTTTTGGAGGGGATTGGCCCGGACGAAGTTTCTCCCGGACTGGTGACACAGATTTCATCGCGACGATACGTTGAATCCGCCCATCAATGCCATTAACCGATCGACCTATATCCTTTGGGGTATGGAGGTCCGAAGACGACTCGGGTAGGATTTGGCAAAAATGAGGGCGACCGTATCAAAGGCGACCGTAACAGACCTCGGTTGCAGCAGGACAGGGCACCTCCCGCTGATTGACCTCGCCGATTTTCCGTCATTTCGTAGGGCAGCGATGAAAGCTGACTCTGCCACGACGCCCGTTCCCTCCGCCGGAGCGACTTCACCGGTGCACGCCCGCTTGCTCGGTGCCGTCGCCGAGGCCGCGCGCTTGCTCTCGAGCACCGACTTCGATACCGCCATGCCAGAGGTCATGGGCTTGCTGGGAGAGGCCGCCGGATTGGATGGAGGCCGCGTTTACACGTATCGACACCTGCCCGAGCGCCGCCCCGGGTGGTGGTTTGATATGCTCTACGAGTGGACAGCTCCGGGCATCCCGCGCGCATCGGATATTCCGGGGCGCTTTCCTTTCGACGGTGCCGACTTTCTCGACTGGAGCGAGCGGCTTACCAGGGGCGAAGCGGTTCAAGCTTTGGCCCGCGAGCTGGGCCCGAGGCCTCAAGCGCTCCAAGAGGTTGACCAGGCCAAGTCGCTCCTGGTCGTCCCGGTGATGGTCAACCAGGTCTTCTGGGGCTGCCTGGGTTTCGACGATTGCGTGGAAGAGCGGGTGTGGACGGAACCCGAAATCGCCACGCTGGAAACGGCCGCGCGCTCAGTCGCCGCTGCCATCGAGCGCGAGTGGGCCTCCGAGGCGCAACAGCGGGCCTCGGCGCTCATCACCGCCATCGCCCGCGGCTCTCGCCTGCTACTGGAGACCGATAAGTTCGACTACGCGCTGGAATCGATGGTGCGCTTCCTGGGCGAAGCTTCCCAATTGCACGGTCGGGTCTACCTTTTTCGCCGGGTGAAGGACCTTGAACGGGATGGCCTCTGGTACGATCACGAGCACGAATGGGTTTCCGAAGGCCTGCCGCGGTCGGAAGATTTAGCCGACCGCTTTCCGATGTCTCTCGATGGAACTTTCCTGGACTGGAAAGATCGTCTTGTGGCGGGCGAAACGGTGCAGGCGCTGTCCCGCCATCTCGATGCGCCCGCGCAGGCCATTCAGGAGCGGGACCAGGCGAAAAGCCTGTTGGGGGTTCCCATCCAATTGGGTGACGAACACTGGGGCGTGATTGGCATTGACGACTGCGCGTACGAGCGGGTCTGGGCGAGCACCGAGATCACCGCCCTCGAAATGGCCGCCCGGGCCATCGCGGCGGGAATTCAGCGGGAGCGGGAGCGAACCAACAAAGAACGCTACCTCGCGCTGCTCACCGGCGTTTCCGAAGCCACTGCGCTGCTGATCAACTCCGAAGACCTTGCCCTCAGCCTGGAAACCGCATCGGCGCGGATTGGCCAGGCCTCCGGGCTTGACCGTGTGTATCTCGGCGAAATACGCGAAGCGGATGCCGAGGTGCCGGAGCCGTATTTTTACATGAGCCACGAATGGACCCAACCGGGAATCCCCATGGAATCCCAGGGCCCTCCTGGTCGGGTACGCCTCGACCGCGACTTCCCGGAACAGATGGCTAAGTTAAGGGCGGGAGAATCGGTCAATTTCTGGCGTTCGGACTTGGTTGGGGCGAGCCTTGAGATCAATGTCTACGGAGGCGCGCTGGCTCTGCTCGCCATCCCAATCATGGTCGGCGGCGCGCCCGTGGGGCTCTTTGGCCTCGACAACTGCACCGAGGTACGCCCCTTCACCGCGCCAGAGCTAACCGTTGCACAAAACATGGCCAACGCCATTGCCGCGGCGCTGGAACGCCAACGCATTCAAGACGAACTGGCCGAAGAAAAGGCCCGCGCGGCCCTGGCGGTTCTCGAGGAGCGCAACCGTCTGGCTCGGGATGTTCACGACAGCCTGGCGCAACATTTTTCCGTGGCCAGCATCCACCTCGAAGCCGCCAAGCGCCACCGCGCCCGCGGCTATCTTGACAAGTTCGATCACTTTATCGAAACCGTCCACCAGGTCGTCCGCGAGGGGAGCGCGGCGGCGCGACGCTCGGTGGCCGTCCTGCAGGCACCCGCCATCGAAAACGGTGACCTGCCCGGCGCCTTGAACGAACTTTGCGCGAAAATCAGAGCCCACAGCGACCTCGAAGTCACGCTCGACGCCGCCCCCGGTTTCCCCGCGCTACCCCGCGAGCACTGCCAGCACCTCTACCGCGCCATCCAGGAGGCGATCCATAACGCGTTGAAGCACTCGGGTGGACGGCACATCTGGATCATGCTTCGCCACCTGCCCGGCAACTTGGAAATCCAGGTCGGCGACGATGGCACCGGCTTCACCACGGACGCCGCGGCGGGCACGGCTCGCGCCCTCGGTTTCGGGCTCAACGACATGCGCCGTCGGACCGAGGAAATTGGCGCCCGGCTGCGTCTCACTGCCTCACCGGAAGGCGGAGCGCTCGTTACTATCCAGTTGCCTTTCATCGTGTCCTAAAGATGAGCAATACCATGAAAAAAACGCTGCGGGTCTTCCTGATCGATGATCATCCGATGTTGATCGAAGGCGTTCGCTCGATCCTTTCGATCGAGCCCGACATCGAGATTGTCGGCGAAGCAGGCAACGGCTACGAGGCGCTGCAACTGTGCCGCGGAAAGCAAATCGACGTCATCCTTCTCGACCTGCAATTGCCGCTGATGGAAGGCATCGACTTCCTCAAGGCCTACCGCCAGGCAGGGGGTGCCGCAGAGGTATTAATCCTCTCCACCTACTCCAAGCCCGACGAAATCCAGCAGATTGTCGAAGCAGGGGCCAAAGGTTATCTGCTCAAAGATTCAACCGCCGAAATCATCATTGAGGCCTTGCACGAGGTTGCCCGCGGAGAAGTCTATTTTCAGGCCGAGATCGTTCGCAAGATGGACGAGATTAGCCGCTTTCCAAAGCTCACCGAGCGAGAAGCGCAGATCCTGAACCTGCTTGCGGAAGGTCTGCTCAACAAAGAAATCGCGGAAAAACTGGGCATTTCCGAAGGCACCACGAAAGTACATCTTTGCTCGGTCTTTCGCAAACTCCGCGTCAGCACCCGCACGGAAGCCATTTGCGTTGGAGAGAAGCACGGCTTGATTCGGCATTAAAGACACAGTAGTCGTACCGGCATAGCAACGAAGGGATGGCAGATAAAGTCGAACCATGGTGCCGAATCGCTCCGGATAAGGTATTTTACTGACTACCAGATAAGGTCTGCGTGTTCGCTACAGCTTTTCGAAAAAATTGTACTTTTGGTCATCCAACCCGAAGAAACACCCTTGCGATTTTTTTTTGCGCCGAACGACTGGCGCTCATCTGTGTGGACTTCAATGTTTCCCTTGGTAATGCGACTAATAAAAATTTTATTTAAATTGATTGTATTATTGTTTTCCACAGATGCTGATTTCAGCCTTGAAAACGTGAAAATTGTTAAAAAACGCTTCGTGATTTTAAAACACCTCGATACGATCATTAGCAGACTTTCCGTACGTCTACCCGAGCCTGAGTTCCGATGTGAAATACATGGTACGATCCTAAAATCATCGCTAACCTAATAGCTTGTGCCAGCCATGCGATTGCATGACGCGCTGCTGCTAGCGGTTCATCCAGCCCGCCATCATTGTCAGAAAAAGGAGTGCTTGCGGTTTCAAGCGGAAATCCTCAAAATTCATAAATTGCGGTCAAGGAGGAGGAAACCCAGAAATCGCTCCCTCCAGCCCCCGCCTTGCGGAAATCCTTGCCGCCCTTCACCCATTCCCGAACCATTGGCTTCCTTCCACTTGGCAATTGAATGGTGGAGTTGCACCCCAGATGACCGTTTGCCGACTACCTTACGGTACGACCCGCTCAGCGGTGCGATGGTAAAAGAAGAATTCGATATCATCGAGTTCGTCGATTCGTAGGACATCCTCCGTCGAGCCGAGGACCTCGACCTGGGTTTCGATGATGAGCGTCCAGTCGGTTGTCGCGACGGATCGTTCCGCGAATTGGTCGATCTGGGTGGCTTGCGCGAGGACGGCGGGATCGGTGCCGGCGTCGATCGCACGCGGACGGGTGGTGCCCCCTTTCTCCATGTCGATGGTGGCTGATTCCTGTGGGAGGTAGCGCCAGATGTCCTTGCCATCCGAGTCCTGGCCGGCGAAGAACCAGGTGCGAGTGCTCCAGACGCGAAACTCGTCATCGATCCGGGAAGGGTCCTCCGCATTGGGCTGACCCACCTCGCGGTTCCGGATAAAGCTGTCACCGCCGTAAATCAAGGTGCCGATGACCCGGATGCCCAGGGTATTGTGGTTGCCGGGAAGCCGGACTTTCATCCAGGCGATTTTGTCCAGGTACAGGCCCGCGCGGCCGGGGCGGACGGAGCCATCCTCGTTGAAGCGGGGGCCGAGGAAAAAGGTGCCGAGGGGGTTCGGAATCTCGCGGAGGGTGCTGAAATTAAGGGTTATCTGCCCATCGGCTTGCCGCGCTCTCAATTCGGAGCGAAAAGCGGTCTTGGCATCCACCGGCTCGCCGGTCAGCGGATCATTATAACGAATGGGATCGCCGTTCTCATCCGTTAAGCCCTCCCGGTAGCCGAAGAGATCCTCGCGTACCGAGAACCAGTCATAGCGGTCAGCGAAGTTCGTATTGCGCTTCTGGTCGAGATCGGCCATGGCCAAGTACATCCGTTCCAGCTCGTGGGCATGGCGGGTCTGGAAAACCATTTCGGTGGTCCAGCGCTCTCCCTGGTAGACGTGGTCGAAGTCGATGTTGTATTTATACTCCAGCGCCCGCGCCATTAGAAAGAGCCAAAACTGCGCGTCCTCGAAGGCGAAGCGGGCGCGCTCGACGGATTCCTGGAAACGGACGCGTTGGGAGGGGTCACCGAAGTAGCGGGCATCGAGCTGCCTCTCGACGGCCGCCAGCCGCGCCTCGAGTCTGGCCTTCTCGCCCCGCAGGCCATCGAGCCGCGCCAGCTCCTGGTTGAAGATCCGCAGTGCCTTGAGCGATCCGATGTTGAGCGTCTGCATGTCCAGCAGCCGCGTCCGGATGAGGGCTGAGCTGTTGACGTCGAGGCGGTTGTTTTCCTGGTCGTTGATCGCGGCCTGCTCCGGGCCGGCGAGGCGCGATTGCTCCTGTTCGGCCAGGGCCACGGACAGCACAGCGGTCGCTTGTATGCCAGCGGTGAGCATCTGACCAGCGAAGCCGACGGGTGTCGTTTCC
>JBHJGW010000164.1:0-4080 GCA_050331415.1 Opitutales bacterium | reverse complement strand
CCACGGTGTCTACTTTGGTCAGCGCGATTTTATTGAGTTTGGCGGCTAGGGCCGCGCGGCGGCTATCTTTCTCGACTATTCTGTAGTAAATACACGATTTTTGCGCCAGTACTGTCTGACCGTTTACGGTCAGGCGAAGCTGGACGAGGTCCATGAAATCTTTTTGCGGGGGCGCTCGTCATTCATTGATTTCAGCGACGGGGACAGCTTCGATGGGGAAGGCGACGATTGGGACGAATTCGAGCTGGAGCGGGCGTTCTACCGAATTGATATCGATCAAGCCCTCGCGCTTTACGGCAACAAGAATGTGCCGTTCGAAGCCGCCGCAACGGGTGGCCGCCAACTCATTCATTGGGCAAACGGTCTCGTTTTTAGCGTCGAGCTCGACGGAGGACTGATCGAAAGCGAGTTCGGTCCATTGGCCCTGCGTGCCTTCGGCGGCCGAACCTATCCGGATCAGGTGGATATCGACAGCTCGCGCCCCGACTTCGATATCGATACCGAGCGCGTTTTCGCCGGTGGCATGGTCCGTTACAATGTTGGTTCGAAATTCGTGCCGTATTTTTATGGGATCGTGCAACGGGACGTAAATGATGATGATATCTTGCAGGTTGGTTCGAGCGCAACCAGATTCGACTACAATAGCTATTACATCGGCGGAGGCGCGGAGGGAGCACTGTTGACGAACCTTCGCTACGGGCTGGAGGCTGCTTATCAGGGAGGTGAAAACCTGAGCTTCGATCCTTCCAATGCAACCCTCGCCGGGCAGACTACCGAAGAGATTTCGGCTTGGGCAGTCGACGGTAGGCTCGACTACTTTATTCGCAATAAATTCAGCCCGCGCTTCTCCGGAGGGTTCACAGCGGCGACCGGCGATGACGACCGCCTGCTGCATACAACCAACACTTTTGGCGGCAACCAGCCCGGAACAGACGACAACGCCTTTAATGCCTTTGGTCTGGTTAATAAAGGCTACGCGTTTTCTCCGTCGATCTCGAATCTTATCATGGGCCGTGCGGGAGCAAGTGTTTACCCCCTCCCGGATATCGAGCGACTACGTCGCTTTCAGCTTGGCGCCGAATTTTTCACGTTCTTCAAGTTTGACGACGATGCCCCGATTGATGAGCCAAGCACTGACGATGCCTACCTGGGCTTTGAAGCGGATGTTTATGCCAACTGGCAGATCTTCAGCGACCTTTCGCTCAACGCCCGCTATGGAGCGTTCCTTCCCTCAGATACCCTGATTGAAGACGATGTGCGGCATTTCTTCTATTCCGGAGTCACCCTCTCGTTTTAAAGGCCCTTCGCTGCATTACGCCTTCCGTTGATTGCCATCATGAACGCACCCTTTACGCTCCGCCTTTTTCAACGTTTTGGTCTGGCAGGTTCGCTGTTGGCCGGTATCGCTTTGAGTGGCGGCTGTCAGACCGCACAGGTGGGCGAGCCATTGACGGCAGAACTCGCCGGAAGTTCTCCGGAGGAACAGATGGATTTCTGGCACTCGCTGCATCAGCGCCCGGTAGCATGCAACGATGAGGCGTTCCATGCCATCCTCTTGTTCTTTGATGGTGAGGTCTCCGCCAATAGTTACAATGGTCGTGTCGATGCACTGCAGTCGCGCGGATGGTTGCCGTCAGGATTCTCGGAACCCGCCGAATCGGCAGTCACTCGCGGTACCTTGTCAGTCATTTTGGCACAGGCTCTGGAAATTCAAGGCGGCGTATGGATGCGAATCTTTGGACCTTCTCCTCGGTACGCCACTCGTGAACTCGAACACCTTCGTCTGCTCGCTGACAGCAGTCCGCAGCAATCCATCAGCGGCGATATGCTGATTGGGCTTATCAGCCGTGCGGAAGATTATCAGCGCGCTCACAACTTGCGTGCACCTGCCCCGCAACTCCCTCCGGCTCCTGAAGTCGAAGAATGAGCCTTCAAATTTTGACCTGCATGAACCCAATTTTTCCGCTACTCGCGAGGCCGCTATTCTCTCGGAGGGCCCCAGTTCTTTTTGTCCTCTTGGTGCTGACGAACTTCTGTTGTCCCTTGCCTGCCCAGGAAGGTGGAGGCGATTCCCTGAGCCTGCGTATCCTCACCCTGCGTGGCCTGGTCCAGGTCAGAGCATCGGAGGCCGATCAGTGGCAGATGGCGCGGGTGGGCCAGCAGTTTGGTCTTGGCGCCGAATTCCGGACCGGCCCACGCAGCGCGGTTCAGTTTTCTGTCGGGGATACCCAAGTCGTCTCTCTGGATCGCCTAGGCGTCGTCAAAGTGGTCGACGCGCTTCGATCCGATGAACGGATCAGTACCGATCTGGGTCTTAACTATGGTCGGGCAGAGCTAGAGGTGCAGGCTGGCGGGCTGGAACATGAGTCGCAGATTCGCAGCCCCGGCGCCACCCTGGCAGTACGGGGTTCCCGCGGAGGGCTTTCCGACAATATCGGCTACCCGGCGGTCGGCTTCGTGCGGGACAAAGAATCGTTTTTCAAGGCGCATGGAGATGCGGCATTCGTTCGGCTCGAGGAAGAAGACGTGATGGACGAGCAGGACCAATCTCCCGTGGACCGTCGCCTGGCGGTCAGTTCGATCAACCCGACGGAGAACGCCAATACGTCAACCGAGAATCAGATCTCGAACCTTTTCCCGAGTGGCAGCTTCGATCTGGAACAATCTGGCGCTCTCACAAGTATCGACGAGGTTAATGCGAACAAATTCGAAGCTATTTTCGTCGAAGATTTTCTGACGGGGCCGCCTGACTTCGTCGGCATTGGCGAAACTGGCGAAATCCGGGGCCAGCTTGTCTGGGATATCCCTACGGACTTGGACTTACACCTCATCCTACCTACTGGTGAGCAAGTTTTCTTCGCGAACCCTCTGTCAGAGTTTTTCGTCCAACCCTTTGACGCTACTGGCGTCGCCGAGCTTGATGTGGATATTACAGGCGGAGTTAATGTCGATCCAAACCTTCGCGTGGAGAATCTAATCGTCAATCGCCGGGAGGGCAGCGAATTCCTGCCTCCCGGTGAGTATACTTTCTTTGTCCGAAACTTTTCGGGAAGCGTTGGCACCGAGGGCACCTTGACAGTTCAGGCAGGCGACCTTTCTGAAGTGCTCGACTTCACCTTTGACACTGCGGGACAAAACGATTCCGACGGCATTACGGTAACGATTCCAGCAAATACCATCGGGATTACGCCAACCCCTCCGGGTGGTTTCGGTAACGATGGTGGTTTTGGCGATTCAGATGGCTCCATCTTTAATGCTGGGATTGAAGGCAGTTTCGTCGGTGAAGGCTGAGCTTTTATGACGCGGGCGGAGCGAAAACGCCTGAACCAGACGCTGTGGCTGGGCGCCACCGTCACAGCCCTTGTGATCCTGCTGGATGTCGTGGGTGTTCTGTCCCCGCTGCAGCGCTGGCTCTACGATGCAAGGGCGCGGAGCTTTCAATTCTTTTCGCCCGAGCCGACACAGGAGATCGTTCATCTCGATATCGATGACCGGGCCCTTGATGTGGTTGGCCGCTGGCCCTGGGACCGCGACCGCCTCGCACAGGTGATTAGCGAGCTCGAGGCGGCTGGGGCACGGGTGATTGTGCTCGATATCTGGTTCCCGGAGCCGCAGCCCGAGCACGATGCCGAACTCGAGGCAGCCCTGGCGAAAGCCGGCAATGTCATCGTTCCCAGCCGCATGCTGCTGTTGACCGATCCGCCTACCGAGCTCGAGCAGCAAATGACCGCTCTCTTGCGAACGGATTTGGAGGCGACTCTGGAGCAAGTCCGCGAGGCGCTGCCTCCCGAGGTTCAGGAAACCGACGAGGAGGCACTCGAGACTGCCTTTTTGCGGGCCCGCCGTCGCGCCGCCTATGACCGCATCGAGCCGCTGGTGTTGGACGCTTCCGCCATCAGCTACGAAGCGATTCTAGCCGAGGTAGCACCCGGTCAGACCCCAGAATTAGCCACACCGCTGACCCGCCTGGTCCAGAGACAGATAGTGAGAGCGCAAGCGATGAGGGAAATGCACCGCTTTTCCCTGCCTGCGGAAGCCGCCCAAACGGCCATGCCTGCGAATGACCACCAGCTCTCGCTC
>JBHJGW010000163.1:0-2629 GCA_050331415.1 Opitutales bacterium | reverse complement strand
ATCTTCGAGATCAACAAGGGCAGCAACCGCAACCCCGACATCGACGTCAACGCGAAGATGGCGCAGGAGGACCGGCGCATCCCGATCTACAACATGATTTACGTGGCGGACGGGCCGAGCGATGTGCCGGTGTTTTCCGTCGTCCGCAAAGGCGGCGGGAAATGCTTTGCGGTGTACGATCCTGAAAGTCAGAAGGAGTTCGAGCAAAACGACCGCCTGTTGCAGGACAACCGCGTGAGCGCCTACGGACCCGCCGATTACCGTGCCCACAGCCAGACTTCGCGGTGGCTGAAGCTGGCTGTGCGTCGCATTTGCGACCGGATTGTCGAAGACGAGGAACTGGCGCTCGCTCGCAGTGTGCGCCAGCCGCCACGGCACCTGCACCGCGAGGATGAGGCCGAGCCGCTGCCGCCCGTCGAGCAGGATGAACTGTTTACCGAGGGCGCCGGTCAAAAACCTGATACCCATTCGTAATGCTAAGGAATCACGTTACATCGTTCATCGACGTTCTCCCGAAGCTCTGCTTCGGGGCGTTTCTTTGCGCCGCGCTGATCGTGTTCGTGACGCCCGCCGACGCGCAAAGCCCGGATTCCAAAGATGCCGTAGCGACCGACGGGGAGAACGCGCCGGCAGCTTCAGAACCCGACGACACGCAGGCCAAGTCATCGGCACCCGCGGTGCGCCCGGCCACAGCGGAGGATTTGACGGGTTTCTGGAAGCAAGTCGAAATCCGCAGCTCCGGTGAGTGGGAGCTCGACGGCCTCTATTACACGGGCGAGCAATTCTGGGAGTTCTTTCCGGATCAGAAGGCCCGCATTATTGTTTTCGAGGACCGGGCACCGCCGCTGAGCGGGATGCAGCGTATTCGCGAGCATGGCCCGAAGCGCACCGAATGGACGCCGGTTGAGGGGCTCGAGGGCCTCATCAAGCTGGTATATCCCAACGGAAGCACCTATTACATCCTTGCGACTTACTTCGAGCGTGGCGTGGACAAAGCTCTGCCCGAGCCGGCACGCGCCGAGCGGGGACCGGTGCTTCCCGAAGCTGGCGATATCACGCTGACCTACCTCGATCTGGAGAAAGGCGAACCCATCTACTTCCGCCTGCTTAGGCGTCGCGGGGATGTCGTCGAGCCTACCATTGATTTCGACAACCTGCCGCCCGAGCCCCTTCCGGTCGAAGACGACCCGGTGATGCGGGGCATTCAAGAGCGCCTCGAGCGCGGGCGTGGTCCGTTGGATGAATACATGCCCTAGACCCGGCGAGGCGCGGTAGCGGCTTGACCTGCACCAGGGAAGGTGGAAGGGTTGCGAGATGCGTTGGACCCGGCGGGCGGAGGCCTTGATCTCGGAGCTCAGGGGCGTCCCAGCCCCTGCGCGACACGGTTATGACCGGGGCACCAAGGAGCTCGCGCCGCTGGTGGATGGGCTCCTTAAGCGCTTCCAGATTGCGGAAGAGCGGGTGGAGGAGAAAATCGCCGCCAACTGGCGGTGGCTGGTGGGCGAACACTACGCCGGGCGCTGCGCGCCCCAGCGAATCAGTGCCGATGGCCGCACTTTGCTGGTCTTCGCCGCCACGGCCGTGCTTTGCCAGGAGCTGCTATTCGAAAAGCGCCCGATCCTGAAGCGGCTGCATCAGATCCCCGGCTGCGAGAGGCTCCGGGAATTGGTGATCCGAACCGGTTAAGGCAGGCCTCGCAGAAGGTGGAAGCGAAATTTTTCCGCTGCCGAAAGGGAAAAAGGGTTGACGCTCGGCATGCAACCCTCATGCTGCTCGGTTTTCCCGGATCATGAAGACGACACTCGCCAAACACGACGCCCCCAAGCAGTGGTACGTCGTCGACGCCGAAGGCCAGACCCTCGGCCGCCTCGCTGTGAAGATCGCCAACGTTCTGCGTGGCCGGCACAAGGTCGATTACACCCCGTTTCTCGATACGGGTGACTACGTGATCGTGACCAACGCCGAGAAGGTCGTTCTGTCCGGCAAGAAGGAGCTCAAGAAGTATTACATGTTCTACACAGGCTGGCGCGGCAACGAGTATTATCGCTCGGTCGCTCACTTCCGCGAGCACAAGCCCGAGTTCCTGTTTACGCATGCCGTCAAAGGGATGCTGCCGCGCAACAAGCTTGCCCGCCACATGCTGAAGAAGCTCCGCGTTTATGCGGGCTCCGAACACCCCCACGAAGCCCAGGAGCCGAAGCCGCTGCCGGGTACCGAAAAGTAAGCCTGTCCTTTCCGCTTTCGCCTCATGAGCACCACCAGCACCGTTTTCTTGGCCGTCGGCCGTCGCAAGACCTCGTCGGCACGCGTTCGCCTGATCCCCGGCGAAGGCAACGTAACCATCAATGGTCGCACTCTGGAACAGTATTTTCCGACGGAAACATCGCAGCGCGAAGCGCTCAAGCCTTTGACGACCGCTGAAGTTCAGGGGCAGTTCGACGTCGTCGTCCGAGTTCACGGCGGTGGGGTGACGGGGCAGTCCGCCGCAGTCGCGCCCGGCCGTGGCCCGGGCCGCGCGAAGTACAACCCCGCGCGCCCCCCCCCCGTGAAGAAGGCCCGCCCCAAGAAGCGCGCCCCCCCCCCAAAGTAACGCAAAAAGACCCGCCCCCCCCGAGCCCCCAACCCGTTC
>JBHJGW010000162.1:0-6850 GCA_050331415.1 Opitutales bacterium | reverse complement strand
CCTGTCGTAGTCGTCATCTGAGGTCGGTTTCCTTTCGTGTCTTGTTCCGATCAACCCCAGCATGACGCCGGGGAGCGGAAGAAACCACCTCTTTCCATTTTCAACAACCTACGGGACGCTGCCATGGAAAAAGGCGTTGCTGTCCGGAGCGGGCAGCGTGTTTGAGTCGCAGCGCAGCCAGGATGAGGAGGCCATCCGCCAGAAGCAGAAGGCTGACCGCCTCTACAAGCAAATCGGCCACTTGCAGGTGCAGGTGGATTTTTTAAAAGAGGCATGCGACCACTTCGGTGTCGGTGTGCCAGAGGACGAGCTGGATAAGCTCCGCTGAGGCGATGAGCATCGACGAACAATGCCGGTTGCTGCGGGTGCCGCGCTCGAGTTTTTACTACCGCTCGCGGCGCGATCCGCAGCGCGAGGACGAGGTCATCATGCAAGCCATCGACCGGGTTTTCCTGGAGGAGCCGACCTTTGGCACGCGCCGGATGGCCGATGCGTTGCAGGGGTTGGGTTACGCTGTCGGGCGCGAGCGCACACGTCGGCTGATGCGCACCATGGGCATCGAGCCGATCTACCCGAAGCCGCGCCTGAGCGCCCCCGGCAAAGGCCACAAGCGCTATCCCTACCTGCTGCGCGGACTCGAAATCACGCGCCCGAACCACGTCTGGTGCGCCGACATCACGTACATCCCGCTGGGCAATGGGCACGTTTATCTGGTTGCCGTGATGGACTGGTTCAGCCGCAAAGTGCTCAGTTGGCGACTCTCCAACACCCTCGACACGAGCTTCTGTGTCGACGCGCTCGAGGAGGCCATCGACCGCTACGGCTGTCCTGAAATTTTCAATACAGACCAAGGCTGCCAGTTCACCAGCGACGACTTCACCAGCGTGTTGAAAAACCACCGCATCCGCATCTCCATGGACGGCAAAGGCCGCGCCCTGGACAACCGCATGATCGAACGGCTCTGGCGCAGCGTCAAATATGACGACATCTACATCCGCGCCTACGAGTCCATGCCCGAACTCCACCGGGGCCTGCGCCGCTACTTCGACAAATACAACCACCGCCGCCACCAGGGAATCCACATGAGTCCCGCACAAAAATACAAAGGCGCCCAAATGCCCGCCGCCGCATGACACCCAGGTCTGTGCTCCGGTCGGCCTACGGCCTCCCTGCGCACAGACCTCCAACCCCACACTTGACCCAACAACCCAAAACCCGTAAACACTTAGCCAACGTCACTACACTGTCCAAAACAGCCGACCGGTTCAGGGTTTACCGGCTTCGGCAAGCGCTGCGTCCCAATCGAAACGAAACAGCAGGTCCCAGCCAGGATTCAAACCCTTTACCTGACAACTGCACGGCCCGGTCAGAAATTGCGTCGCGCTGGCCAGAACGCGTTCCGACCCCGGCTCAAACGCGATCTTTGCTAAAACGCGGCCGCGTCCGAAAATCGGGTAGACGAAAATCTCCGAAGATTCGTCGCCCACCACGGTCTCGTCGCCGAGTTTCAGCAGGGCCCGAAAGGCGGCTTCGTCCGGGGCGTTAATGTCCATCGTGACGACGGAACCTCCGATTCTCAACTCCGGGCCCGGACCCATATAATTGGCGCGGTCCATCGCTGATATGATGGGAAGCGAGAACAGGTCGGGCAACTCCTTGACAAATTCGTCGAGGCGTTCCCGCGCCTCGTGGAAGGCCTTGGATTCTGTATCGCCCAGCATCAGGAAAACGGCGTTGTCTCCCGACGCTAGATTCTCCGCGATTCGCACCCGAGCGCGAGAAGACAAGATCGCGGAAAGTTTCTCCGGCGTGACCTTGTTGAATACGACCACGTCACCGATTGTTTCGGGCGCCAGAATCGCCATCGACTCGTTCGCCTCGCCGGGTACGATGCGGCAGTTAGCGCCCTCCAAGACCTGCTGCGCCGCCTCGGGCAGGACCTTACCGGCGGGCACCCTTAAACGGTAGGAATCCGGGGCCCAACGGTCGATGGCATAGCGAAACACTGGTACCGAGCAAGCACTGGCGCTTGTGCAAACGACGAGCCAGAGGAGATTGAACAGGGCGGTCTTGAGTAAAAAGGGACGTAGGAACATTTTCAGTCTGGCTAACGATTACGAAAGCGCGGAATTACCACAGACCGCGCAGTCCGACCGCCGAGCGATGGGAAACGTACGGGTTTTCATTGTACGAAGATCCATGGTCAGCATGCGGCCGAACAGCGGCTTACCAAGCTTCGAAAGGACTTTGACGGCTTCCATTGCACCCAGGCAGCCGACGGTACCCGATACCGCGCCGAAAACAGGAAAACGGCGTTTCCAGGCGGGCGGTGGCTCCGGAGTCAGGCACGCCAGACAAGGCGTTCGCCCGGGAAGGATCGTCGTGATGCGAAACTCCAGTTCGTACATGGCGCAATCCACCATCGGAATGCCCCGCTCGACGATGGCCTCGTTCATGGCCAGGCGCTCCTCGAACATTGGCGCGCAATCGACCACCAAGTCGACATCCCCAATAATCCGCGAGGCGTTAGCGCGGCTGAGGTTTTCTTCAAAGACGTCGATCTGAAGGCGCGGGTTCAGCTCCTGCAATCGCTCCCGGGCGCACCGCACGCGCTCAGTGCCGAGGCGTTCGGGCGTCATCAACAACTGCCGATTGAGGTCGGAGGGCTTGATGTTCCCGGCGTGCGCCAGCACCAGCCGTCCGACGCCTGCCGCCGCCAATTCGTACGCAACCACACTGCCGAGGCCGCCGACGCGCGACACCAGCACGCTGGCACCTTTCAAACGCTCCTGGCCGTTCTCGCCAAAGCCCGGAACATCCAGCTGCCATTCGTAAACCGCGCGTTCCCCGTCGGTTAGGGTAATCGTTTCCACCTGCGACATTCACCCCCCCCGAAATCGGTGACATTAGAACCACCTCCCCACCATCGCGCAGCGCGGGCGGGTTTTTCCAGTCGATTTGCGCGCCGTCGACGAATCCCAACGCCAACGGAACCTCATTCGCGCCGCCTGCGAGGATCGGCCTCACGTCGTCGCCGTATTGGCCGAGGATTTTGCCGACGAGGTCCCGGGTGTTCGCGCCATCGGGCAGTTTAAAGGTTTCTTCGGTGCGTCCGGTCTTAATCCGAAGCTGCGCGGAATACTGCACGTTAATGGTCATGGGCTAATTCAAATGATGATTAAGATCTCCGTGAAGAAGAGCGCGTCTTTATGCTTCGACCAAGCGCCCTGCTTCCATAAAAATCCTCAGTTGCGCCACCGCCGCGGCCTCCGTGCTGTGGGTTACTAATAAAACGCCGCCACCGGCGGCGGCAAACTCGGAAAGGTGCGCGAGCACTGTTTCCGCGTTGGCGGGATCGAGATTACCCGTCGGCTCATCGGCGAGAAGCAGCTTCGGCCGATTGATCAAGGCCCGCGCCAGCGCGACGCGTTGTTTTTCCCCCACACTGAGGCGGGATGGCCGGTGCGAACGGCGGTGCCCCAGACCGAGCCAATCGAGAAGCTCGTCGAGCCTTTGTGACAAATCCCCGTTAAGGCTGACGGCGGCTGCCGCGATATTCTCCTCCGCGCTCAAGTAAGGCACCAGATGGAACTGCTGGAAGACGAAGCCAAGATTTCTCGATAGCGAGCCCGTTCTTCGGCGGAAAGCGCGTAAAGGTCGGTACCATTCATCGAGACGCGGCCATCGGTCGGATGCATCAGACCACCCGCCAGGTACAGCAGCGTCGACTTCCCCGATCCGCTGCTACCTTGAATCGCCACGAAATCGCCGGAGCGAAGCGTTACATTCACCCCACGCAGCGCCTCCACAGACGCTCGATGGCTGACAAAGGTTTTGCTGAGATCGCGGCAATCTAGCAATGCCGGAGACATGGTTTCTGCATCGGTTGGGTCCATGCTCAATTCTCCCGAATCACTTCAACCGGATCTTGCGCGGCAGCCAATGTCGCCGGCACGAGTGTAGCAAAAATGGCGAACGCCGGAGCGCCCAAAAGGGCGGCGAGCAACGCCCACGACCAGTCCACTGGCGTGAAGACACTCGTTCGGGAAAGGATTAAGGGAACAGCTACGGCCATGCCCATTAACCCGCCTACGACGCCCAACATCACGGCCTTGCCGAGGAAAATGCCCAGAATACGCTGGCGCGTGTAGCCGATCGCCCGGAAGACGCCGATCTCCTCGCGCCGGTCGCGCACATTAAACCAAGCGAGCACGCCCACCGTAAGAAAACTTCCCGCGAGAACCAGAGGCAACAGAACGGTGGCAAACTGCTCGCGTTGGCCCCGCAGTTCGGCGTGTTTGTTGGCTTCCGCGCGTAGCTCCAGCAGGGCCTCTTCCTGCGCATCCGAGCGAGCGTCCAGGCGCGTGACCAATGCGGACGTTTCCGCCAATACCTTCGTGCCCGGAAGGATGCCGGCCACTTCATTCTCGATTAAGGCCACGTCTTTGCCCGCGCAATTACAACTGAGCGCGAGCATGCCGGAAATGTGGCCGTCTTCGCCTAGAATTGCCTGCGCTTCCGCCACGTGCATCCAGACGCGCTCGTCATCCTCCACGGAGCGCGGCGGGTAGGTTGCCTCGACCACGAAATCCTTGCCCGCGAGCGTGACCGTGTCGCCTGCTTCAATGCCGAGTTCGGTATGCACGTTGTGGCCCAGCGCAATGGTGCCTCGGGCGACATCTTCCTGAATGGGCGCCTGCCAGGAGGCTTTGATGTAAACCTCCCCTTCCGTGCCAAACAGGCGGACCCAGCGGTCGCGCTCTTTCCACTCGTAACGACGCTCCAGGAAGGGCAGCACGTGGTTGATCAGCTCCGACTCACGCTCCGCCAGTTGGGTGGCGTAGTATTCCGGCAATACAAGTTGCTCGGCGTCCGGGTCACTGGCCGTATGCCCTTCCGGCAAGATCAGCAGGTTGAAGCCCAGACGCTTCATCGTCTTGCGCATGGAGTCCTTGTACTCGGCCCAGCGCTGCTCACTGGCTTCCTCGCTGCCTTCCATCAGCTGGTCGCTCGTTTGCTCGTAAGAAGCCAACAACCCGCGACTGCCCACATACACGGCGACCGGCAACGCCACCGCCAGCAGACCGAGGATAAACCCGGTCTTGCGGAAACGAACTTCGCGCAGAATGAGGTGGAGGACGGTCATTGCTCGTGGTCGATGGGTAATCAATTGACGTTCGTATCCGTATCGGTTGCCAGACGCGGCGTCACGGCAACGCTTTCCCGGTAGTCCATACGGACCTTGGCGACGCGTTGGAGCGTTTCGTCGACCACGAAGGTGGTGTCACCAACGGCGTCGAGGCTGATAATTTCGCGGAAGCCGAGCTTCTTGGCGTTGCCGTCCTCGCCGGGCAAGGTTTCGGCGTTGCGGTAACGCTCCAGCCCCGCCTTTGCAGACGGGGGCGAGAAAACCCCCGCTAATCCAAAGACCACGAGAAGGCACGACAATTTGAGAGAAACGATTTGAACGATTGGGTTCCCTTTCGAAATCACTGTTTTCCTTATAGGTGAAGACCGATAGATTCGCATTGCTAATCTTGTTCAAGATTCAGCGCGCCGTGTAAATTTCTTTCTTTTTCGTCTATAGACGGTTCAAGGCGTTTAAGCCGCTAATTCCCTTTTTGCGACGGTAGGAGCGGTTTGGCGCGCATATCGCCTTCGGCTTCGGCCACCACAACTGCCTCCGCGCCAAACACGCCCGCGCCATCATGCGCAGCTTTCTGGCGCAGTTCCCGAAAATGGTGTCGACCGTCAAGGTGGTCGAGGAAGAGCCCTGCATGGAGGTCGAGAAGGACGACACGCGCCAAATCGGCTTCAACCGCTTGGTCGTGGCCTCCGAGCGAATCGACGCGAACCCCGCCAATTAGGGGATGCGATCGGATCAAGGCGGGTGATATAGATTTGGGGGTTTAGATAACATTCCTGTTCGATATCGCCCGCCATGAAATCCCGTAACCTAATCATCTTTTCGACCCTCGCCGCCGTCAGCGCGCTCAGCGCTGAGACGAGTGACTGGTTCCCCTACACCCCCAAGAGCGACCACTCCACCGAAAGCGCCATCGGCCTCGGCGAGGAGTGGAACAGCCAGCCTGCCGGCGCTCATGGCTACATCGAGCAGCGCGGCGACAAGCTCTTCTACAACGGCGAAGAGATTAAGCTCTGGGGGACCAACATCGGCTACGATGGCAGCAACCCCGACCGCGAGACTGCTCAGCAGTTGGTCAACTTCTACACGAAATACGGCATCAACGCCCTGCGCCACCACAAACACCTCGATGGCCCCAAATGGGCGGGCTTCCAGTCCGACGACAGCTTCCTCGAATTCGTCGAAGCCGAGCTCGACGAGTTCGACTATTTCAACCATCTGCTAAAGGAGTCCGGTATCTTCTGGAAGCACTCGCCGACCTTCGGCGTCAAGTTCGGGCCGGGTGACACCGACCGGATCCCCTACTGGCAGGACTTTGGCGAGTTCAACCGCATCAACCGCATCCGCGCGCCCTTCGGCGCGATCTACCTCTCGCGCGAGCTGCAGGACATGCAGATCGAGCAAACCATCAAGCTGCTCGACCACACCAACCCGTACACCGGGATGCGCTACGCGGACGACCCCGCGCTGTTTTGCGTCGAGTTCTTCAACGAGGACAGCGCGCTCTTTGGCGGCACCAACCTGATCCTCCAGCGCTCGCCGACTCTGCGCCAGCGCACCGGCGAGAAGTTTGCCCAGTTCCTGATGGACAAGTACGGCAGCGAAAAGGCCTGGCGCGAAGCCTGGGGCGAGCGCGTCATCGTTTCCAATCCCGAAAACATCGGCTTCAACCACCTCGCCAACCTGATCAAGCCCGACGAGGTC
>JBHJGW010000161.1:0-9131 GCA_050331415.1 Opitutales bacterium | reverse complement strand
TTTCTATGTGAGAGACTGTGTCTCCCACGTCGTACCCCTGCCCCCCTTGCCCGTGTTCCCCCGTTCCCTCGTTCTTTTCGTCGCCCTTTCCGTTTGTCAGGCCCTTGCCGCAGACGGACCCGGTTTCACGCAGCCTACCGGCTATCAGCCCAACGACCAGCTGGCCCAGTGGGACCTCTCCCCGGGCCGGTCCCGGACGACGACGGCTGGATACCACCGCGGCTATCTGTTTTCGGACACCCGCGACGGCATCGGCATCCAGACCTGGGATATCTCTGACTGGAACAACGTACAGCGGGTCGGCGATACCGACGGCCTCGGCACGAACCACCACCACTTCGTCATTGGAGACTACTACCTCAACTCCAGCGGCCACAATGCCGGCCCCTGGGCCAACAGCGAGGTCTCCCGAGTCTGGGACTTCTCCGACATGACCAACATTTCGATCCTCGAACCGGAGGATCTGGAATTCCCGTACATTCGGCGCGGCGGCAACAAACGGCGAGACTGGTTTACCCTGCCCTACGTGTACACCGGCCAGAACGGCTACCACCCACCTCAGCCCATCGGCCAAATCGTCGACGCCCGCACCGATGAAGTCCTGGCAGAACTCGACTACGAGGCCGACCTTGGCTTCCCAGGCCAGCCACTGGCCATTGGCAATCTGCTGCTCGTCGCGGCCTCCCACGCCCGGAGCGGCGTGGCGGCCTACGACGTGAGCGACCCGCGCAACCCCGTTTTGCTCGACGTTATCACCAATACCGGCGATACCTTCATCGGAGCTGGTTACGAGCCGTCTGTCTGGCGTCACTATGTTGTTCTGGCGATGGACCAGTTCGGAAACACGCCCGACCGCGTCACCCTGATCGACTTCAGCGATCCGCAAAACCTGCGCCTCGCCGCCACGATCAACGAAGCACCGGGCTTGAGCCGCTACACGCAGTTCCAGGACGAATTTATGTTCGTGGGACGGATGAAGTACAACCTCGAGGACGTGCTGAACGATCCCGATGGGGTGGTGGACGGCAGGAACGAGTACGCGGAGAACCTCTGGCGCGCGCACGACGAGTACCTCCTGCCTCTCGGCAACGTCGTCGTCACCTTCGGCTCGGGCCAGGACAACGCCCGGGCGATCGTCCACCAGAGCGAGCCCGACACCAACCCACCGTACGTCAGCTACCACAACCCCGCCGACGGGGCCGTTGAGCAGGCGGTGACGACCCGGATCGGCCTCGTTATCAACGAGACCCTCGAAGCGTCATCCATCAACGCCGGCAACATCATGGTCAGGCCATTCGGGGGCGACCCGATCGGCGGAACTTTTTCCCAGACCGACAAGGATGTCGTGACCTTCCACCCGGACGAACTGCTTGCCGAAGACACCACCTACGAGGTGATCCTGCCTGTTGGCGGGCTTTCTGACGTGTCCGGCAATGCCCTGACAGAAGAGTTTCGGTTTACGTTTTCCACCGGCCCGGCCATCTCCACCGTCAACCAGCCGCCAGCGATTTCCGGCGTCAGCTATCCCTACCCGGTCACTGCTGGCGTTCCTTCGACCCTGGTCGTTTTCGCAAGCGACCCCGAGGCGGAGGGCCCCTTGGAATATCGTTGGGAGTTTGGCGACGGGAGCTCTTCGGATTGGAGCAGCCAGCTGAACATCGACCATCAATTCGAGGCGCCCGGCCACTACAATGTGGTCGTCAGCGTGCGCGATGCGGAGGGGCTTGTCACGGTGCGGCCGATGACCGTTACCGTGGCGGATCCGCCGTCGGCGGATCGCAGCGGAAGGCACAACACCGTCATCCTCCTCGACGAGGACGCGGACCTCATCTGGACCGTCAACCCGGATAACGACACCTTGACCGCTCTCAACGCCGAAACGTTGACCGTGGCAACTGAGCTCGAGGTCGGGGACGAGCCCCGCTCGGTCTGCCAGGACCCGTGGGGCACGCTCTGGGTAACGCTGGCAGAAGAGGATGCTGTGGCCCTCGTCGACCCGGTCGAAGGGCTCCTCGGGACGGTTCCCTTCGCCTATGGCGCCAAGCCTTACGGAATCGTGTGTGACGACGCCGGCAATCTCTACGTCTCCCTCGAAGGCAGCGGACAGCTGGCGCGCATCGACGCGGAGAGCGGCGAGCTCCTCCGCCTGCTCGATCTTGGCTTCCGGCCCCGGGCCCTGGCGCTCAATGCCGAGGGTGAGCGGCTGTTCGTCACGCGGTTCGTCTCCCCCGACAGCGCGGGCGAAGTCTGGGAAGTGGCGGTTCCGGACCTCACGCTCACGCGCACCATTCAACTGGCACCCGAAACCGCCCCCGAGCTGGACACCGGCAACAATGGCCGTGGTCTGCCCAACTACCTTGCCGGCTTGGCCTTCTCGCGGGACGGCAGCCAGCTGGTCGTGCCCTCCAAAAAAGACAACATCTTTGCCGGCCTCGCCCGCGATGGCACCGAACTGAAGCCGGATACGACGGTCCGCGCCATCACCTCAGTCGTCGACGTCGCCTCGGGCATGGAGCGCTTCGGCGAGCGGATCGACCTCGACAATAGTGCCCAACCCGTCGCGGCCTGGTTTTCCCCGCTTGACGACTACCTGTTTGTGCTCCTGCAGGGGAACAACGAGATCGACGTAATCGACCGCTTCGACGGGCAAATCGCCACGCGCATTCTCACCGGGCTCGCCCCGCAAGGCTTCGTGTACGATGCGGGGCGCGAGCGCCTGTACGTCAAGGAGTTCATGGACCGCACGGTGTCCGCCATCCCGCTTCACGATTTCCTGCGAACGGGCCGGGTGCCGGTCGAGCGTACGGAAACGGTCTCCACAGTGAGCGACGAGGCGCTGGCCTCGAACGTCCTGCGCGGCAAACAAATTTTCTACGATGCCGACGATGACCGGATGTCCTTCCAGGATTACATCAGCTGCGCTTCCTGCCATTTGGATGGCGACAATGACGGGCGCGTGTGGGACTTCACCCAGCGCGGTGAGGGCTTGCGCAACAACATCACGCTCAACGGTCGCGAGGCCATGGCCCACGGCAACCTCCATTGGACCGGCAACTTCAACGAACTGCAGGACTTCGAAAACGACATCCGCCTGCACTTCGGCGGCGAAGGCTTTTTGCCGCAAGAAGACTGGGATGATCCGGACGTTCAGGACCCACTCGGCAGCAAGCACAAGAGCGGCCGCTCAACCGAGCTCGATGCCCTTGCGGCCTATGTCGCCTCTCTCGGCCACGAAAGCTTCACCCGCTCCCCCTACCGCACGGGTGCCGGCAAATTCACCCTGCAGGCACAGCGCGGCCAAGCGGTTTTCGACGCCGCAAATTGCGCCTCCTGCCACGCTGGCACCACCTTTACCGACGGCCTGCGCCACGACATCGGCACCCTGAAGCCGACCTCGGGCTCGCGCCTTGGCGGTGAGCTCGACGGCATCGAAACGCCTACCCTGCTCGGGCTACACGACGGTGCGCCCTACCTGCACGATGGCTCCGCCTCCACCCTCAAGGCCGTCTTCGAACAGTTCGACGCCAGTGCGCCAGCCGGGAGCGACGGCCGCGCTCATGACCTTTCCGCCTTCTCCGCCCAGCAGCGTGCGGACCTCATTCGCTTTTTGCGCGAACTCGACGGGCGCGATCCACCCGCGCAAGGCTTCACCGCCCATGCAGGCGTCGTCGCGATGGAGGTGGAAAGCGGAGCATTTATCGCCGGTCAGCAGGTCTGGAACATCGGCAGCAGCGCGGACGCCTCGGGCGGCGCGTACGTGGCTTCAGTGGAACAGCAGTACGGCGAAGCGCCTAACTCGAGCGAGCCCGAGCGCTTTTTCCAACACGAGTTCACGCTCAACGAGGCGGGAGATTACGCCTTCTGGGTACGGCTGAATTCCGGCAGTGGCCGCGATTCAATGTTATGGCGGCTGACCCGTCCCGACGGATCCCAAACTCCCTGGCGCGTGTGGCTGTATAACTTTGGAACCAACGGGCAGTGGGACTGGCGGCGCTGGAGCTCGGACGCGCACGGCTCGACTGACGGTACCGAATTCGACAATCTGACCGCAGGAACCTACCTCCTCGAAACCACCTACCGCGAGAGCAACACCTGGCTCGACAAATTTGTAATCCAACGCGTGGACATACCCGGCCCGGAGACCTTCGGCCCGGCGGAAAGCGCAATCGCGGTGGCCAACCCGGCCAAACTGCGCGAGACGAGTTTCGCCGACTGGCTCAAATACGTTGGCCTGAGCGACAGCACCACATTTGACACGCGCCTGGGCAGTGGCACGACGGCAGGGTACGCCTACGCCATGTCGCTTCTGGAAAGCCCCGGGCACCAACCGGTTCAGCGTGAAGCAACCTCAGTCGACCATTCGGAAGGCGAGTTCGTGTACCGTTTCGTCCGCTTCCCCAATCGAACCGGCACCCACTACGCGATCCAAGCCGGGACGTCCCTGGACTCGATGGCGACGATTGCCACCGCCGAGCCGGGAGCCGAGTCGATGGCCGTTCTGGACTCGGAAACGTACACCATCGTGGAATCCTACTCACCCGATTACCCCGACGGTGTGGTCACCACCGTCCGCCAGCGCGTGGGTGACACCGGATTCGTCCGGCTCGTCCTGACGCCCGTAGCGGACTGACGAAGCAGAAGCCGGGTAATTCGGGCGTTCGCGGTCGCCGGACGCCCTTCGCCACCTCGGACCGAGGTCGACAATTTTCGTGACGATGTCGTGACATCGAGGCTTTTGCCTTGCCAGTCTCCGGCACACGGGCATCAGCTGGAAGGCGTTTACGTCCTGTTGTTTCGTTTCAACCAGCCCCATGCTGTCATGAGAATTGATGAATTCCTCGCCCAACACGCTCAAGAGCCCGGTGGCCCGACCTTCCAGCTCGAAAGCTCGAAAATGCTCGAAATCAAAGTCGACGGGACCGTCTGGGCCAAAGCTGGCTCGATGGTCGCCTACAACGGCGAGCTGAAGTTCAAGCGCCGGACCGGCGGCATTGGCAAGATGCTCAAAAAGGCCCTGACCGGTGAGGGCTCCCAGACGATGCAGGTCGAGGGCGTCGGCATGCTCTACCTCGCCGACCAGGCCAAGGAAATCCACGTCCTGCAACTGGCCGAAGGCGAAGCCGTGAGCGTCAACGGCAACGATGTGCTCGCCTTCGAGAGCAGCATCACCTGGAAGATCAAGATGATGAAGAAGGTAGCTGGCTGGGCCTCCGGTGGGCTCTTCAACATGGAGCTCAACGGCCCCGGCATGATCGCGTTTACCACTCACGGCAACCCGCTCGTTTTGCGGACCCCGGTGATGACTGACCCGCAGGCAACTGTTGCCTGGAGTGCCACCACCCAGCCCAGCTTCAAAACCGACCTCAACCTCGGCTCCTTTATCGGTCGCAGTTCGGGTGAGACCTTCCAGATGAACTTCGCGCAAGAAGGCGGTTTCGTCGTCGTACAACCGTACGAGGAAGGCGGCGCGTCACCGGGCTGATCTCAGGCTTCCCCGTGCTCAGGCCGGGCGCAGCGTCCCGGCCTCCACCTGAAAGTACCGCCAGGAACGCGCTTCGCTTTCGGGCTTGCGCGTTCCGGTAGCGATAAGCTGGGTGGCGGGATCGAGGCTCCGCCAGAAGGCCGCACTGCGCTGGGCATCGAGTTCACCGAGGACATCGTCGGCGAGCAGAATCGGCCGGGGGCGATTGCCCGCCGCAAGGTAATCCACCTCCGCGAGTTTGAGCGCAAGCACGAGGCTGCGCTGCTGGCCTTCGCTGCCATATTCGCGCGCGAGGCGACCACCGACGGTCAGGCCGAGGTCATCTCGGTGGGGCCCGCCACTTGTCGTTCCGACTGCGATATCCCGCTCGCGCTGCTGGGCCAGGCTTTCCGCCGCCGCCTCGGAGCTTTCCCACGCCCGTGAGGGACGATAGACAAGTGCCGGCTCATCCACGCCACCAGCGAGTTCGGCGTGATGCCCGGCAAATTGCTCGCCCAGAACGGCGAGCTCACGGCGCCGGGCGGAGATCAGGACCGCCCCCGACTCCGCCAGCGGCGCTTCGAACGCGGCGAGTGCCGCTGGCGCCGCGCGTTCTTTCAGCAAGCGGTTGCGGTCCCGCAGGGCCCGCGTGTACCGCGTTAATGCGCGGAAATAATCCGGATCCCGGGAGGCCAGCGTCAGGTCAAGCCAGCGGCGACGTCCCGCCGGGCCTGCACGGAGCAGCTGGATGTCCGCCGACGACAGAACGACCGCCGGGAAGCGCCCCAGAAAATCGGCAAGGCGTGGCACCGGGGCGCCACCGACTTCGACCTGCTTATGGCCGAGCCCGAGTTCAATCAGCACCTCGGTCTCACCTTCGAGTTCGTGTTCAATTCGGAAAAACAGCCGTGTGCGCGCCTGGCCATACCGCGGCAGCGCTTTCATGTCGGCCGTGCGGAACGACCGCAGAGCACTGACCAGACTGGCTGCCTCAAGCAGGTTGGTCTTCCCCTGGGCGTTCGCCCCGACCAGGTACACGTCCGCCCCCTCGGCGGGCAACTGAGCCGCCGCGAGATTGCGGAAGTTTTCGAGGCCGAGGTTCAGGAGGCGCATGATGTTTTAATTCAGCGAAAGGTAACGAAATCCAGGGTAAAGGGAAACCCTTTGGAATCACGCACAGCGGTCCTCGGCATGACAAGGCAGGGCCCCGGCGCCGCCGTCGCTGCTTTGCTCCGGAGCAAAATCGCCACCCCAAGGCTTACCGACCATTTCGTCAAAAGGGGTTTAGGCCCAAGGCCGCTCTCGGACCGCAGAATGATTGATTACAGCGCGAGCGCGTGGCGCGTTCAGTTTCCGGTATCGCTTTTCATGGCGACGCCCTTGAGCAGCTCGGCCAGGCGACGGGCGTTCTTCTGGTTGTCATAATTGACCTCCACCCAACTGCGCGCGCGTTGCCTCAAGGCATCGGCGAGCAAGTCGTCACTCTGAAGACGCCGCAAATGCCGCAGCCAGTCGCCGGGGCGGTCGAGGGCGGCAACGAGCCCGGTTTCGCCGTGCGTGATGGCCTCGGTGGTGCCGGCTACCGGGGAGGTGATGACCGGCAGGCCCCAGGCCATCGCTTCCGGAATGACGTTGGGCAGGCCGTCGCGGTCTCCGTCGGGCGCGACTTTGCCGGTGAACAACAGCACGTCGGCCCAGCCATAGTGCTCGCTGACCTGCCCGAACTCGATTCGCCCGACCAGCTCCACACGCTCGCGCAAGCCCAGTGCCTCCCGCTGGCGGCGTAAGGTGTCGGCCAGAGAGCCGCCCCCGATCAGACGGAACTGAAAGTCCAGCCCCTCGCGCTGGCAGTGGGCCAGGATCTTGAGAAGTTCGCCGTAGCCCTTCTTCGGCACCAGCCGACCCACCGCGATCAGCCGCAGACATGTGCGGGGCTTGCGCAGCGGTTTGAGCCGTGGAAAGGCGTCGAGACCTCGGCGGATCACTTTCACTTTGTCCGGATGCGCGCCGATTTCCACCAGCCGGCGCTGACAGGAAAGCGTCGTGGTATGGATCAGCCGCGCCTCGCGCACCTTCAGGTCGAGCAGCCGGTCGCCGCCTTCCTTGAAGACGTCGTAGGCGTGTGCACCCATGGAAAATGGAATGCCGACGAGACGGCTCAGGAGCCATCCGGCAGTGGCGGGCATGGTCGCCCAGACGCAGTGAATGAGGTCCGGTCGGCGCCGCTTTTCGAAGTGCTCGGCCTTTACCAGCGCAAAGGCGTAACCGTAGAGCGTCTCGGCGATGTTCAGCGGGCTGTTGTCGTAACGGGGTTGCAGACGCTCGACCGCCTCGAGCATCGTTCCGGGTTTCAAGAAGACCCACTTCGGAAGGCGCCAGAGCACTTTGAAGAGCTCCCAGAAGTTGAGCCGGTACACCCGGAAGGAGCGCCAGCGCTGAGACCCGCCCATCAGCGTGTAAAGCCGCAGCTCGATGCCCTGTTCCGCCATCAGCGTCACCTCTCGTTGCAGAAACGTTTCCGAAACGCGGGGAAAGGTGGTGAAAAGGTAGGCGATCTTCACGTTGAGAAATCGGGGCAGTCTCGGACGACGCCCCCGGGGAGGGGACGCTCGAAAACCTCCCATGCTGACCAGCGCCCTTTCGGCGTCAATCCCCCATCGGGCGACACGGCAGGACAGATCCCCCGCGGACCCTTGCTCGAGGCCAATCCCAATGGCTAAGCTTCATCGCTTTCGCAATGCCGGACCCGGCTTCGAGCCGAGCTCAGCTCGCAGATAAGCCGGCGAAGCGCGCGGCGCCGTCGCTGGTCGTGAAGACGAAGGGGGCTAAAGCGCGGGACTCAGCGCAAGGGTCACGGCCGGTAGCGCCGGGGCGAGGTCAGGCTCTGCCGAGGGCAATGCAAACGTTGGCACCGCCGAAACCGCTGCTGTTGGACAGGGCGACTTTTGGAGCTTCCGGGAGGGTTTCCGGAATAACCCGCAATTGGCCGAGCTCGGGGTCGGGCTCAGTGAAGTGGGCATTCCCGGGCGTGAAACCATTTTGCATCCCGAGAACCGTGAAGCCCGCCTCCATCGCGCTTGCCAGGGAAAGCCCGTGCCCGGTCAAGGCTTTGGTGCTGCTGATGGCCGGTCCCGGCTGGTCACCGAAGACGGTTTTGAGGGCCCGAATTTCGGAAAGGTCACCGATGGGCGTCGAGGTGGCGTGGGCGTTGACGTAGTCGACGGCACCGACGTCGAGGCCGGCGTCACGAAGGCAAAGGTCGATCGCCCGGGCGAGGCCATCGCCGTCCGGGTGGCTCTGGGCGACATTGTAGCCGTCGGAGGCCTGGCCCCAGCCGAGGATCTCGGCCATCGCCGTACCGCCGCGGGCAGCGAGGGACGCCTCGCTCTCCAGGATCAAGGCAGTGGCGCCGCCGGTGCCGACAAAGCCATCGCGCTTGGCGTCGAAAGGGCGCGACGCCGTATCGGGCTCGGTCGAGGGCGACAGCGCCCGCATCGCCGCAAAGGCCAGAATCTGCTCGGGATCACCGTCTTCGGCTCCGACGACCAGGGCGCGCTGCTGCCGGCCCAGGCGGATGGCATCGCAGGCATAGCCGAGTGCGTGCCCGGATGAGGCGCAGGCCGAGGCGAAGCCGCACGAGGCTCCCTTGATCTGAAACGCGGCATCGAGA
>JBHJGW010000160.1:0-7310 GCA_050331415.1 Opitutales bacterium | reverse complement strand
GATCTCGCTATGTGACCTGCTTTCCGCAAGATTTAGGACGACTGATTGGTCGTTTGACCCTCTTTGTTTTTCTTCCGCTGGCGGCATTCGCTGCCCCGGGCCAGCACGCCGAGGTTATGGTCCCATTAAGCGTGCAACACGATCTCAAGGGTATGCCTGCGGCAGTCGTGGAAAAGCATTACGTAATTCGCGAGATTACCCGTCACGGTAGCGGAGTCCAAACCCCGCCTGCAGGATCGCAGGGGGAAATTGGGGGCATCTCCAATTAAACGCGTTCACGGGATAGCTGGAAAATTGCCCGTTCCACTGGCACTTCCGTTGCCGGAGAGTCTGCCAAACCGGTCTAAAAATCCCGATGCTGGCTGTCGATGAAGAGGGTCACGGGGCCGTCCAGGCTTGCCTCGATCTGCATTTCGGCACCAAAGACGCCGGTGGGAATGGTCTTGAGGAGGCGTACCTGCAGGGCGCCGTGAAAGGCTTCGTACAGGCGCCGCGCGCGGTCGGGCGGAGCGGCCCGGTTGAATGAAGGGCGGGTTCCTTTGGCCAGGTTGCCAAAGAGCGTAAATTGGCTGATCAGCAGAACTTCACCACCGGTCTCCTCAAGACTGCGGTTCATGCGGCCTTCGTCGTCTTCCCAGATGCGCAGGCGCGCAGTCTTGTTCACAAGCCATTCGATCTCGTCTTCAGAGTCGTCCTGGCCGATTCCGAGCAGCAGCAGCAAACCGGCGTCGATGGCACCTCGTACGCGCCCTTCGACGCGCACACTGGCGTGATTCACCCGCTGGGCAACGATCCTCATGGATGCGCACCATCGGACGGGTGCCGGGCTTCCGGCAAGCCTGCAATCCTCTGGAACTGTCCGCGTTTGGCTGAGCCTGATCCCTCAAGCATGGCGCTCGGTTAAATTCTATTAGCGCCAGGATTGACCTTGCTTCGAAAAATCCGCAATCTCACGACAGTTTGCTATGAAGTTGCTCCTCCTTCTCGCTGGCATCTCGGCTCTCCTGTTTGGAAGCGGGTGCTCTACCTTCCACCGCGAACTCGCCATCGAGAACCAGCTGAAGCCGTACAAGGAGGCGCATTGGGAGGGGGACCTTTCCAAGGCAGAGTACGACCTGATCGAGAAGGATATCCGCCTGACTTACCAGCACTACAATCGGCCGCAGGTGAATGTGCCCGATGAGATCGAGCGCATCCCCGAGCAGTGGGCAGCGATCGACTGGTTCCCGAACTACCGCCCTGGTTGGCCAGATGGGTCCGACGCAGCCGTCGAAGGGCCGATATCTGCCGACGCCGCGCCGCCCGCCCAGGCTGATCCGCTGCCGCGCGGTGAACCCACGATCGAGGTCGATCCAGAAGGAAGGCCTGTCCTGCGTCCTGCTTCGCAAACGCAGTCGACTCCCGATCCGGTCATTGTTCAACCAGCGCCTCGCCGTCTTGAACCCGGGGAGCAGCCGCGCGTTTCCGGCGCTCGTTCGGCGCAGCCTCGGGATGTCTTGCCGCCGCCCGAGGCGCCGTTGCGAAGCCGTGGTACTCGCCGCGTCTTTCCCGCAGGTGGCGACAGTTCGCCGTTCGGCACCCTGGAGTGGAGCGTACCGCCGCGTCGCAGCTCCGATAACGACTAGCGAAAATCTGCGGCGGTTTTCTCGCTGCCGCATCTCGTTTGGGTGTCCCGACGCTCAAGCGACCTCGGCAATTCCCTCGCTTCCCGCACGGGATTACAGCCTGGCGGCAAGTGGGTCACGGGCTTGTTTGGCAGGAAAGCATTAGATTTGTCGTTATAATTGTGTATAAATAACTATATTAATTAATGAGGTTAAGTTATGGTTTATTGCGGGGTCCATTAAAGCTTGATGTTCGGCGGTAATGCGCGAAAAAGTGTTGTCTCTAGGGTCTTTTGCTTTGCCTCCGGTCTTTGTTTCTACTTGTCTCTTCCCTGTCCATAATGGCCTTTGATGTTTTAGTTCCAATGTCGTCCGTACTTGCCCAGCTCGCCTTTTTCGAGTCAGCCACCGTCCAATACGCGGTTTTAGGTGCAGCGGCGGTGCTTTTGCTTGCCACAATCGTGTTCGGGTCACTTTTCGTGCTGAGCAAAGGCAAGCTCCAGCGGTATCAGCAGTTGGCCAAGCAGGAGCATGAAAAGCGCAAGGGGGTCGAACAAGAGCTGACGCAAGTTCGTGACCAGGCCCAGGCAGCCGTGGCCGATGCGGAATCGGCCAGCGCGGCAAAGGGAACCTTTCTGGCTACCATGAGCCATGAAGTGCGCACGCCGCTCAACTGTATCCTCGGCTTGTCGGAGGTTCTGATGGCCACGGACCCGAGTCCCGAACAGAAGGAACACCTCGACACCATTCGCAGCTCGGTCAACGCGTTGCTGGGGATCATCGGCAATGTCCTCGACTATTCCAAAATCGAGGCCGGCGCGCTCGACCTGCGCCCCGAACGCTTCAGCCTGAACGAAACCATTGACGAGGTCCACAAGCTCTTCAAGGTGCAGGCGGAGCGCAAAAACCTGCAGTTTGACTGTGTGATGGAGCCGGATTCGCCGTTCCAGATCAATACCGACCGCAACCATATGCGTCAGGTGCTTGTGAACCTGATCGGCAACGCGATGAAGTTTACGGAGGAGGGTTCGGTTAAGCTGGTTGTGACTCGCGAGCGCATCCCGCCGGAGGAAACACCGACACCGGGGAAGGTCTTCTACCACTTGACCTTCAAGGTCTACGATACCGGTATCGGAATTCCCGATGACAAGCGTGACCAGCTCTTCAAGCCTTTCCAGCAGCTGGTGGAATCGAGCACCCGGAAATACGAGGGCACAGGCCTTGGCCTGGCGATCTGCCAGCGCATCGTGGAAGAAGGTATGGGCGGGGAAATTTTCGTACGCGATAATCAGCCGCAGGGCAGTGTCTTCGAAGTTCACCTCGCGCTCGAAGGGTTTCCGGTCAAGAAGCCCACAAGCCCGCGCAAAAAGCTCGAAACCCAGTCTGGCCTTTACCAGCACGCGCTCGGGACCAGCTTTTACTCGCATCGGATCCTGGTTGCTGACGACAACAACCTGAACTGTCGCGTGATGAAGGCGATGCTCGAAAAAATGGGGCACCAGGCCGATTTCGTAAACAATGGCTTCGAAGCCGTTCTGTATTTGCGCCGGAACGAGGTCGACCTCGTCTTCATGGACATTATGATGCCGGTGATGGACGGGCTCGAAGCGACGCGAAAAATTCGCGAAGGCGAAGCAGGCGAAAATGCGAAAAACGTGCCGATCGTCGCGCTAACCGCCTTTGCGTTGACCTCTGACAAGGAGCGCTTCCTGTCCAGTGGGATGGATTACTACCTGTCAAAGCCGGTCGAGCCTGACTTGCTCCGCGAGGTCCTTACCAAGCTCGCGCGCGATAAAAACAAGGCGGCTGCGAGCTAAGGCGACGCACGCAATACTCCGGTTCCATCCATAGCGGCTCGTCGTATCGAGCCGCTTTTTTGTTGGTCCACCTCCTTCCCCGGTGAACGGCGAGGGCATGGGTCATGTTATCACGCCTTATACCATCTTGCCGGAGAGGTTGGTAAATTGATCGAGATGATTTTGGATGCAGAGCAAGGCAGCGAGGGCGACGACTGGTCCTGTAGGCCCCGCCTCGTCGTCGCGAACGCCGCTCTGCGCAAAGGCATCCGAAGCCGTCTCGCGGCGTTCAATCTACCGATCTATTCGATAAGATGGTATAAGATGGCGTCGAATGCTCAATAGCATGAACAGGGGGTGTCGAGCACGGCTTTGCGGGATGCCGTGACCTTGCTCCTATACCCACGCTGGCGTTTGAGGAGCCGCCGACGCTTCGATCCGAGGCTTCGCTTCGTCCGGTTCTTCGATTCCGGGCAGATGCAGTGAGGGTGATTGAGCCTGAATTTCGGCAAGGCGCTTTGGCAGGATCCGCTGCCGCTTACGGGGGCAGTTGCGGACGATCCGGTTATAGGTGCGCTCGAGGAAATCCTGCGGGTGGTCGCAGAGTTCGCTCGCGAGCCGTTCCAAGGTCAGCAGCGCCCGCATCCGGACAGAACGGTACGGGTTGAACAGGGACTCTTCCGCGAGAGCCCGGCTACCGTGTTCTTTGAACTCCGCCAGTCGGTCGGAATCGCGCTTGAGCTCCAGGAAATGAACGCGCGTCCAGTCGGAAAAATCGGCTTCGAAGCGTTCGAGAGCGAGCTTGCTCAGGGAGTAAATGCCGGGTACCGGGGCGTCGTCATTCAGCAGTACAAGCAGGCGGCGCAGGAGCGCTTTGTAGTGCGCGAGCACCTGGGCCTCGGGCAGTTGCGGGAAGGCCTCGTACGTCAGCATGTCGTCGGCGAGCAGCCGCATCAGCGCCGCCATGCCCTGGCCCTTGCCCGCCCGTGCCAGAGCGTCGAGAAAGTTGTCGAGCGCATGGGCTGGGCCATCGAGCGCGGCCCCGAGTCCGCAGATATGCGGATACTCGCTAACTTCGCTGCGCAAGGCATCGAAAGCGACTTCCAAGGCGTCCACCTCGCTGCCACTGTATGCCTGTTCCCACCGTTTTTCGGCTTCGGGCAGATCCTGCGAAAACAGGTGCTGGAAGAACTCCATCACCCACAGGCGATCCCCCAACGGCATTTCGTCGAGGAAAAGCCGCAGCTCACTGGCAGGTGCAGACGATGGGGTCGAGTTCATGTAAACGGGAGAGCATGGGGTGGCGCTCTCTCAAACCGTGCACAATCCTCGCGGGCCAAACAAGCAAATTTTACCTCCCTGTTACAGGGATATTGCCCTATTGTTACCAAGCAAAGTACGGTTGCCTACACCAAAAAGCGGCCGGTCAGCGAGTGCTTGGCTTCATCGCGCGACTTTTCCGGCCACATGATGTAAAATGCACAAAAATCAGGTTTGCTATCGGTAAAATATGGCATTTTGCCAGCTATCTCTTTCATCCGGCAGGAGAATTTTCCTATTCGTGGCTTTAGTCGCGCCTCATCGCCCGCGGAGGAACCGCGCCAGGGTGAAACGAGCCCTTCACCTGTGCTTTAGCAGCGGTGAGGAAAACCGAGAGCAATAACAAAAAACCCGCTGGCGAAACCGGCGGGCTTTGGCGGAAGATGCGGGGTTGGTCGTTTAATTGCGGCTGAGGTAGGTGCTGACGCCCTCGTGGGAGGCGTCCATCCCTTCCTTGCCTTTGGTCCAGTCCATTGGGCAGACTTCGCCGTGAGTCTCGAAGTGCTGCAAGGCGTCGACCATCCGAATCGCTTCCTGGATGCTGCGGCCCAGCGGCATGTCGTTGACGACCTGGTGGCGTACCACGCCTTCACGGTCGATCAGGAACAGCCCGCGATAGGCGACCAATTCTCCGGTGGCGGCGAGCTCGCCTTCGTCATCCACACCGTACTCTCCGGCAAGCACATCGTAGGCGCTTGCGATAGTTTTGTTGGTGTCAGCTACCAGCGGATAAGTAACGCCCTCAATGCCGCCGCGGTTGAGCGGAGTGTTCACCCAGGCGAAGTGGCTGTACTCGGTGTCTGTTGAACAGCCAATCACCTGTACGTTGCGCTCCTCGAAATCGGCGAGCACCTTCTGGAAGGCAACCAGCTCAGTCGGGCATACGAAGGTGAAGTCCTTCGGGTAGAAGAACAGCACCACGTATTTTTTGTCGTGGAACTGATCCAGGGTGAAGTTTTCGACGATTTGCCCGTTCACCACCGCCTTGGCGGTGAAGTCCGGCGCTTTTTTACCTACGAGTACGGCCATATTGCGTCTGTGGATAGGATGGTTGGAAAAAATTTGCGGACGAGCAATGAATAAAGGAACACCGAACCCCGGCGTCAAGCGGACGCGCCAAAAACGACAGTGCAATGGCGCGAATGATCCCGACAAGACGCCCAAAACCCCGGGAAGCCGGTCTGCCGGGCAGTTCAGGAGTCAGTATATGCGCTTTCCGGGGCAAAAAGGTCCGGTAATAATCCTTTGCGTGGCCGTTTCGAGGCGCTAGGCTCCGCATCATGCAGACGGAGCAAACCGACAAGGAGCATCTCGCTGAATTGATCGAGCGCCTCGAGCAAGCGGTACAAGCCGACGACGCTGCCACCGCGTATGCGATCCTCGAAGGGACAGGGCAGGAGGATACCGCCCTTTTAGTGGACCGCCTGGACGAGGGACAACGCACCCGCCTTTTTGGCCTGCTGACGCCGGAACAGAGCGCCGACGTCCTGCGCCAGTGCTACCATACCCAGGGATTTTCGATCATCGAGCAACTCGAACCCATGACTGCGGCCCCGATTTTGGAGAATCTCGACAGCGATGAGCGCGCGGACATATTGGGCGAACTCGACGTTGCTGACTGCAACGCGATCCTCGAAGTGCTGCCTCAGGAAACGGCCGCTGAGGTGCGCCAGTTTATCGCCTACCCGGAGGGCACTGCGGGCTCCCTGATGTACAGCGAGTTCCTCGCCTTCCGCGAAACGCAGACCGTCCAGCAGATCCTCGATGACCTTTTACGCAAACGCGACGAATACGCGGAATACGGCGTTCAGTACGCCTACGTACTCGACGACGCTAACCGCCTTCGCGGTGTATTGCCGATCCGCAACTTGCTCTTCGCGGACAAGTCGGCGCGAGCCAGCCAGGTGATGATTCCAGAGCCTATCACCGTGCGGGTGGAAGCCCGGCTCGATGACCTTGAAACGCTCATCGAGCGGCACCAGTTTGTCGGTTTTCCGGTGACGGACGCCGAAGAGCGCCTGATGGGAATTGTCGACCGCGAGGGTATCCTCGAAGCCCGTCAGGAAGAGGCTACCGGAGACTTTCTGAAGATTCAGGGCCTTCTCGGTAAAGAAGAGCTGCGCTCGATGCCGCTGTACCTGCGCAGCCGGCGGCGCCTTTCGTGGCTGAGCATCAACATCGTCCTCAACCTAATTGCTGCGAGTATCATCGCCTTTCACCAGAACACGCTTAAGGAGGTTATCGCGCTCGCGGTATTTCTGCCGATCATTTCAGATATGAGCGGTTGCTCGGGCAACCAGGCCGTGGCGGTCTCGATGCGCGAACTGAGCCTTGGGATGGTCCGTCCCAAAGAGGTCTGGCGCGTTTTCACCAAAGAGTTTCAAGTCGGCATCATTAACGGCAGCGCGCTTGGCTTGCTGTTGGGCACCATCGCCTGGATCTGGTTCGGGAACGGCTGGCTGGGCATCGTAGTTGCCCTTGCCCTTGCCCTCAACACCGTGGTCGCCGTCATCATTGGAGGGTCGGTGCCCCTGCTGCTGAGAGGGATGGGGCAGGATCCGGCCTTGGCCTCGGGGCCGATCCTGACGAC
>JBHJGW010000159.1:0-2981 GCA_050331415.1 Opitutales bacterium | reverse complement strand
GGCCGCAACGGTTGTCCCGTCACCTCGAACGTCCGGAAGTTTTTCATCGCCCCCGGTTCGGCGGAGACTAGCCTGTCATCGTTGGAAGTTGCAACGCCGACGCTAACCGAGGTGGCAAAGCGCAAGCCGCCAACAAAGCGTCTTTGATGCTTCTTCCTAGGCAATTCGCGAGCGAAGGGTCACGGACATCGTCCCTTCAACTTGGCGTGCCGTCTGCGGAGTCCCATTCATGCTGAAGCATAATGCCGACTCGCCTCCGCACCAGTCCGGTGCTCCGCTGCGAGAATCCACCGAAGCCACCCGGCGGCACGTCTTTGTCGTGGGCCTGGATGCATTCAATCTGCTGCAGTTGGAGGATCTGCCAAACGCGGCGAGCTACACCTTTCATCCCTTGCTGTCATTTGACGAGATCAAGCAGTTCGAGGCGGTTCGCTTCGACGAGTTGGTGGCCCGCGCCGAGCGGCAGTTGGCGGAGAACCCGGTCGAGCCGGATGCGATTGTGGCGTATTGGGACTTTCCCGCGACCCTGCTTCAGGCGGTGCTGTTGCGCGAGCGTGGCCTCCCGGGCCCTTCCCTAGAGGCGTTACTGAAGTGCGAGCACAAATACTGGATGCGCTCTGAGCAGCGGGAGGCAGGCGAAACCGATGCGGATTTTGCGCTGATCAACCCCTTCTCAGGTCAAGCTCAGCCACCGCTGCCGTTTCCGTTTTGGCTCAAGCCGGTGAAGTCATGCGATTCGATGCTGGCTTTCAAAATAAAGTCGGAGGCCGATTTCGAGTCCGCCCTGGCGGAGGTTCGAAAATCCCTGCCGCCGCTCGCGGATTCGTTCAACCAAGTGCTGCGGCGTGCCAAACTGCCGCCGGAAATTGCCGAAGCGAACGGGCAGCACTGTTTGGCGGAGTCGCAACTTTCGGGCAGCCAGCACACGGTTTCCGGATACATCCATCAAGGGCGGGCGAGGACCTACGCTGTTGTGGATTCCCATGATTATCCTGACAGCTCGAGCTTCCTTTGCTACCAGTATCCGAGTTCGCTATCTGAGGAGCTCCAAGCGCAGATCCGGCAGCGAGCCGAACGGCTCGCGGAGCGCATTGGCCTGAGCCAGACCGCCTTTAACGTCGAATTCTTCGTCGATCAAGCCAGTGGCACGAGTGGCGTCCTGGAGATCAACCCGCGCATTTCACAGTCGCACAGCAAAGTCTTT
The DNA here is from genome assembly GCA_050331415.1 of Opitutales bacterium. Classification (GTDB taxonomy): domain Bacteria; phylum Verrucomicrobiota; class Verrucomicrobiia; order Opitutales; family Cerasicoccaceae; genus DAIQNO01. Next base: position 1,777 of record JBHJGW010000159.1, on the reverse strand, counting down.
GAACTGGTCGACGGCACCTCGAACGAACACCTCTTGATCGAACTCGCCTTGGGCAACACTCCGGAAATGCCCCATCGGGAAGGACACTACCCCTGCGCGGCGAAATACTATCTGCGCAAGTTTGAAGATGCCGTGGTCACGCGCATTCCCAGGCATGAGGAATTATCTGTTATCGAAAGGCATTACGACGCCCGGATTCGCGTCATCCCGATGGCCGGCCAGCGATTGAGTGAATTGCCGCAGAACGACAGCGAAAGCTACGTGCTGGCGGAAATTTTCATCGGGGCGGAGGATTCCGAGCGGCTCCAGTCAAAGTTCGAGCAATTATCTGAGGAACTGATGTTTCGATTTGATGCAGTACGCTGAACCCAACGAGCTTCCATACCGCTTCCGCGAGATCGAGCACTGCGAGATTCCCGGCACCGACGGCACTCAGCTCGCGGCCAAGCTGTGGGTGCCAGAGGGCGCGGAGGCCGCGCCCAAGCCGGCCATCCTGGAATTCATCCCGTATCGCAAACGCGATTTCAAAGCGGGGCGAGACGCCGCCAACCATCGCTATTTCGCCGGTCACGGCTACGCCTGTGTGCGCGTGGATATGCGCGGCAGCGGCGACAGCGAGGGCGTCCTGCGCGACGAATATCTCGAGGAAGAGCAGGAGGACGGCCTGGCGATTCTGCGATGGATCGCGGCGCAGCCCTGGTGCGATGGACAGGTCGGGATGTTTGGCATTTCTTGGGGTGGCTTCAATGGTCTGCAGATCGCGGCCCGGCAGCCGTCCGAGCTGAAGGCGGTGATCAGTGTCGCCAGCACGGATGACCGCTACGCCGACGACGTTCACTACATGGGCGGCTGCCTGCTCGGTGACAATCTTTCCTGGGCTACGGTCATGTTAGGCTACAACGCCTCGCCGCCCGATCCCGCCTTGGTGGGAGATCGTTTCCTGCCCTTGTGGCTAGAGCGACTTGAGCACAGCGGCCTCTGGGTGAAAAACTGGCTTCAGCACCAGACTCGTGATGCCTATTGGAAAAACGGGTCGATCTGTGAAGCTTACGAGCGGGTGCAAACGCCGGTGATGGCGGTCAGCGGGTGGGCCGATGGCTACTCCAATGCAGTTTTTCGCATGGCGGAGCATCTTCGCGCCCCGTTCAAGGGCCTCGTCGGAGCATGGGGGCACCGTTACCCCCACTTTGGAGTGCCGGGCCCGGCGATTGGGTTCCTGCAAGAATGCCTGCGCTGGTGGGATTACTGGCTCAAGGGCAAACCCACTGGCGTCGAAGCAGAGCCCCGCTTGCGCCTTTTCCTGCAACACAGCATGCCCCCGGCAACTGCTTATGCGGAGCGTTCAGGCCATTGGATTGCCGAAGACACCTGGCCGTCGCCGCGGATTACGCCAAGACGATACCGGATGGACGCCCTCGGGCGGTTGGAGACAACGCCAGCCGGGCCGTCCAAAGGCGACGGCAAGCGACATCGCTGGACTATTCAGAGCCCCTTGAGTGTGGGCATGTTTTCCGGAAAATGGTGCTCCTTCGCCGCCGCGCCTGATCTGCCAGGCGACCAGCGGGAGGAGGATGGTGGCAGCCTCGTTTGGCAAACAGATCGGCTTAGTGAGCCTTTGGACGTCGTCGGCGCGCCCATAGTCACGCTAAGCCTGAGCGCGAACCAGCCGCAGGCGATGGTGGCGGTGCGGCTGTCGGATGTTTTTCCTAACGGCAAGGCAGCGCGGGTTTGCTACGGAATCCTCAACTTGTGCCATCGCCGCAGCCATGAGTTTCCC
>JBHJGW010000158.1:0-3700 GCA_050331415.1 Opitutales bacterium | reverse complement strand
GGCGCAGAGCGGCGTTCGCGACGACGAGGCGGGGCCTACAGGCCCGGCCGTCGCCCTCGCTGCCTTGCTCTGCATCCAAAATCATCTCGATCAATTTACCGACCTCTCTGGCAAGATGGTATAAATTGTCGCTGCTTCCGTTTGGCTTCTTCATTGTGTTTATGAACTTTGTGGTTTTAAAACATCCGCTCTTCTCGGATGTCTATGGCACACGATTCATGCCATAATGATCGAAAAACCGTGGCCAAACCGCATTTTTTCTTCCTTTTCCTCGAAAACCATAACCGAAGCGGCTCAAGGAAGAACGCAGCGACGCAGTCGTGAGTAGTCCTTGAACCGCGAAAGTAGGATCTTGCCGGGAAAAGGAGATATTCTGCCCCGCGCCAGCGGGTCGAAGAAATACTTATGCGTTCACTGGTTTTGCCGTTTCCACAAAAATCCGTTAAGGACCATTTTTTAGGGCCCAAACTCGGGTCAAATTCTAATTGACTGCATGACAGCAGTATAATACTGTATCAAAAATATAATTACAATTGAGTTCCGGTTTTTTAAACACACCTTAACGATTTGAACAGATTCTCGCTTCGGATCGATACCGGTCATCTAAATCGGCCTGCAAGGGCATGACACGATAGGGTAGGGAACCTTCCTGGAAATGACAGTAACCGAATACATTCACGATCATCTTGAACGCAGTATCTATCGCGACGAACCCGGGACTGGATTCGCAGGTATCGATCTGCCCTATCGCTACACCTCGCCGTGCATAAAAGGAGAGGGCAACTTTTACTTCTTTTTCTATTGGGATACCGCCTTCACGCTACGAGCGCTTTACGCGACTGGCAACGCCGCCGTCGCCCGCGAGAATATCCAGAACATGCTCTGGCTCATCCGGCGCCAAGGGTACATGCCCAATCACGTGGGTATCCACAATCGCTCGCAATCGCCTTACCTGTGCCGCATGGTGGCTGATTACTTCGCTTACCTCGGAGGCCCTGAAGAAGACCCGTCTTTCTTCCGAGCATGCGCGGAGGGCCTGCTGCAGGAGTACAATTGGTGGATCACGGCGCGCCTGCATCCCACTGGGCTTTGCCAGCACGGCACGCACGAGACCTGGGAGGGTATGGAGCGCTTCGCCGAAAACCAACGCGTCCAAAAGATTTCCCCAAGCAAGGCTCAAACTTTAACGGAAAAGCGCGGAATCGGGGCGCACTTCCTTGCGGAAGCGGAGGCAACTTGCGACTTCACCCCGCGTTTCGAGCATCGTTGTCTGGACTATGTGCAGCCCGACTTGAATGGTTTGCTCTACGACTACGAACGCTTCTTCGCCGACCATCACGAGCTGCTAAAGTGGGATTTCGCCATTGACTGGTCCACGCGAGCAAACCTTCGGCGCGAGCGCTTGAACCGCTACTGTTGGTCTGAAGTTCGTGGGCTTTTTCTGGACTATGACGGTGTCCACAACCGACACGGTCCCGTGGCTGCCTTGACCGGAGTCCAGCTCCTCATCCATGGAATCCCAACAGAAGCGCAAGCGGCGCGGATTGTGCAGAACCTTCCGTTGTTCGAGCGGGAATATGGAATTGCCTATACAGAGGAGTGTCCCGAATGCCGCGCCTACCAATGGGCGTTTCCCGCCGTCTGGCCGCCGATGGTTCAGAACACCGTGCTTGGTCTTGCCCGCTACGGCTATCATTCCGCCGCACGCAGGATCGCTCAAAAGTACGTCGAGGTCACAGATCGACTTTTCGAGGCGAAAGGCAGGATTTTCGAAAAGACAGATGCGGAAACCGGGGAACTCGCCGAGGCCGAATATGAGCCTTCACCCATGATGGGCTGGACTGCCGGGGTCTACCTTACTTGCGCTTCCTACCTTCAACATTCCCGCACTGCGCCTAGCCTGTAGGCGGGGGTACGTCCGCCATAATTTCCTATCAATCCCTTTCCTATCAATAAGTTAGGTTCCAAGCTCCACCCCGGCTCGTAAACACCGAAATTGAACTTCCTATCAATGACGGAATGGAGTCCGTCACTTCTCCACGGCACCAGCGTCGCGGTCGCCGTCCGCCGGGAATTCGCCGGTCCAGTCGCGCATGAAGGGCCCTTCGAACTGCCAGGCGTGGAGTTCCTCGATCGTGGTCTTAGCGTCGGATAAGGTGCCACGGCTCACCCGCAGGAAATCCAGGTCGCCCGCGAGAAAGCCAGCAACACCGCGTCCAACAAAGAAGTCGCCCCGATTGGCCAGACTGCCTTCCAGGGACAGCGGCGTTTCGCTGTCGAGCCTGCCATCAAGGTAGAAACGGACGGCGTCGGCGCGGCGATCCACTTCGGCGATGACGTGGTGCCATTGGCCGTCGCTGACCGAGCTGGCGGACACGGCGGTAGCGCGATTGTCGCCCGCCAGAAGCAGTCCGATCTGCCCTTGAGCGTCGATGCCGATCTCGTATCCGCGTCCCCCGGCGGCCTTGGAGACGAGCGCACCGCCGGTGGCGTTGTTTGGCAGGCGCAGGTGGGCCTCGATCAAGCAGCTGTTGTCATCCATGTCGAGGGTTTCGCGGGGTTCCGTCCAGGTGCCCCGCTCGCTCCTGCGTCCGGGCTGGCCACGCTCGGTCAGGGGCTGCTTGTATTCGAAGTCCTCTACGATGTCCTCGTGCTTCAGGACGGCGTGCACGCCCTCGCCGTCGAAGCGCAACGCGCCCTTCTGCCAGTCCTCAAGTTCGCCGTCGACATAGCTGTCGGCGGTGGCGCCGTGTACGGCCAAGTCGTTGCGCGGCACGTCCTCGTACATGTGGCGGTGGCGGAAGGCTTCGTCCATGTAGAAGTGCTCCCCGAGAACGAGGTTCTCGTTGCCGGGGTGGTGAATGAAGTTCCACTCACTAACCATCTTGTAAAGGCCGAAGGGGACGAAGAACTTGACGCCACGGCCGTCGACGGGGGCGTCGGCTTTCGGGCGGAAATCGTGGGCGCCGTAGGGGTCCGGTTCGTCGAAGGCCGATCCCGGCACCTTCCAGCCGGTGTGGGTCAGGCGGGCGTTGATCCCGGCCAGCCCCTCGCGCCAGTCCTCGATGGAGTTGCCGCGCACGCCGCGGGCATTGCCCGCCGGATTGTCCTCGCCGAAGAAGACATTGTGGCCGTAGGCGTTAGTGGGCATCCCGCGGGTGCCCTGTTCCCCGGTGTCACCACCGCCGCGCAGCGAGGTGTCGCCGGGACGGTTCTGCTGAATGAAGTCGCCGGTGATGTCACTCACAATGTTGCCCAGGAAGGACGAGCGGTTGCCCGAGCTGCCGAGGATGCCGTGGCGGAAGTGGTAGAAGCTGTTGTTGAACAGGTGGTTCATGAAGCCAAGGACGACGAAATAGCCGCCGCGGCCCCGGTACGGGCTGTCCGTGGAGTTGTACTTGCTCCAGGCGATGTTGTTGAAGGTGTAGCTTTTGAAGGTCCCGTCCAGGTAGTAGTTGTAAGCCACCGTCTTCCAGTCGTTTTCCAGGGGCACGGCGGCTTTGTGGCCGATCACGTTGCCTGAGATGTTGTTGTAGGTGTAGTAGGACCCTCCCTGCCAGTAGGCGATGCCGCCCCAGTCGTTGGTGGCGAGCATGACGTTGACCGCCTTGTTGTGGTGGATGAAGAAGCGGGTGAGCGGGACCTTCTGGTCGAAGTTGAAGTTCTTCGCGCCGGAGAAGGTGAAGATCGCCGAGCCCCA
>JBHJGW010000157.1:0-9350 GCA_050331415.1 Opitutales bacterium | reverse complement strand
GTTCAGCTCCGCGCTGTCGACGGAGAGCTCTGAATACTCTTTGCCGTCGAGTTCAACCGTCAGGCTGAAGGGGTACAGCGTGTTCCCGACGTCGCGATAGTCCCGAAAGGTCAGAACCGTTTCCCGGGTTTGGTCGGGGTTTTTCGGGTCCGGATTTCGGATGATCTGTTTGCGCACCACCAGCGTTTCCGGGTCGAGCAGCAGCAGTTCCTCCCGCTCGGGATGCTCGAGGGAATCATAGGCGACCACTGTGTAATCGGAAAACCGCGGTTCCGGAGACTCGACCAAACGGAATTGATCCGGCTGGTCGAAATATTCCAGCAAACGAGAGCCAAGTCTGGCGCTGTCGATAATTTCCCGCCCCTGCTCGGTGTTGGTCAGGTCTTCCGTCTGAACTTCGCCATTGGGATAGGTTACCTGGGTCCAGACGCGTCTCCCGTTGTGGGCGTCGATGCGCTCGACTCCGTTTTCGGTGGTCAGATTTCGCGAGACCAGATTGGGCTGACGAAAGAAAAACTGCATCTTGTTGGGCTTTCCACCCAGCTCCAGGGTGCCCTCGAGGCGAAAGGTACGCGCCTCATCCATGCTGGTGGCGGCGCGATGCCCCAAAGCCACGCGTTCGATTGGCTCGAGGTCGTCGCGCAGCAGCTCGGCGTCCTGGTCGCGCACCAGTTTGCGCCGATCCGGCTCCTCCTCGGCTTCCGCATTACGCCACGAGGCATCCACCACTTTTCCACGCTGTTCTCCGCCCATCACGAGCGCCATCGCCAGCAGCGTTCCGCCAAGGCCAAAAATCAGGACGGCGCCGAGAATCAGCGTCATCGGACGTAACTTCATCCCGAACACATCGACTTTTATAATCTTGCGCCGTTTGGAGGAGGACTGAGACGAAGAGGTGCGGGAGTAGGGCATAGCAACCGTGGACTGGAAACGTCGGGGAAGGTTCCGGATTGAGTTCAATCCTAAGCGAACCAAAGCGCCAGCAGCAATTGCAAGGTAAGGTTGGTTGCAAGTGCGGCGGCGGCATCGTCGGCGACCACCCCGAGGCCGCCGGGAAGGGTTTGCAACCGACTAATACCCAATGGCTTGAGAATGTCGAAGAATCGAAACAGGGCAAAGGCCCCCAGAAACAGCGCCCAGGCCCACCCCTCCTGCCGCAGGGCGATGAGCCAGCCCTCGAGGCCCAGTAGACACAGCGGCATGCAGACGGCCTCGTCGAGAACGACCTCGGAGGGGTCCCTTGACCGCAGGCGTTTCTCTGCCTCACCGCAAAGGCCGACGGCGAGCCAAAGCGTGACGCCAACCAGCAGCAGGGCAAGCGGCAACGGCAGCCCGGGAAAGGCGACCGTGTACCAGATCAGCCCTGCGGCGGAGCCCCAGGTACCCGGAGCCTTCAGCCGCCCCAACGGCCCGAGCCGTGAGCTCTGGATAACCACCTGGTCACCCAGTACCTGCATCCAGCCGAAAGCGCGCTCGTGGGAATAGTTCACGCGGTGCCCTCCTCTCGAAGCAGATAACCGTACCTGCGAAAATAGTTGAACCCGGAAACGACGGTCTGGATGACCGCCAGCCAGAGCACGACATGCCCGGCGAAGTAGCAGGCGTGGCCGAAACCACCCTTGGGATCACCCGCGAGAAGGGCATTCGCCAGCAAGAGCAACCCGAGGGCGCCCATCTGCAGGGCGGTCTTGATCTTGCCGCCACGCTCGGCGGCCAGGACGACCTGGCGTTTTACGGCAAGGATGCGCAGCCCGGTGACGCCAAACTCCCGGGTCAGAATGAGCACGACTGCCACCGACGTTGCCGGAAGCAGGCTCAGCCGTGCCGCTGGCTCGAGCAGGACTACCAGAACGCCAAGGACGAAGATTTTATCAACCAGCGCATCGAGGAACTTGCCTACGGTGGTCACCTTGTCGAACTTCCGGGCGGCCCAGCCGTCGACCGCATCGGTTAGAGCAGCCAGCACGAAGACAACCAGAGCCAGCCAGGCAGTGGGCGGGCCATCGAGACCGAGCAGGAGGGCCAGCAGAGGCAGGACCGCCACGCGGGAGAGGCTGAGAAGGTTCGGGAAATTCATGAGCCAGGGCACAATGCGGATCGCATGCCAAAGGGCCTCGCCGGGGCTTTACGGGTCGTGCCGCCGAGCCGCTAGCTCTGCCGCGACGTGTAATAGACCCGCGTCTTGAAATCTTTCAGGCACGACTCGAAGAAAGTGCCCAGAACCGATTTGATCTCGGAGGCGTCGGATATTTTCAGAACACGGTCCGCCAAACGCTTGGCCTCGACGAGGTTCACCCGGCGCACGAGGTATTTGATCTCCGGCAAGGAGGAGGCGTTGACACTGAGCTGCGCCGCGCCGCAGCCGATGAAAAACGGAACGTAAAAAGGGTCGGCGGCCATTTCACCGCAAATCGAAGTCGGAATTCCGTGGCGGCTCGCCGCCGTGATAACCCCCGCAATGGTCCGCAACACTGCTGGATGAAAGGGACGGTAAAGGTGGGCAATGCGGTCGTTCACCCGATCGACCGCCAGCAGATACTGGATTAAATCATTGGTGCCGATGCTGAAGAAGTCACAATGCTCGGCAAGCTGGTCGGCCACAACCGCCGCGCTCGGCACCTCGACCATCGTGCCGATGCGGATCGATTCGTCGAAGGGCACGCCCTCGTACCGAAGGTCCTCCATGCAGCCGTGGCAGATGTCTTTGGCGCGCAAAAACTCGTCCACGCTGGAAATCATCGGGAACATCACCTGGACATTGCCGAACGCGCTAGCGCGCAGGATCGCACGAAGCTGAGTGCGAAAAATGTCCTCGTGCTCGAGGCAAAACCGAATCGCCCGGAAGCCCATAAAGGGGTTGCGCTCTTCGATATTGAAGCCGATGGAGGCGAACTGCTTGTCGCCGCCCATATCCAGCGTACGCATCACCACCGGATGGGGATTCATCACCTCGGCGATCCTCCGGTAGACTGCGAACTGGTCTTCCTCTGGCGGAAAAGCCCGCTCCCGCATGTAAAACGCTTCGGTGCGGAATAAGCCCACGGCTTCGCCACCATTGCCCAGAACTGCCCGGCACTCCTCCTCGCCGCTGACATTGCCCCCGAGAAGGATGCGGTAGCCGTCGGAGGTTTCCGCAGGCTCCGCGGTTTCCTTTTCAAACAGCGCTTGTACGCCCCGCCGCTCCTCGCGCAGCTGGCCGTAACGAAAGAGGGTCTCCGGAGTCGGGTTGACGTAGACGAGGCCCTCGTACCCGTCGATCAGGATATCGTCCTCGTTTTCCAGCAGGCTGGTGGCATTGTGCAGCCCCACGACCGCGGGAATGCCGAGCGAGCGGGCCACAATCACCGCGTGACTGGTGCGGGAGCCTGCATCCGTCACCACTCCCAGCACTTTGCCGCCCTCGAGAGCTGCGGCGTCAGACGGCGGGATGTCCTCGGTGACGATGATGTGTTGCGCCGCGAGCTTCGAAAAGGTCTGCTGAGCCTCGCCCAGCAGGCAGTACAAGACGCGCTTGGTGACGTCTTCGAGGTCCTTGACACGTTCGCGAAGGTAGGCGTCGGGGATCTCGGAAAAAGCGTCGATGAAGCGGTTAGCCACTTCCCGAAAGCAATACTCCACGTTATATCCCGTTTCCCGGATTTCCTGGATCGTACTGTCAATCAGCGCCTTATCCTCCAGGACCATGATATGGGCGTCGAAGATGTGGGCCTCGTTTTCACCGAGCTGCTCGGCGACCTCGTCCCGCAATTGGCTCAACTGTTTTCGCGACTCCAGCAATGCCTGTTCGAAGCGCTCGATCTCGGCCGGCACCCGGGCATCATCTACCTGAAAAACCGGGATCTCCAATTTGCTCTGCAGGATGACGAACGCCGGGCCGTGGGCTACCCCAGGGGAGGCAGCCACCCCCTCGATCATCGTCTCGGTGCGGGTTTCATCCATTGTGCGCGTCTCAAATTGGCAGGGCGTTTCTCGCCGTCAAAAAACAGCACAGGATTCGACCAGAGCCAGAGCCGCGAAAGCAAGTTAAATTGCGCATTCCAAGCGCCTTGGCTCATCCTCGGCGGTCACCCCACGGAGAGTTTCGTAAACCCTTACCATTTCTCGAGGACAGCTTTATGTGAGCTTCCTAACCCAAAAACCCCGAATGGGGGTTGGGCCGTTGACCTCTCGCGCCAGGGTCGCAGCGGTCCTGCGTGCCCTAGGCAAAGGCCGTTCGAACCACAAAGGCTTCCCCGCCCCAGGCCTTGGCAACCCGGTCGACGATCTCGGCAGCGGAGGCGTCACTCTCGGGCAGAGCGAAGCAAGCGCTGCCGCTGCCGGTCATCATCGCCGGGCCCAGCTGGCATTCTCGGATCTGCTCGAGGAGCGTTGGCAGCGCGAGGTACTTGGCGAAAACCGGTGCCTCGAGGGAATTGAACAGCGGCAGCGGGCTCTGCGGATTAGCCAGCCAGGCCTGCAGGCGCGCTTCGGCTGCGTCTGCTGCCTCGTAGCCGACGGGCGCCCGGTTCCGCAGTTGACCATAGGCCCAGCCGGTCGAGACCCCGAAGGCCGGCTTGAAAACGACCACGGGCCGCCCCCGTAGTGCCCGCGCAGCGTCTTCCGGAAGCTCTTCCAGAAGCTCCCCGCGGCCCCGCATAATGAGGGGTCGTGGTCGCAGAAACAGTGGACAATCTGATCCGAGTTGAGCGGCCAGTTCTTCCAAGGCGGTATTCTTCAGGGGCTTGCCCGCCAGTTCGTTGAGCGCGGTCAGAGTCGCCGCCCCGTTGCTGCTGCCCCCGCCCAGACCGGCGCCCGCCGGGATGGTTTTTGCAAGCGCGAAACGGTAGAACTGGCCGGAACCGGTTGCCTGGCGAAAGGCCGCCGTCGCCTGTCGCACGAGGTTCTCCGGACCGGTGGGCACATCCGGGGCATCGCAGGTGAGGGTGTCTTCCGTGGCTCCGGGCTCCAGGGGCTCCACGGTGAGCGTATCCTCCAGCTTCAGTGGCGTGACGAGGCTGACCAGTTCGTGAAAACCGTCCGCCCGCACGCCCGTAATGGCGAGCATCAGGTTGAGTTTGGCCGGGCAGGCGCGGACGAGGGGTTGAGCGCTTGGCATCACGCCGCTGTCCTGAAGCCGAACCCCGCTCTTGGCAAGCTTTGGCACCGCCAAGTGGGGGGATTCTCCACACACCGAGCAATTGAGGTGGACAGTCGGCACCGGACCCGAAAAACCTTTCCAGCATGACTGACCGAGCCCTTCCGGACACCGGGCTGATCCTGGCCCTTGACGTGCCTGACCGGCCCGCCGCTGAAGCGCTGCTGCGCCCCCTCAAAGGCCGCTTGCAGTGGGCCAAGATTGGCCTTCAGCTCTTCTTGAGAGAAGGACCGACAATCCTTGATGTTGTGGCCGATGACGGTTTCAACGTCTTCCTGGATCTCAAGCTGCACGACATCCCCAATACCGTCGCAAGCGCCATCAAGGCGCTGGCCGGGCACCGGGTGGGCCTGCTGACGCTTCACGCCAGTGGCGGCGAGGAAATGCTGCGGCGGGCGAGCGAAGCGGCGAAAGAAGCCCTGCCCGAGGCGCGCACTCTGGGAGTCACCGTGCTGACCTCGATGGATGCGGCCGGCCTCTCCAAAATCGGCGTCGAAGCCGAGCCGGAGGCGCAGGTGCAGCGTCTGGCCAAACTGGCAACCCATGCGGGCATTGACGGCCTGGTCTGCTCGCCTCTGGAACTCACCGGCCTCCGCCGCGAGCTCGGGCCCGCTCCGCTGCTCGTCACGCCGGGTATACGCCCAGCCGACGCTGACAAGGGCGACCAAAAGCGGGTCATGACGCCCACGGAAGCCCGCGCGGGCGGCGCCTCATTCATCGTCGTCGGCCGGCCCATTCTGCAGGCGCCCGATCCGCTCGCCGCCGTTGCCAGCCTGCTCGACGAGTTGAGCACGAAACCCGCTTCCGCTGACGCATGACGCCCAGCGCCGCGATCCTCCTGTGCGGTGGCAGCAGCCGCCGTATGCAGGACAATTCCATCGACAAGACGCTCCTGCCCCTGGCGGATCGTCCCGCCTTCCTGCACTCTCTGCTGGCGTTTCGCGACAGCGGCTGCATTCAGCAAGCGGTCATTGTCGTGCGCGACGAGGAGCAACGCGCCACCATTGCCGCTGCGATCGAGCAAGCCGAGCTCGGGGAAGTACAGGTTGACTACACGCTCGGCGGCCTGGAACGGCAAGACTCCGTCTTCAACGGACTGAGCGCCCTGCCCCTCTGGATCGAGTACGCGTTCATCCACGACTGCGCGCGGCCTCTGGTGCTGCCTGCGCACATCCGCGAGCTCCATGCAGCCGCTATTGCGGACAAAGCGGCCGTGCTCGCCCATCGCGTGCACGACACGATCAAAAAAGTGCCTGCGACGCGCCGCACCCTACGCTCCCGAGACCTCAAAGACGTTCCCCGCGCCAGCCTCTGGGCAATGGAAACCCCGCAGGTCTTCGAGCGCGAGCTCATCACCGACGCCTACCGCCGGCTGCGCTACGAAGGCGTCAGTGTGACCGACGATGTCGCCGCCGCCCGACGCCAGGGGGTCAAGGTCACCCTCGTGGAGAATCGTGACCCGAACTTCAAGCTAACCATCCCTGCCGACGTCGACGTGATCGACTTTCTTCTGCGGCGGCGCGACGAGCAAAATTGAGATAAGGCAACGCGGCAGAGCTCAACTGAGCCAGAAGCTACCATGACGCCCCTGCTGCTGAAGTACTTTGTCCATGCCCGCTTTGCGACCCAGACGCGCGGGCAGATAACGCGGCAGATCAAGCGGACGGCCCGACGCTACGCCACACTCTCAGCGCAAATGACCCCGGAGGCTGGCGAGCGCCCGATCCATGTGCCTGAGTTGCCGGGGGTGGACGAGGACATGCGCCGGTGGTCGTTTTTTCAGTTGCTCGAGCACAATACGATCGTGAACCGAACCATCACGCTCACCATCAAACTCCTGGTGGAAAATAAGCCATTGGACCGGCTGAAATCCTTCGATACCAAGAGGGATGTAATGCCGCCAGCAGCACCGGGCCCCGAGACCATCGACGCCTTTCAGCTTTCCGTGGAGAAGCATGTTGCGATGGTCTCGATGCGGGAAACGCTTAGCATGGTGCGCAAATACCGGCATCCGCTGTTCGGGATGTTCAACGCCCACAAGTGGAACTGTATGTTCGCCTTTCATCTCGACATTCACCTGCGACAGGCCGACCGAATAGCCGCAGGCGCACGCCAAGCCGAGGCGTGAGCTGGCGCCTGCCTTGGGAGTTCTCAGTATCAAGGCCGACAACACCTTGCAGCGCCGCCTCCAATAAAGCCCCCGCCGAAGGCAGCCCCCTGAAGACGGCATTCTGCCGGGACTGATACCACCTTACCGTCTAGATCGGTAAATTGAACGCCGCGTGGCGGCTTCGGATGCTTTTGGCGCAGAAGCGGCGTTTGCGACAACGAGACGGGGCCTACGGGCCCAGCCGTCACCATCGCTGCCTTGCTATGCATCCAAAATTATCTCGATCAATTTATCGACCTTTCCGGCAAGATAGTATGAGAGCCGCCTGCGCGGCGTCGCTTACATGTTGGCAACCACGGCGTCGCCGAACTCAGAACATTTCAGCAGGGTGGCCCCGTCCATGAGGCGTTCGAAATCGTAGGTGACGGTCCGGTTACCGATGGCGCCGTTCATGCCCTTGATAACGAGTTCGGCGGCTTCTACCCAACCGAGGTGGCGCAACATCATTTCGCCGGAAAGGATAACGGATCCCGGGTTGACCTTGTCCTGTCCGGCGTACTTCGGTGCAGTGCCGTGGGTCGCCTCGAAGATGGCGTGACCGCTATCGTAATTGATGTTGCCGCCCGGAGCGATCCCGATGCCGCCGACGCAGGCCGCCAGCGCATCGGAGATATAGTCACCGTTCAGGTTCATCGTGGCGACGACACTGTACTCTTTCGGGCGGGTCAGCAATTGCTGCAGGAAGGCGTCGGCGATGACATCTTTGATGATAATATCGTTGGGCGCCACCTCCTCGCCCCCTTCACCAGAGGCGAGCTCGGAATCGGCCGGGATCGGTGTACCTTTTTTGATGATGCACCACGGACCGCCGTCGAGCAGCTCAGCGCCAAAGTTTTCCCGCGCGATCTGGTAACCCCAGTCCATGAAGGCCCCTTCGGTGAACTTCATGATGTTGCCCTTGTGCACGAGCGTGACACTGGGCAGGTGGTTGTCGATCGCGTAGCGGATGGCGCTCTTCACCAAGCGGGAGGTGCCCTCCTGAGAAACCGGCTTGATGCCGAGCCCCGCGCTGTCAGGGAAGCGAACTTTTTTGAAAAGCTCGGGGAAGTTGTCCTTGAGCAGGCTCTTGAGCTTCTGGTTTTCGGGGGTGCCGTTTTCGAATTCGATGCCCGCGTAGATGTCTTCGCTGTTCTCGCGGAAGATCACCATATTGGTGTCCTGCGGGTTCTTGACCGGGCTGGGCACGCCTTCGAACCAGCGCACCGGGCGCAGGCACACGTAGAGGTCGAGCATCTGGCGCAGCGCGACGTTCAAGCTTCGGATGCCGCCGCCGACGGGCGTGGTCAACGGCCCTTTGATGCCCACATAGTGTATACGAAACGCCTCCAGCGTCGCCTCGGGCAGCCATTCGCCAGTCTGGTCGAAAGCTTTTTGGCCGGCGAGCACCTCTTTCCAGGCGATCTTTTTCTCGCCGCCGTAGGCTTTTTCAACCGCGGCGTCGAAGACGCGGACGGAAGCGTTCCAGATGTCGGGCCCGGTGCCGTCGCCTTCGATAAAAGGGATGATCGGATCGTTGGGGACGTCGAGCGCGCCGTTGGCAAAAGTAATGGGTCGGGGCATAAGGGGCTCCTTAAAGCCCACTTTGTCCAAAGGGGGAAGGAAAAAATGCCCCGTGCCTCGCGTCCTCTACGCGGCTTAGCCTACCGTGCTCCCCGACTCGGCCTTTGACCTGGCTTCCACCTGCAACGTTGCGCTTCCGGCGAATCCGAATTCGCGGTTGAGTTTTCGCCGCCCCGGTTCAGCACAATCGCCCGGGACAACACCGGCGACGACTTGGGCCGAAAGCGGGCGCCAGACTGAAGGGAAATGCTTTTGCGATTGCCCCGCGAGCCGCCAGCCGCTAGAACCGCGATCATCCCTTTCAAATGGCGTTCCCCCAGCAACGGCCCGACCCCCGCAACGCCTTCCGGCGGCTGCTCGACGACCCTTCGCCGGTCGTGCGCGCGAGCCTGCTCGAGGCCTTTCGCGAGCGTGGGGAGCTGGCCATCGGCTGGCTGCGGGAATGGGCCGACCACGGCAATGGCGTAGCTCCAGCCGCCCGCGAAT
>JBHJGW010000156.1:0-3661 GCA_050331415.1 Opitutales bacterium | reverse complement strand
ACCGCCAGATGCTCATTGTGGCAAAGCCACTCGTTGACTTGTGCACAGGCCTCCGGCCCGGGCAGTTTTATGCGTTGTCGTGCCATCAACCAACACAAGCAGCTTTCATGCAATTTACCTGCCTAATAACGGATTTGGTATCACACACCCGGCCAAGGAAAAATTGACTTCCCCCTTTCGAGCAGCAAGGCCAAAGCCGGTCGCGTCCCGACCCCCAACAGGAGACGAGCAACCCACCCCGGGGCGCGACCGGCGCTTTTTTCGCCACGGCGAGGTAACGCTGCCATATTTCCCCCGGCTCCTGGCTGAGAGCAAACTGACTAGGGAAGAGATGGCGCCGCTACTTTTTTGTTTTCGGCTTTGGCGATTCGGCGTTTAGACTTACGGCATGCCGCGAGACAGCAACTCGAGCGAAGACCATCATCACCGGCCAGAATGGGTGCCATCAGCGCCTGCCGAAGGCGAAGTCTACGCCAGCCGGGTCATGCCGGGAGCGCCGGAATCGTCCTCCGAGCCCGCCACCGCTGACAGTGTGGTCCTCGGCGGCCGCCGGCGAAAGCGGCGTGCGCTGCCCGAGCCGGCTAAACTCGTTGAAGGTATTCTCGCAGGCAACCGCACGCAGCTGGCGCAAGCAATTACCCTCGTGGAATCGAGTGCCGGGCATCACCGCGCCGCCGCCCGCGAAGTCCTTGCCGCCTGCTTGCCGCACAGTGGGCGCAGCCTGCGCGTCGGCATTTCCGGGATGCCCGGGGCCGGGAAAAGCACATTCATCGAGTCTTTTGGGCAGATGCTTTGTGCCGAGGGCCACAAAGTAGCCGTGTTGGCCGTCGATCCCAGCTCCAGCCGCACCGGTGGCAGTGTTCTTGGGGACAAGACCCGCATGGAAGCCCTGACCCGCGAGCCCAATGCCTTTATCCGTCCCTCTCCGAGCGGCAAGACCCTTGGCGGCGTCGCAAGGAAAACGCGGGAGGCAATGTTGCTTTGTGAGGCGGCTGGTTTCGATTTGATCCTCGTCGAAACCGTAGGGGTGGGCCAAAGCGAGGTGACCGTGCGCTCGATGGTCGATGTCTTTACGGTACTCCAGATCGCCGGTGCCGGTGACGAGCTGCAAGGCATCAAGAAGGGCATCATTGAGCTTGCCGACTTAATCGTCATCACCAAGGCCGATGGGCAAAATAAAACCCGCGCCGAAAGCACCGCTGGCAGCTTCAATCGGGTGCTGCACTACCTGCAGCCCGCCACCGAGGGCTGGGAAAGCCGGGCAGTCATCTGCTCCGCTCTGACTGGTGAGGGCGTGCCTGAGATCTGGGGGCACCTGCGTGCCTTTGGGGAGGCCACCGAGGCCAACGGCGTTTTTACCCAGCGTCGGCGCGAGCAGAATGTCGCCTGGCTCCACTCGGCCATCGATGACGCCCTCCGCCAGCGCTTCTACGCGCACAGCGCCGTTACCCAGGCGCTGCCATTGGCGGAGCACGCGGTCGCCAGCGGCAGCGAGCCTGTCAGCGTCGCGACCGAGCGTCTGCTTGCCGCCGCCGGCTTTTCATCGTAAACCTAGCGGCCCCTGGCGAGGCGCAGCGCCCAAGCCCTCTCAGGAGTCCGGTTTCCGATTCAGCTCGGCGACGACTCGCTCGAGCTTGCGCAGTTCCTCATGGGCCTCTGGCTGATCGGCGAGAAAGTGCACGGTGAGCTGCTTGCCCTCGAGGTGCACACTGGCCGTCCCCGGCAGCAGGCTCACCGTCCAAGCGTAGAGCACCCGGCTGCCCTCGCGTTCGAGCTCAATGGTGGTCTTCCCGAGCCGCGGATTGAGCGGCATGCTGGGGCGCAGCGCGCGTGTGGCGACATCCCATCCGCCCAGCAGGGACTGCGTTAGAAAGTAGCCGATGAAGCGCAGCAGCCCCCGGATTCGCAGACCGGTAACCGTACCCGCGCGTACCACAAGGTAGCTCGTGGCCACCGCCAGGCCAACGACGACGGCGCCGAGCCAGAGGTCTTCCAGCATGCCCTCTGTTAGCACGACCCATCCGAGGGCACCCGCGCCAAGACGTAGGGGAAGGCTGCGGAAAAAGGGCTTCAGGGCAAAGCTCATAATGACGGGTCGCGACAGGCGGCGATCAAATCGGGTCAGGCAAGGCACCAGTAGAGCACCACGAGCAAGACGAGCGCCACCACGCCGGCGAGCGGCAATTGGCGGGATGCCTCGTCCGCGCGGTCGAGGTTTCCATCTTCGGCCTCGCCGGGTGGCGAGAACGCACGCAGCCAGGGGTCGGGGTCAAAGGTGGTGCGTTCGAGTCGCGGTGAGACATGCCGCATCCAGAACCGCTGCGTCCAGCCGCCAAGCCCGAGCGCGGCTAACCCGAGGTCACCTGCCGGAACCCGGGGCAACGCGTGGGCTCGCGGAAGGAGCAAGAACGCAGTGGCCATGCCGACGAGAATGGGAGAGGCCGAGATCAGTGTCTTCCAGCTCCAGGGTTCCGCTTTTACGGATAGCGCCAGGAAGCCGCCGGAGAGCTGTGGCAGCGCCAGACAGGCGGCGATCGCCAGGCCCCAGGTGACCAGCAGGGCTCCGTTTACCAGCCGCGGTTGCTCCACCGGATGATGGCGTGCCATACCCTTGTGGATGAGCTGGATAAACCGCCCCAGGAGGACAGTTGTGGCGAAACTGCTCACCAGCAGCGCTTCGTCGAGCATGGCAGCGAAGGCGTCTGGAGCTTGCAGGGCCAACTTCTTCAGCGCGTTCTTTGCGAGCTCGCCACCGGTCAACGGGAAGCCGGCGATAACCAGCGCCGCCAAACCGCTGCCCGCGAGAACGAACCAGCGCGCAGCTTTGCCCTCGGCAACGTGCGAGGCACCATCGGCCATAAACAGCGCACCCTTGGCGAAGGCGTGGTTGAGCGCGAAAAACGCCAGCAGGCCCACTGCGGGTTCCCACGCTTCGGCGCTGGCCAGGCCGATACCCACTGCAAAGGCCATCAGCCCGAGTTGGCTGATGCTGGAATAGGCGAGGGTCGCCTTGGCATTGGCCTGGGTAATCCCGGCATAGGCGGCCGCAAAGGCGGCTGTCAGCCCGAGCGTAATGCAGGTAGTGCCCCATGCCGGAAAGTCGGCGGAGCCGCCGGGCAGAAACGTAATCCAGCCGAAAAGGCCGGCCTTGACCATCGCACCGCTCAACACCGCGCTGGCCGGTGTTGGGGCGACGGGGTGGGCCAGAGGAAGCCAGACGTGCACGGGCAGCAGGCCGGCTTTGACGCCAAAGCCGAACAGCAGTAGCGCGATCAGCCAGCCCGTGTTTTCCGTTTCGAGTCCCGCGGCGGCCAGGCCGGCGATCTCGATTGTGCCCGCCTGAAAGGTGAGCCAGAGCAGGCCCGTCAGGATGAGCACCTCGCCGAGCACCGCCATGAAGATGTACAACACGCCAGCGCGAACTGCTTCCGGCTTGCGCGAGTGCAGCACCAGCCCCACCGAGGCGAACGTCATTACCGCGAATGCGGAGTAGAAAAGCGCGACGTCCGTAGCGAGGTAAATGCCCAGATTACCCGCGTAGCTCAGCAGTGTGAAGATCGTGTACGCGCGGAGGCGTGGCATCGCGTGGCTGTAGGGCCAGGCAAACCACCCCGCGAGCGTCCATAATCCGGCGGTGAGAAAGAGGAATGTCCGGGCGGTT
>JBHJGW010000155.1:0-23122 GCA_050331415.1 Opitutales bacterium | reverse complement strand
ATATGGCCTGCCACATCATGGACGCCTCATTCACTGGCCTCGGCCTCGGCTTGCCCAAGCACATCGCGGCGACCTCTACGCCTTATTCCGACATCGCCTTCCCGGAGTCTTCGACCATTGAGTTCGTCTTCCCCCGGCCAGGCCACAAGGACGTCAAGGTGACGTGGATGGACGGTGGTAAACGCCCCACGGACGTACCGTTCGTCGACCACGAGTTCATCCACGGCATACCGGGCGACGAGCAGCGGAAAGGGGAGGGCAACGGCACGCTGATCGTTGGCACCAAAGGCACCGTTTTCACGAACACCTATTGTAACGCGCCGCGCCTTTTCCCGCGCGAACATTACGTGGCACTAGCGCGTGCCGGGGAGCTCCCGGAGAAGACGCTCCCGCGCGTCGGCGGGCATTTTGAGGAGTGGTTCGAGGGCATTAAGACCAAGACACAGCCCGGAGCCAACTTCGACTACGCGGCCGCCTTTACCGAGGCTGCCTTGTTGGGTAATGTAGCGGTCTTCGCTGGTGAGCCGATCGACTACGACAGCGAAAACATGCGCGTGACGAACGTGCCCGAAGCAAACCGGTTGCTTCACAGCCAGTATGACTATCGGGCTGAATTTCTGCCACAGGGAGTCTGATGAAATTAACCGCAACACTTTTAACCATCCTGCTCGGCAGTGCAGTCGCCTCGGCGGAAACCCTCGTCCTCTTCGATGGTTCCGGGCTCGACGCCTGGCAGTTCGATAAAGACCACTGGAGCCTGAACGAGGATGGAGCGCTCAAGGCACGCGAGGGCCGTGGCTACGCGTGGAGCCACCGGCGCTACGGCGACTTTGTCCTGAGTCTTGAATACAACATTGCACCCGGCGGTAATAGTGGCGTGTTCTTCCGCACAGGGAGCCTCCACCACCCGGTGCAGACAGGCATGGAACTGCAGGTGCTGGATTCCGCTGATCATGGGGAACTGCACAATCACATGGCGGGCGCGCTCTACGATATCGTTGCGCCGCGCGTCAATGCCGCCAGGCCCGCTGGCGAGTGGAACCACTACATCTTGCGTGCCGAAGGACCTCTTCTCCGCGCCGAACTGAACGGTGAGCTGGCTTTCACCATTGATCTGGATGAGTGGGACACGGCGGGGCGCAATCCCGACGGCAGCAAAAACAAATTCCGCGTCGCCTACGCGGATATGCCACGCGAGGGCCACCTCGGCCTGCAGGATCACAGCGACAAGGTGGCCTACCGGGATATTCGCGTAAAGCCGCTTTCGACTCCTCGTACGCCCGGCGAGGCTCCCGAGCCGCGCACAGATGGCGAATGGGAAATCCTCTTCGATGGTTCCGGCACCGAGCAATGGCAGCTCGACGAGCGGGCCTGGGTTATCCGCGCCGGGGCCCTGGTTTTTCTCGGCGCGCCCGAGCCGATCCGCACAAAGAAGGCGTTTTCTGATTTTGAATTGAGCCTCGAATTCCGACCCGAGCAGGGAGAGGATGCCCGTGTCCAGCTGTACGGAGGGCAGGGAGGCTGGCGAGAGCGGCTCATGGTCAACCTGACCGACGAGCACCGTGGCCAGCCGAAAGAGCGGTTCGCCGCTGGCGCCCTTCGCGAGTTTGACGCACCCGAATTCGATGCGGCGATCCAACCCGGGGATTTGAACCGCGCCACGCTCACTGCCACGGGCGACATACTCATCGTGAAGATCAATGGCAAGGAGGTGAACCGGGTCGACCTAACCGCCCTGATCGGGCCGGACGGCGAGCGCAAAGAGCGCCACGAGCGCATTGCAGCGCTCGATCGGGAAGGCTTTATCGCGCTGGACGGACAAGCGGAGTTTCGCAATGTGAGCCTGACTCTATCCGAGCCCGCGCAAGTGGAGCGTTGAAACGCCAATGGCCGAGGTGCGTCACGTCGAGGTGCCTGGCCGTGGCCCGGCTGAACCGCGGACGACTGGCCCGCAGCGACGGCTTTGGCTTTGGAGCGCCTTTGTCATCGTCCTGGTGGGCGGCGCCTACCTGCGCTTTGCCGATTTGGAAACACGTCCTTTGCACGCCGACGAGACCACCGGCGCGCGCTTGCTGGCCAACCGGCTGGAAGACCGCTACGAGTTCGATCCGACGCACTTCCACGGCCCGCTCTTTGGGCAACTTGCAGCACCATTCGTCCGCCTCCACGGCGAGCACCGGTGGGAAGAGCTCCGCGCGGAGACCTTGCGCAGGGTCCCCGCGGTGGCGAGCCTGCTGACACTGGGTGTCCCGCTGCTGCTTCGGCGTCAGCTGGGCCTGGGAGCTGCAGTAGCTGCATCGGCGTTCATCGCAGCGTCGCCTCTGATCGTGTTTTTTGGGCGGACGTTTATTCACGAGTCGCTTCTCGGCCTCGCCGCGCTTCTGGCAATCGCCGCAGGGTACTTCTGGTGCCTCCGTCCAAGCCTCAGGCGGGCTGCAGTGGTGGGTCTTGCTGTCGGGGTGATGTTTGCACTCAAAGAGACTGCCGCAATCAGTATTATCGCATGGGGTGGCGCCTTCGCCGCGCTGGCGCTCGAGCGTTTATCGTGGTTGCGCCGTCACCTCACAGAGGTGGCTTGGCGAAGGCTCGTTCCTCAGGCACTCCTTGCAGGGGGGCTGGCATTTGGCGTCGTCGTCATAACCTACAGCGAATCTTTTCAAAGCCCATCCAGCGTTGTCGACTTTTTCCGCACCTACTTTGTGTATGAGCTGACGGAGGGGCACGGAAAGCCCTTTGGCTACTACGCCCGGCTCCTGTTATGGCCCGGCCACTACGGGCGGATCGTTTGGAGTGAGGCCGGGGTGGCCGTGTTCGCCAGTTTCGGATTCATTGCCGCGGTTCGCCGGGGATACCTGTTTCCCCGCTGGCTGGGCTACGCGACTTTGGGACATCTGTTGGTGTATTCGTTCATTGAATACAAAGTGCCCTGGCTTATGGTGGTGCCCTGGCTGCACGCGTGCCTGCTGGCAGGCTACGGTGGTGCCGCGGCTTTTCGGACGCTCCTGGCGCGCCGCACCGTGTTCGCTGTTGCTCTGGGAGCCGCGCTCGCGTGGCAGGGCTGGCAGACGCAGGTGGCGATTTTCCGGCTGCACTCCAGCTTGCCCAATCCGTATGCCTATGTCTCGAGTTCGGCGGATGTAGTCATCCTCGGGACTTGGCTGCGGGAGCTCGCCGACCACTATCCCGAGGTGCGGCGGGGACCAATCGCGGTTGTCGGCCGAGAATACTGGCCGCTGCCCTGGTACCTGCGTGGTACGGCTCCCCTAGGCTACTGGCCCGAGCCTCCGCCCGGCGCGACAGCGTTTCCGGTGGTGCTCGCCATGCCGGGGCAACAGGAGGCATTGAACAAAGCGCTCGAGGGCACCCACGTTAGCCTGCCGCGCGGGCTGCGGCTAAACACGCCGATTCTTGTATTCATTCGCAAGGACATTTGGGAGGACTACCTGCCGTGACTGACACCCACCGTTTCGAGCACCCCGCGATGAACACGGAGTTGGTTGTGCGCTTTCGCGGCGTCTCAAGGTCGCGTGCGGCATCGGCGGCAGGTGCCTGTTTCGCCGAGATCGACCGCCTCGAAGACTGCCTGAGCCGCTACCGTGATGGCAGTGACATCGCCCGCGTCAACCGACTTCAAGCTGGCGAATCGATGCTCATCGCAGCGGAGACCCACGACTGTCTGCACCGCGCTGCGGAAGCCTTTGCGCGAACCGGTGGCCTTTTCGACATCTCGCTGGGGCGTCGGTACGAATACCAGAAGCGGCATGGGGAAGGCCCCGCTATGCCGGATACTGGTCGCTTACTGATCGACCCCGAGCGCCCCCGGATATCTTGCGAAAGTCCAGGCCGGGTGCTCGACCTTGGCGGCATCGGCAAAGGGTTTGCGCTCGACCGTGTGGCCGCCTGGCTTTCGGGTGAGGGCTTTGACGACGTGCTTGTGTCTGCCGGGCCCAGCACCCATCTCGCCATCGGCGGGGGCAGCTGGCCGCTCGCAGTTGCGGATGGCGAAACGCCCATCGAGCTGCACGCCACGGCGCTAAGTGTTTCGGGCGACGCTGTGCAGGGGGCACACGTGGTTCATCCGTTGGATGCTTCCATGACGCCGGTCTGGTGCCGGCTGTGGCTTATCTATCCCGAAGCCGCGCTCGCGGACGCGTTTTCCACAGCGGCGCTTTTTCTGAGCGCCGACGAGTTGAAAGCCCTTTGTGAGGAAAACGCGGGCCTGCAGATCGTCCGCACCGAAGCACCGTGAGCAACGCGAACGGCTTTAGTCCAGAACAGCGCCGCTTTTGGGATCGAAAAGCCGAATGTTCGCTGGATTGATGTCGATCTGCACCTCTTCGCCAACAGTTGCCTCGCGGAAGCCGGGGAGCCGACCAATGAATTGGTTGCTCGCTGTGCGGAGGTACAAGTAGGTCTCGGCTCCCATCGGTTCAGTCATTTCGATGTTTGCCTTAAAGCTATGGGGACCCGGCGTGTCGGTCTCGGTCAGGTCTTCGGGGCGGACTCCGAGGACGAGCTTTCGCTCCGTCGTGGCGGAGAAACCCCGTGCGGCGGAGGCGGACAAGCTCACCTTGAACGGGGCTTCACCGTCTTCGCGGCAGGCGATCGTGTCACCCTCACGCCGCGCTCTGCCGGGGAAAAAATTCATTGGCGGGCTACCGATGAAGCCCGCTGCGAAGAGGTTGCGCGGGCGCTGGTAGAGGTCCAGCGGTCGATCGACCTGCATAATCTCACCGTGATTCATGACGCAGATGCGGTCACCCATGGTCATCGCCTCCGTCTGGTCGTGGGTTACGTAGATCATAGTGGCACCAAGGCGCTGGTGGAGCTTGGTCAGCTCGCTGCGCATCTGGACGCGCATTTTCGCGTCGAGGTTCGAAAGCGGTTCGTCGAATAGAAACACCTTTGGCTGGCGAACGATGGCGCGCCCGACGGCGACCCGCTGGCGCTGACCGCCGGAAAGCTGTCGCGGCTTGCGTTTCAGGTAGTCTTCGAGCCCGAGGATTGTGGCGGCGTCTTCGACGCGCTGGCGGATCTCCTCCTTCGGCATCTTCTGGAGCTTCAACCCGAAGCTCATGTTATCGTACACCGTCATGTGTGGGTAGAGCGCGTAGTTTTGAAAAACCATCGCGATGCCCCGGTTTTTTGGCAGCACATCATTGACGACCTGATCGCCGATCCGAACGGTGCCGCCGGTGATATCCTCCAGGCCCGCGATCATGCGCAACGTCGTCGACTTACCGCATCCGGAGGGGCCCACCAGCACCATAAACTCTCCGGTTTTGACATGCAGGTTGATGCCTTTAACGGCCGGTATCGGCGTCTTGGCGTCGCCGTAGTCTTTAACCAGATCTTCGAGAACAACGTCGGCCATAGGATCAGATGAGGTTAGGGCAAAGGCGTCAAAATGGGGTACGGGATTCCTGCGGTCAGCCTTTCACCGCGCCGGAAGTAAGACCAGCAATGAAATCCTTCTGGAGCAGGAGAAACAAGGCCATCACTGGGATAATCGAAACCATCGTTCCCGCCATGATGAGGCCAAAGTCGGTTGAATAAAGCCCCTTCAATTGCACAATACCAACGGCGAGGGGCAGCTTGTCAGGATCCTGTAGGATGATTTGCGGCATCACAAAATTATTCCACGCAAACATGAAGCTGATGAGCAAGAACGCACCCATCATGGGCCGGATCAGAGGAACAACGATGAGGAAGAATATGCGGAACTCTCCCATGCCGTCGATGCGAGCGGCTTCGAGCAAGTCGTGGGGCACCGCGTTCATTGTGGCCTGCCGAAACAGGAACAGTCCGAAGGCAGGCGCGAGGCCCGGGAGCAGCAGCCCGGCGAAGCTGTTCAGCAAACCAAGCTCATAGATTAGCTGGTAAGAGGGTGCCAGCAGCAGCGACCCGGGAATGACGAGGGCCGCAAGCACGAGGGCGGTGATCGTCCCGTTCCCCTTGAAGCGGTATTTGGAGAGCGCGTAGCCGCCCATGGCGCAAAAAAATGTGGCAAGGATCGCGTTGGCAGATGCGTAGAAAACGCTGTTAAGCACGTAACGCGCGAATGGGAGGTCCTCGCCCGACAGTAATCGCGCGTAGTGATCGAAGGTTAAGCCGCCCCAGTTTATACCGAGAAAACCGTCTCCCGGCGGTAGAAACTGGCCTTCGAAAAAGACTGCCTGGGTCTTCAAGCTGGCGCAAAGTAGCCAGATAAAGGGAAGCAGCATGAATAACGAAACGATCCCGAGCCCAAGGTAGGTGAGCCAGTCGGTTCGGCGGCGGTATCGTTCGCGGGACATCGGGTTGAAAAAGTTCGCCTTTTCGGTATACGCTCTGTTGAGGTGGGCTTACTGCCTAGCGGTTGCTTTCCAAAAGGCGCCGCTGGATGATTGCCACAATAATGAGGAAAATAGCCAACACCCAGCCAATCGCGCTGGCGTAGCCGAGGTCGTTCTGCTCGAAGCCGTTTTGGTAGAGATACATCACAACGGTCAGGCCGCGGTTCTCCGGTCCAGCGGTTTGGTCGAGCAGGATGTAGGGAAGCTCGAAGAGCTGCAGACTGCCAATGGCGGATATCAGCATAACGAACCCAAACACCGGCCGGATTTCCGGCAGGGTGACGTGCCAGAACCGCTGCCAGGCGTTGGCCCCGTCGATTTCTGCGGCTTCCAGCAGGTCCTGACTGACGTTTTGGAGCGCGGCGAGAAAGTAGATCATGTTGAAGCCCACATACAGCCAAAGCGACACCAGGATCAGCGAGGCCATGACGTGCTCCTCCAGCCAGGGGAACTCCGGAGGAAAGCCCGGGACAACCTCGTGAAGCACTTCATTGATGAGCCCCTTGCTGCGCCCGAAAAGTAGCTGGAAAATCATAGCCACAAATACGAGGCCAACCAGTGACGGCATGAAAAAAATCAGCCGGAAAACGCTGCGGCCTTTCAGCGAGGGCCGGTTGAGCATCATCGCAAGGCCGAGTGACAGTGGCATGCCGAGGGCTACGGACAGGACAGCGTAGGTAAACGTGTTGCGCACGGCTGTCCAGAAGTCCGGGTCGTGCATCAAGTTGAGGAAGTTTGCGAGGCCAACCCAACGCGTGTACTCGGGCCCGAATGTCTGCTGGAAAGCCAGCACGAGGCTCTGCGTCAGCGGTACGACGGTGAACAGCCCGAATGTCACCAAGAACGGAGACAAAAGGAGCCAAGGGGCCCAGGGCGAATAACCACCTGGCGTCTTCATGGCAGGGGGGCTTGCGCCTCTTCATGCGCCAGAGAATCCGGCAGGTCAAGAAATACGTTCTGCTGCATGCGGCGCCACACTTTCGCCTGGCCAGCTTCGAGCTGCTCCAGCACAACGGGAACCAGCGCCTCGCGGTCCCACACGTCGTTGGTTTCGGCCCAGCGCACCGTGCGGTCGATTGCGGCGTTGATCTCGATCATCGCCATCGACGAGTATGGCGATGAAATACGCGTGGGCACATGGGGCGCCTGCTCGATAAATCGCTCGCCGAGCGGCTGGCCGGAGAAATAGGGGTCGGGCTGGGCGTACATGGGGTCGTCCCAAAACGCCTTGATCGGGCTGATGATGCGCGCCTCATTCCAGAGGTCTTCCGCAACCCGTTTCGAGGTGTAGAGCTGTTTGGCGAATTCCCAGGCCGCTTCAGGATTCTCCGTGTCCTTTGGGATGCCGATCATGGTGCCGCCGAGTACGCTGGTACGTCGGCCGCCCGGCTCGAAAGCGGGCAGGGGCATCACCTTCATCTTCCCGCCTAGACCGGCGAGGTCACGGGTGAAGACTCCGGCCAGCCAGTCCGGCATAAAGGCGGTAAGCACGTCGCCTTCGAGGTACATGGCATTGCCCGACGCATCGAAGGCACGTGCCAAAGTGGCCATTCGGTTGGGCCCCGCGAGCCACGTAACGATCCGCGCGGCAACCTCCGCATGTTCGCGGGTGGCGAACTGGGGGCGTCCGTCGGGCAGGAAGAGCGAGCCGGTAGCCTGCCGCATCAGCAACTCCGGTACAAATGAACCCGAGGTCCCGACGTTGAGCACGTAGCGATCCGGGTAGCCGTCGCCGTCTTCATCTTTCTGCAAGGGCGCCATCACCCGCTCGAAATCGTCCCACGTTTGAATTTCGCTCACGTCGATGCCGGCCGCTTCAACGATATCGGCACGGTAGGTCAGCAGCACTGGGTGAACGTCATGCGGGATTCCGAAAACCCGCTCGCGGGTCATCCACGGAGAAAACGACGGCGCGTTGATACGCTCCATCAGGCCCTCCTCCTTCAAGCGCTCCGTGAGGTCGAGGAATCCAACTGCCTCGAGCGGGCCGGCGAAAAACTTGCCCGCCATGCCGGTCATAACCTCTGCGATATCCGGAACTGGCGTGTCGGCGACGAATCCGCTGATCAACCGCCGCTCCATCGGGATCTCATGGATTACGAGCATGTTGACCCGATCCTCGGGGTTCTGGCGGGTCTCGTTCCACTCTGCGACGACTGGCAGGTACGATTTGTGGTGGGGCCGCGCGAAAAGCCAAAAGTCCATCCCGGGCGGATCGGCACTATCGATCAGCAGTAGGCTGAGCGAGGACACGAACGCCAGAACTGCTACGATGGCGATCCCGGGCGACAACGGAAACTGACGGAGGCGTTCGAGCATTAATCGGGGTAAACGGGACAACGGAGGTAAGTTTGATTAAGGCGCGGGAACGGCAGTCTGGCAATGCCGGAGTAAAGCCTCGGTATCTGAAGCGTATAACCTCGAATGCGAACTTCTGCGATTGAACTTGCTAAGAGCCGTCGCCAATTACCGAATCTCACGGTGATGTGGGAGGGGACCGACACTGACTCCGTACCTCGGAAGTTGCACAAGTTCGTGTTTCGCGGGGCACTGCTGTTCATTGTGGCCGGGCTTCTCGGCGGCCTGATAACCATGCCTCAGAGTGTCGCCGGTGCAGCGTGGGCGAGCCGGTTTCACCTTTTGCTCGGTGGCGTGATGCTTTTCGGCTTTGCCGTCGCGCTGATCGGCATATGGGAGTCGCGGAAAGATCCGCAGTACACGGGTGACGAACAGCCGGAAAAGCTTCCCCAGCTACCCGCCAAGAATCCCGGGCGCGACTTCATTACCGATGAAGATCGTGAGGCCTACCTTGCGTGGCTCGCCAAAGATCCTGCCCGCAAGCACCTCTCTCATAGGCAAAAACTAGAGGCTTTTCGCGCCACCTATGATAAAGACGAGGCGTAGGCCAGCGGGAAGAAGATTCAGCAGCAAGGTTGCCTGCCTAGCCGAAAAGAAATTTTACCCGGTGGAAGCCGACAATCTTGCGAGGCGGACCCACCAGCGAGAGGGCATGGAAGGTCAGAATCTGCGCATCGAAACCCAAGGCGCTTCCCCGGAGGGCCATGCACCCACCTTCATCAAAGCGGCAAGCCTCAACGGTAAGCCCCTCGAAAAGCTTGAGGGTCCGCCACCACCAGCTCGTCGACGGAGGCACCTTGAAGCTGGTCTTGGAGACCCGAATCTGAACGCAAAGTCCCTGCGATTTTCAGGTCGGTCTTTCGAGAAAATGCAATCAGCATAAACCCCTGATATGTTCTAATGTCGCTTCAGTGTTCGACCGCCAGTTGAAGGTGTCTTCTATAGCTAGGCGAAGCTGTTTAGCCTGCTCAGAAATCGATTCATCAACACAGACCTTCTGAAGCTGCGACACTAGCATGTCTGAATCTTGAATAATGGGATCTAGCTGCTGGAGGGAACCAACAATTTGCGAGACTTGCGGGTGCTGAAGGCTCAGAACAAGTAAGCCAGCCGCCATGTAGTCGAACATTTTGAGCGGTGAGTTGGCTCGGGCGAAACTTTGATCGTAGCAGATGACACCAACATGCTTGTCGGCCAGCCATTCCGGCAGCTTTTCGTACGCCACTCTCCCATAAGTTTTCAGGTTTTCGGTGTTCGGCACATCCTCGGTTCCTTTGCCGGCCAGATGGAACTCCAGGTTTAATGCTTTCTCCCGGGCACGTTGCGCAGCTTCTTGGATGAGGGCCAAATTGTGCCACGGTTCCATCGCACTTCCGATCCATGCCACTTTAAGAGGCTGCGCCTTTTCCCATTTCGAAGGATCGTAATGAAAGATAGCGGGGTCAGAGGCGTTCGGTATCGTGACGACATTCTTGAAGCCGAAATCCTCTCGCGCCACTCTGCTCATCGTATCCGAAACGCAGATCAAAAGGTCACAGAACGGTGCATTTTGGCGCAGCCGATCCTCCATCGCTCGAATGTCACTTGGCGAGACGCCGTAGGCCGCCCGAGACTCCGGCAAACTGTTCAGTTCCCAAACGTGGCGAAGCTTTCGGCTCAGAATACGCCGACGCCAACCCCGCGCAAAGGCGCACCCTTGGGTAGCCGAATGGTCAAGCCGCACATATAAGACATTGAGCCGTCGGAGCTCCAACAGCTTGAGCAAGGGATTTTTGGGAAGCTGTTGAGTGTTGGCGATTCCGAGGTCCGTCCATGAAAAAACATCGACTCCGAGGTCTACCAGGTTCTTGACGATTTGATAGACGTGAATGCCCGCTCCACTAGGGCTTTGAGCATTATAAAAGCCGTAGTAAGCGAGCTTCATTGCTTAACGTAAATTCCGCTCTTGATACAAAAGCTGGCCAGCTCGTATCCAAGGTCTACGAGGAACAGATGGGTTTGATTAGTCGATAGGGCTAAGATTGAGCGAGACTCAACTTCAGTTATCACAACCTTGGGATGTTCGGCAGCGCTCCAGTCAAAAGACTTCAATACGCTCAGGTCATGCCCTTCCGCGTCAACGGAAAGGAGTTTGATCTCAGCATTCAGGTCCAGAAGGTCCTTGAGCGGCTTAATTGGAATAGCTTCAGATTTCTCGAAAGTTGATTTCGTTGAAGAAATTTGTTCTCGCTGTTCGCTCGAGTGGA
Source organism: Opitutales bacterium (assembly GCA_050331415.1). Lineage (GTDB taxonomy): Bacteria > Verrucomicrobiota > Verrucomicrobiia > Opitutales > Cerasicoccaceae > DAIQNO01. The sequence goes on along the minus strand of JBHJGW010000155.1, from coordinate 12,183 downwards.
ACCCGTTAAAGACTCCCTCGGAATAGTAACTGTACTCAAGTTCTTGACGTTCCTCTCCGACACCGCAATTGATGAACTTATCCCTCGGACGATGGCGTTGAAAAGCTTCGGCCTGCTCGGGGTTTGGTTCGATGACAATCCCGGACCAGCCCTCGAGATAAAACCTGTAGGTGTTTGAGTACATGAAGGGGTGAAAGGCTCCTACATCAACATAGGTCCCATTGTTCACGCCTTTCAGAAGCTCACGGGCTATCAAGTCTTCTGCATACTGCGAATAAGATAGACGTTCAAAGCCCCGCGAAGGCGACCTTCGCAAAAACTTACTGATGGTGCTGAGAATTCGCATGGCTCAAGAACCCCTTGAAGATGAGGATGGGTAGAATTATTGCCAACACAATGAACCGAGCATAACCCAAAAGAATGACTTCGCTCAGATCGGAAAAGTTTACCAGGGGAATGCAACCGATGGTGACCAGCGTTGTCGCTAAAGGCTGGACCCAAAGATGTCGGACCCATCCCTTTGCTGCGAGGATGATGCCTGACGTGCTCATGAAAAGCGCAATGGATGAGCTGCCTGCGAGGAGAACGAGCTCACCTTCCAGGCCCTGGTAGGCATCACCAAGGAGATCGATCAGGTGAAACCTTCCTATCCAGCAAGTCGCAAAGACGGTGGCTGAAATGATTGCTGCGGTGGCAAGCAACTGAAGGTAGTTGCGCAGTAGCTTTTCCCGTGAAGAGCGCGCGAGCCACGGTTGAAAAATGGCTCCATTGAAAGCGGCGGGGATAGAAAAGATCATCGCCAACCTCCCTAGGGCACCAAGGTCGGCGACGTTCTCGGTATTGCCGAAAGTGGCGATCAAAAAGACGCCAAGTTGCGGCATAAAAAAAGACTTAAGCGTTTCGGGCAAGGTGTTATAGGTGATCTTTCGGATCTTGGCTCCGGCCTCAGGATCGAGGGGCTCCTGCTTGCTGTAGTAGTGTTGAGCTTGCGGGCGGATGAAGCAGAGGTAACCGACTGCTTGGAGGCCAACAGTTACGACCAAAGCCGTCCAGACCTCGAGCAGCGCAAAGACGACGAGCAGGCCGAGGGTGGCCAACCGGACGATAGCAACACCGACGCCCACCACCTGCGGGTGGTTGTAGCGCCCTGCCAGCCGCAGAAGCGTCTGCGCCATGTCTTGATTGATTTGGATCACCATGTAGATCACGACCAGCACCATGAGGACCAGGGTAAGTCCGGCCGGGCTGCCGTTGCGCGAAAGCATGAATGCCATCGCACCAATTACAATGGGCCCGAAGATGCCTGCGAAGATCGTTCGGTAACGGTAGCAGGTTGTCATGAGCCGACCCATGGCGGCACGGTCGCCAAAGCGTTCGCCGCCCATACTCATCAGGCCGATGCTGACACCCAGAGCCGTCAGCATGCCCATGCCTCCGATCATCGAATTGGTAATGGTGTACCAGGCATAATCGGTCTTAGCCAGATGCCGGACCACAAGGATGCCTGTCAGAAACATCACCGCCTTGTTCAACATCTCCAATGACGCGAACTTGCCCAAAATAGAAGAGCGCCTGAGGATGACGGGGAGGACGCCTAGCAATTTTTCCCGAAAAGTTTGGGACTGGAAAATGGAGGAAAAGGATTTCTTCGATTGGAAATTCAATTTGGCGCGTCTCCGACAGTGCAGGACGGTGGCGCTTTAGTTCGGCCCTGGCAAGGTGGAATTTGTACCGCCGGGGTGGCTCAGGTTCAGCTCAGACGGGCCCCATTCTTGAGGCGATGACGCTTGCGGTTTGGGTGGTGGCGGGTTGACGGTGGTGCGATGAACGGCCCCGACACCCCGTTGGACGAGCGGATTGAACCGCGTCGCTGGTTGCTGCATGCCCTTCGGGGGCTGGCAGTTACGTCGTTTGTGGCAATTGTGGTGGTGACGGTGCTTGCCGATGATATCGACTGGGGCCGGGTTGTCAGCTTTCCGCCAGCAGTGGCATTGCTGATCCTCGCGATGGTCTTCGTCGCATGGACGTGTAATGGGCTGCGGACATGGACGATCGCCCGCGCATTCGGCCATCGCTTAGGAGTGCGGCAGGCGTTGGGTATCACGCTGTCGATGGAGTTTGTGATCGCATCGACGCCGGGCGGTGTCGGTGGCTGGGTCACTCGGACATACCTGCAGCGCCGCGCGGGCATACCGATCGCCACGACAGGCGCGATGCTGGGCGCTGATGCGATTGCCGATCTGCTGTTTTTTCTGATGCTGGCGCCGATGGCACTTGGTGCGGTGCTCAACATGGATCCGGTCCGCGAGCTCCTTGGCGGGGTCGATTGGGCCATTGTGGGGATGGTTGCTGCCGGAGTCGGCGGGCTCCTTGCTCTTAAGACTTGGTTACTGAGCACGGGCAGGGCAGGGTGGCTGAAACGGTTGTTGCCGGCGAAGGTCAAGCGGCAGGAGGGCTGGGTGCGGCGCCAAGTGGGTCGCGTTCGCGCCGAGCTGAGGCAGGCTGCGGAGTCGGCGGGCTTTCTGTTCAAGGAGCGGCGGGGGGCCTTCCTGGGCTCGTTTGGTTTGGCCACGATCCAATGGTGCTGCCGCTACGGCGTGCTGCCTGTGATCCTGTGGGGCCTGGGCAGCCCGCTCGACCCTCTCGCGCTGATGTTGATCCAGGGTTCGCTTTTCCTGGTCGGGCTGCTGGTGGTCGCGCCGGGGGGCGGCGGAGCGCTGGAGGTGCTCAGCGTGCTGATCCTCGGGCCCTTGGTGGGCGGCGGCCAAGCGGCGCTTGCGGTGGTTCTTTGGCGCCTGGCCACTTATTATCTCTACTTGCTCGGCGGGGGCGTTACGTTCTTCTGCGTTCTAGCAAACTTGAAAGCTGATCCCGGACCCGAAGCAGCTCCCCAAAACGTAGGGCGCTCTTCCAAGGCCTCGGAAAAGCTTTCTTTCGAAAATTCCTGAAGACCGTCTATGCACCCCGTCCTGATTGATTCCCTGACCGGCCTTGCCAGCCTGGCTCTTCTCTTTTCTGGGGCCGAGTTGCTGGTGCGGGCGGCCGTCGACATTGGCCTGCGGCTCAAGCTGTCCCCGCTGATCGTCGGCCTGACAATCGTAGCTTTTGCGACGAGCGCTCCGGAGCTGGTCGTTTCGGTCCAGGCGGCGTTGAAGGGCACGGGCGCGATCGCGCTCGGCAACGTCTTTGGCTCCAATCTGGCCAATCTCGGGCTCATCCTTGGCCTGTCTGCGATGATCACGCCAATGGCGGTGGATCGCTTCAGCGTGCGCGTCGATGGTCCCGTGATGTTCGGGGTGTCGCTGCTGGCGGGCTGGTTCGCCTGGAGCGGCGAGGTAGCGCGCTGGCAGGGGTTTGTGTTGTTTGCGCTGCTGATGGGCTACCTGGTGTTTCGCATTCGCCTTGCCCGACGTCACGCAGCGGCAGAGGTTCCTGTGGAGGGCGTGCCGGACCAGCCGCGCTGGTCCTGGGCTGTGGCGATCATGATGCTCCTCGCCGGTCTTGGCCTGCTAGTCGCGGGTGGTGATTTGCTCGTGCGTGCAGGCTCCTCCCTCGCCGCGACCCTCGGCATGCCGCAGAGCTTCATCGCGCTGACGCTGGTCGCGGTGGGAACGAGCCTGCCGGAGCTGGCCACTTCGTTAGTCGCTGCGGCCCGCAAGCAGGCCGACATTGCCGTCGGCAATGTCCTGGGCTCGAATATTTTCAACGTCACCTGCGTGCTTGGTCTCAGCGCCCTGACAACGCCGCTGAAGGGCGACCCGCTCGGCTTTGAGATCGGGGCGATGCTTGTCATCAGTCTCGGCGTGCTGCCTTTGCTGCGCACGGGGCACCGGGTCGAACGCTGGGAAGGCGCCCTGCTGCTGCTCGCCTACCTCGGCGTAATCGCCTTGGCGGCGTGAATTGTCTTGCTTGCGTTAGCCTCAGGGCAGGAAGGCTGTCGCCGACGATGGGGGTGTTGGGAACCTCTCGGAACTGCTTCGCGAAAGGATGAATCGAGTAATACCACCCTTGTGTTCTCTTGCGTCGTTATCTTCAAGGTTGATGTCGACGCGATCAACGTCGAAGTAGCCGAGGGAGACGACCTTGGGGTTGCCCGACGGGTGCGATTCCTTGGTCAGGGTGTAGGTCACTTCCCCATCGCGATAGCCAACAAACCATGCCACGACGATTTGAAATCTGACCAGGGATTGTTGGCCAGGTTCACCGAGTGCAGGTTGAACATGTTCCCATTTCTCGGAGCTGGACGAAGACGAGATCGGCGTTTGGATGGGCCCTCAAAAAGGCTCCACGGATTCGAAAGCACGCACCCAACAGATCATTTTCGATTGCTTGCGATCTGCTCGCCGCCATGCGACGAGGTCAAAGGTGATCTCTAGCACCTCGGGCTGAAGGCTCGCTTTCAACTCCGCTCTGTCTCGTTCATCACCATTTCGTCGATACCGCCGCCGGTCAGCCGAAGAATGCGGGCAAGGTGCTCCTGACGTTCCGACAGGGTTTCGAGGACGGGCGGCGTGGCAAGGGCGCGATCGAGTTTCTCGAGCAGGGCTGCGCCTAAATGGCTGAGGTAAGCTTCCAGGTCGCCCTGGCTTCGACAGCCAGCAGCGCAGTAGGCCTCAAGGGCATTGACGGCGAGGGTTTCGGTCCTCGGAAAGAAGGAGCACATCAGATTCCAGGGGTCACCGCCGTCCTGATCGCCAGCTGCCCGGAAATCACTGCGAAAGATGACCGCGGGCAGATCGAGCATTTTAGCGTAGAGGTACTCGGCTACCGTGCCGGAGTCCAACTCCGATCCGTCGAACGCGAAGATCGCGGCCTCGACGCGCGTCAGTGCGGAATAGTCCGCATTGCGGATGTCGCGGGCTCGCGAGGAGTCTCCCTCGATATCTTGCGGAAGAACGATGCGGTAGCGCCCGCCTGCCTGCCGCTCAACCTCGCGGCCGAGCAGCGCGTTGCCGATGAGGTGCTTGTGGTCGAACAACGGGCCGGCGAAATAGACGTCCTGAGGCATGGGCGGGGAGCTTTCCGCAGGAGAAAAAGCATTTCAAGCCCGGCTTTCGAAAGCGCCATCGGGCGTTTTGCGCACGACGCCTTTGAGCTCCAGCATCAACAACGCTGCGGAGATGGCGGGAAAAGGCAGCTCGAGACCGTCCGCCAGTGAATCAAGGTCTGCGCGTCCGGCTTCCCTCAAGGCGTGGGCCACGGTGGCCTCGTCGCCCTCGAGCGGGACGGGCGGACGGCTTGCCACCGTCGCTGGCTCCGCTTCGTCGGCAAGCGCGAGTTCGTCCTGCACGGGGGCATAATCGAGCTCCTGCAAGATCTCCTCGACGCTGGTGACGAGGGTCGCGCCATCACGGATAAGCCGATGGCAGCCGGACGCGGATTCGCGCCCGATGTCGCCGGGGGCGGCGCAGACGATGCGCCCATGCTCAGCGGCGAATTTTGCGGTGATCAAGCTTCCGCCGCGCTCGGCAGTCTCGATCACCACGACCGCTCGCGACATGCCGGAAAGCAGCCGGTTGCGCATCGGGAATGTGGTTTTCGAAGCCCGGGTACCGAATTTGAACTCACTGATAACCGCGCCGTTTTCGGCGATCTTCCGGGCGAGCTCGAGGTTCTCCGGCGGGTACATCAGGTCTGGGCCGCAGCCGAGCACGCCCACTGTGGGCCCATCGGCTTCGAGGGCGCCTTCGTGGGCAGCAGTGTCGATCCCGCGCGCGAGACCGCTGGCCACACACCACCCGCGCCGGGCCAGCCCCGCCGCCCATTTCCGAGCGAGCTCGCGCCCGTAGCGGCTCGGGTGGCGCGTGCCCACGATGGCGATCGTCTGCTCGCGCGGGCGGAGGGGGCCTCGGAAGTACAGTCCGGTGGGCGGGTCATAGATTTCGCGCAGCAGCGGCGGAAATTCCTTGTCGCGTAGGGTGACAAAGGCGAGCCCGGAGTCGGCTAAACGCTGGCGTTCGGCCGCGAGGTCGAAGCTGCTCTCCCACCCGTGAATCGTCTGTGCCAGCTCATGGCCGACGCCAGCGACGCGCCGCAATTCGTGCATTGGCGCGCTCAGGACCCTGGCGGGGTCGTTCGCAAAAGCGTCGAGCAGCCGTCGCAGCGTCACGGGACCAACGCGCTGGAGCCCGTTGAGCACCAGCATTGCGTCGTCAGGCGTCAGGGTCTGCATCCCCGCAGGCTGGCTTTCCAAGCGGCGAGCGACCAGCCCATTTTGTCACCGTTATTGATCTCCGAGCGGACTGCTCGTGCCGGAGGTTTCGATGTAGCCATCAAGCTGTCTCAGGGTTGTCTCGTCGCCCCACTGGATCAATTGCCCGTTGCGGAAAACCGCCCGGTAGCGGGGCTCCCCGGCCTCTTGCGAGCCGAATTGCCAGACTTCGTAGCGGTCGCCAGTGGGCGCCTCCCGCATGGCGAGAACGGTGTGATTGCGATCAGTAACGCGGGCAACGTCACTGCGGGTCATGCCGAGGCGGAGATCGGCAGGGCCGGAGGGGCCACTCTGGCAACCCGAAAGAAAAAGAAAGGCGAATATGCCGGTAATAAGGCTAAAGGGTTTCATGCCCTACTTTCTGCGCGTTCGCCCGACGTCAAACCGGGAACTGGCTCTACAGGCTGGCACAGGGGGCATTTGCGGTTGCGTTTTCGGGGTGAGAATATAAGCTCGGGCGCGTGTTTGTGTTCCAGAGCAGCCCTCATCTGGCATCCTTGCGCTCGATCAGTCGCCTGTGCTGGACGTCCCTCGCGGCCGGGTTGGTCGCTGTCATGTTGTTTTTACTGCCATTAATGCTGGTACAGATGCACGGGTTCTCCTCCGACGCGTTACCGGCGCTCGTGCTTGCCTGGGGCGCCACCGGAGTCTTTGGCGTGGTGGCCCTGGGCAGCGGTTTCCTTTCGCAGTGGCGCCTGAAGCCGGGCGAGCGCCACAGCATGGTGCTCGCTGTCCTCGGGGGGGCGCTGGGGCTCTCCAGCCTGTTTCTCAGCCTGTTCGGTCTTGCGGGTGTGCTCACCCATTTTCTTGCCGCGGGCTGACCGGCCGCTCACTCTGGCGAATTGCTGCCGGCTTTCGATGGATTGCACTCCGTTGGAGCAAGGGTGCCCGACTCCGTTTTCAGGAGGCAGGCTGCCGGTTTCTCTGCGTGCTGGAAGCACGAAGTCCCGGACACGGACTTTTGGCCTTTTTCGGCGTTGACAAGGTTTTTTACGAAGCTCCTACTTTCGGGTTTCTCCCGCACTGCCGGCCTCCCCGAAGACTCTGCAACGCATGCAAAACTTTGCCGAACAATGCACCGACATCGCTCGGTCGATTTTGGCCAACAACCTCGACGCCATAAATGAGGACGGAACAATACAACCCGTTGGCGACGAGGCTTCCCGACACGATGAACCCGGCCACGCTGCCCTGGCGATCGGCGAATACTACCGCCTGACGCAGGAGACGCAATTCGAGGGTAAGGATCTGATCGATCTTACCGCTCGCGCTATCACTGCGCAGGCCTTCGCGGAGGAAGAGCTGGAGAACGGCTTGGCTTACGCGGCTCTCGGGTTACTGTCGTTCGGCCCGGCCAAAGAGCGCAACCCGGTATGGGAGCGCTTGCTTGACCCGACACGCGAGACGCTCGACCAGCGCCTGCTGCAACGGACGGACTACGATGACCACCTGCAGGCCTTTAACGTCGCCAAGGCTGTAGCGCGCTTTTCCCTTGGCTTATCGAAGAAGGACGAAACCGGCCGCCTGATCGACCGCTTTGTCGAGCGCCTGCAGGCCAACAGCTCTCAAGGCTACCACGACGACCACCCGTTCGGCATTGGGGGCGCTTTCGATGTCTACGGCATCCTCTCATTCGTCTTCATTCGCCAGGCTCTGCAGTTGCACGGAAACGTGCATTTGCGCGAGCGGAAGCTGCCCAGCTTGCGCACGCACGCCGTTAAGTACCTCAAGCTGCTGCCGGACCTGGTCCGCGACGACGGTCTTGGGTTCGCCTTCGGGCGTTCCATCGGCGCCTACGGTCAGATGCACTGCATCAGCCTGATCCTGCAGGCTATCCGGGACGAGTGGATCGACGGCGCGGACCGGCAGAAGTACAACGACTTGTTGCGCCGGCTCTTCCAGTTTTTCTTCAGCACCTACCTCGACCAGGAGCACGGCTACCTCATCATCCGCGACCACGAGCGCCAGGCCGGTTCCAACCATACCACCCGTATCGCGAACTTCGACGCCGCCCGCTACCTTTGTCAGTGGTCACGCCTCGCGCAGAGCATTGGGGGCACCATGGAGGGCAAGCCGCCAGCGCCAAAACGTGTGGGCCGTTTTGTTCTTTTCGACAAATCGAGTAAAAAGGAGCAGGGGTTGTTTGTCTACCGCGACCCCGCCGCTAATCTCCACTTTCAGGTGCCCCTCGTTGCGCCGGGAATCGACCCGGGGAGCAATTCACTCGCCTTTCCGCACATGCCCGGAATCATCGACTGGCCGTCGGACACCTACGTGCCGATCCTCCAGCCGGAGCTGACGATCAAGGATCAGCAGTTCATCCCGTCCTATTATGGGATGCGCTGTACCACGGGCCTCGGAATGCGGCAGAGTATGTACTTCCGCTACGAGCAGCCGGAGTTCATTACCCGCGAGGGCAAAGTGGTGAACAACCTCGGCAGCGTGAAGGTGTCATGGTCAGTCGTGGGTGGGAAAATCACTGCCGAATTCACCTATCAGGTGCGTGCTCAGCTGACGATGCAGCGCCTGCGGTTCATCGTAGCCGTCGGTGCTCCGCACTCGACCTACCGTACTGGTCTGTCTCCAGCGCTCGGCGCGGAGGGGCAGCGACCGGTAGTCCTCAAGGATGATTTTCAAGCTGAGTGGGCTCAGCCGCAAGTGGTCAACGAGCATGACGACTACCGCACCTTCTGGGGCAACCTGCACTATCTGCAGATCCTTGAGCGCAAACACCCGCTGATCATGCGCCCCGGGCAGCAATACCGCCTCCACGTCGAGATCGAGCCCGATATCACGCTCGCCGAGTAATCTCGGTACCGTGAACGCCTCTCATCCGAAGGGGTCGCCTCGGGCTTTACCCGAGGCCCCCGAAGGTGGAGGCCGCCAATTACCCTTTCAGCTCAGGCCATTCCGGATGTGCAGTCACGGACAGAGCAGGGAACGGAAAAGTACCGAAATGGCGGTCAGGCCAGCCGGCGCCACACGGTCACCTCGCTGGTAGAAAGATGAACCCGACGGGGGTAGTCCTGAAAGGGGAAGGTGATGCTCTGGCACGCGCAGAGATCGAACTTGCCGCCAAGAAGCGCGGCGATATCACCAGTTCCTGAACCCTGTTCGTCGAGGCGCAGCCAGGATTCACTGGGGGAGTGCGCTTCGCTGAAGGTGTAGGGAGACGCGATCACCAGCAGGCCGTCTGGATGGATGGCAGTTTCCATCGAGCGGAGGAATGGCCGCATGTCGGGCAGGCGGCAGATCAGGTTGAGCGCCAGGACGAGATCGACGGGGTCGACCTCCTGAATGTGGTCCAGCGCGTCGGCCACGCTGAATTCAACCTTTTCGATCACCGCTGACGGCAACCGGCGGTAGCGGTTGCCGATCTCGGGAATCCGGTCGTCGAGGGCGCGCCAACCTTGGCTCTGAAGCTCCTTTGCCGTTGCAATGAAGCGTTCTGAGAGATCGCTCGCGAGCACGGTTTCGAAGCGTTCTGCCAGCAGCAGGCTGGAGGCACCGAGGCCGCAGCCGAGGTCAAGCGCGCGGTGCCGGCGGTTCTCAAAACCCTGCACCAGCGCGTCGATCCGCTCGAAATAGGTGTTCTCGAAAAAAATGGTAGGTTCGGTGCTCAGCCGAAATTCGCGCATAAAGTGCATCCGCGCCATTGCGGCAAGAGCGGCATCGCTTTCGTAATACGTCGTCATGAAAAACTCGTTTCGGGGGGTTCGCTTCAGGTGGCAGAGATAAACACGGGAGCTTGCTTGGCATTTTGGTGACAAAACCCCGCAAGCGCAACTACTGCCTTGCCAAGCAGGTTGAAGAACTCGCAGGAACTACAGCCGTGGTCTTGCCGAGTGTCAAACTCACCGGGGTCCTGAAGTTGCTACTTGGGCTGTTGCTTTGCTTGCCTTCACTGCTTTGCGCCCAGGCGGTTTGGCAAGGCATGAGTCGTGAGCAGGTTGTCGAGGCTCTTGGTGAGCCCGACGCCACGATGAGCCTTGGCAACCGCGAGTATTTGACCTACGGCGTCAACGTCCGCGTGGAGTTCGAGGACGGTATCGTTACCGGCGGGCGCGGTATCGTGATCTACGGGAGCGAGGACGAGGTGCCCGAGTCCGCCTTTTCGCGTCAGGTGGAAATCGATCGACCGCCGCCGCCTCCGAATCCGGCGCCCATCCCCGACGCCGCCGAAACGAAACCCTCTAGCGAGCCACGTTCCTCTCCAAGGAACGGTCAGGGACCTCGGCCGGAACATGACGAAGACTACGACCCCTTTGCTGAAGGCGAGCAGATGGAGGAAGGCATGTGGGGCGACGAGGAGGCCATCGACGATCTCGGTATCAAGTGGAATTTGGCGCTCTTCGGCGTCCAGATCACCATACTTTTCATTCTGTTCCAGATCGCCTTCAACTGGGTCGGCTTCCCGGTGCTGTTCCGGCAGCTCGTAATCCTTTCCGTGTGTACCTCCGTGGTCTTTTCGGTGGCCGACTTCGTCATCTATGATTGGCTAAAAATCGGATTCGTTCCTTACCTGGATTACTGCGTCTCCACGATCTCGACCGCCGTCCTGATCTACTACACCACAGATGCGAAAAACTCGCTCACCGCGCTTACGATTGCGATTGCGACCAATATCGTCAGCCGAATTGCGGCCTACCTGCTCCTTCTGGCGATTTTGATGGTGTTTCTTTGAATGAAACACCCCGGATTTTGGATCAGGAAACGGCGTCGTCTCGGTGAGGGCTTCTACCCGCTTACGGAGCGTTTACATTTCTAGGTTGTTAATGGTAGAATCTAACGGTTCAGGCGTGGAAGTCCGCTCCCAAGGGTTCCTTAACCGGCGCTTTACGCTTTCCTTTTTGCATCTGCAGGCGCAGTCTAGGCATAATTCCGAGCGATTTCCTATGCAACGCGCCTACTTTGAAAGCTATCTCAAAGAGCACGCTCTGGCTGACGAGTGGTGGGTCTCCGTCGACGACGACGTTCTCGACCGCGTCATGTCTCTCGATGAGGTTGCGGAGCTGGAATATGAGCTGCCTGGTAAGGTAATCGCGCTGCTGCATCCAGCTGTCGTTGACGATCGGGAAGGCCGTTGGGTCACCTTTGACTTCGACGGCATAGCGAAGTTGCAGTCGGCGCCCATCGATGAGCCCGGGGAGCCTGCTTCGCCGGAGCTGGTCGTGCGCGTTGAAGGGCTTGTGGCGGACATCGAGCAGATGAAGTCCGATCTCGGGGAGCTCCGGGTGCAGGTCGACGAAATTACACAGTTGCTTCGCGAAGCCTTGCAGATCAACCAGATGAAGGAGGAGCTCGCTCACCGTCAGCAGTTTATTGAGGCCGGAGAAGAAGCGCTCCTCGCAAAGACGATTCGCTACGAGGAGCAACTCGCCGAGCTTGACCAGCGCCGCGAAGACGTCTCCCGCTCGGTCGAAAATCAGCAGCAGCGTTCCGCCTGATCTATACGGCGCTGACACGGACCGTTAAGCCAGGCCGCGCTCACTGGCGCGCACGAAGCTGATAAAAGCGGACAACTCCACCGAAGTCGCCTCTGGCATGGCCTCGATTTTCGCGAGAGCCTCGCCTCGGCTAAGCCCTTCGCGGTACAGGACCTTGTACGCTTTGCGGATCGCAGCGATGGTATCGGGGGCGAATCCGCGACGTTCCAGGCCGACTTTGTTGATGTAACGCACTTCTGCGGGGTTGCCTTCCGCAAGGCAAAAAGGGGGTACGTCCTGGACTGCCTTCGAGCAGGCTCCCACCATGGCATGAGAGCCCAGCCGCACAAATTGGTGGATGCCCACGCCCCAGCCGATCGTAACATGGTCGCCCGCCGCCACGTGGCCTCCAAGCGCCGAGTGGCTGCTCATCACCAGATGGTCGCCAACTTGGCAGTCATGCGCGATATGGCTGTAGGCGAGTACATGGCAGTCGTTGCCGAGCCTGGTGAAATTGCCGTCCGCCGTCGCCAGGTGTACGGTCGC